>CAYQYL010000014.1:0-13362 GCA_964421745.1 uncultured Muribaculum sp. | reverse complement strand
CACGAGGATATCCTGGATAGTATTGTTGAGCATATGGCCCATGTGAAGTATACCCGTTACATTCGGCGGTGGAATGACTATTGTATATGGTTCGCGCGCATCTGGTTCGGAATGGAATAGATTGTTTTCCATCCAGTAGGCATACCATTTGTCTTCTACCTCCGAGGGATTATAGGTCTTTGGGAGTTCTTTCATAATTCGTTTATGTTAACGGGTAGCTAAAAATGTTATCAGTTCATCGATAGACATTGTTTTTTGAGTGCCGTCTATCATATTTTTTAATGTGACTGTATTATTGGCCATTTCATCTGCACCAATTATCGCCACAAAAGGCACACCTTGTGCGTTGGCATACGCCATCTGCTTTTTCATCTTTACAGGATCAGGATATATTTCCGCCGAAATTCCGGCCTGACGCAACTTCTTGATCACAGAAAGCGATGTAAGCGATTCCGCTTCTCCGAAATTGGCAAACATCACAGTCGTAACTGAGCTTGCTGTGTCAGGGTACAAATCAAGTGTGTTCAGGACATCATAGATACGATCGGCACCAAACGAAATTCCGACTCCTGAAACACCTGGCATACCAAACACTCCCGTCAGATTGTCGTAACGGCCGCCTCCGGTAATCGAACCGATCTGAACATCGAGAGCTTTAACCTCAATTATTGTTCCTGTGTAATAGTTTAAACCGCGAGCGAGAGAAACATCCAGATCAATTTGAGCTTCAATTCCGAATTTTTCAGCACCGGCTAAAACGGTTTCCAGTTCTTCTACACCCTTTATACCGGTTTCCGATGAGGCCAGAACCTCGCGAAGTTTTTTAAGCCGTTCTGTAGTAGAGCCGTCTATTGCAAGAATCGGTTGCAGGGTTGCTATTGCCTCTGCCGAAAGTCCACGTTCGGCAAGCTCGGCATTCACGTTGTCAAGCCCTATCTTGTCAAGTTTGTCAATTGCTACGGTTATATCAACAATTTTGTCGGGAGCACCAATCAGTTCTGCTATTCCGGCAAGCACTTTACGGTTGTTAAGCTTAATGGCGATGCGGATTCCCAAACGGCGGAACACTTCATCGATTATAGACAACAGTTCTATCTCGCATAACAGTGAATCAGAACCAACAACATCAGCATCACACTGATAAAATTCACGATAGCGACCCTTCTGCGGTCTGTCGGCTCGCCAGACGGGCTGGATCTGAAATCTTTTAAACGGCAACTGAATGTCGGCACGGTGCTGTACAACGTAGCGTGCAAACGGAACTGTCAAATCATAGCGTAACCCCTTTTCAGAAAGCGACGAAGTCAAACGCCCGGTCGCTTCACCACTCTCAAGCAGCATCGGGTCTACTCCGTTGAGATAGTTACCCGAATTGAGTATCTTGAAAAGCAGTTTGTCGCCTTCCTCCCCGTACTTACCCATCAGCGTCGACAGGTTTTCCATAGCTGGAGTTTCAATCTGTTTAAAACCCGACAGTGCGAATACATTGCGTATTGTGTCGAATATATAGTTGCGACGCGCCATTTCGGCGGGTGAAAAATCGCGCGTTCCTTTTGGAATCGAAGGTTTTTGAGCCATTGGTCTATAACTGTAAAATTCTTGCAAATTTAGTGATTTTTCAATTAAATTGGCCAACAAAATTAATTTATATGGCTTTATAATCGCTCAAGTCGATTCCTCGCATAAATTCGGCAGCCGACATTCTACGTTTACCGGCCGCCTGAAGTTGCTTTACCTCCAGCCATTTGTCGCCGCATGCAACCATAAGCTTGTTTTTCGAAACCGACAGCGTGCCTGCAGGCAAATCAGTATTTTCAGCAACAGCTGTTTCGAAAATCTTAACGGAGATTTCATTTTCTCCATTGGTCAACACGCTCCATGCTGCCGGATAAGGCGACAAACCTCTGACAAGATTATGCACCTTTTCAGCCGTTGCACCCCACTCTATCCTACAGGTGTCTTTGAATATTTTTGGGGCAGGTGTCGGCTCCACTCCTTTCAGCAACCTATCTTGTGGAAAAGGCGTTAATGTTCCGTTGATTATTCCATCGATAGTCTTAACTGTCAATTGTGCTCCCAGATGCATGAGCTTGTCGTGTACATCGCCTACATTATCTTCCGGCAAGATATCGATTTTCTCCTGATCGATAATATCGCCCGTATCGATTTCGTGTTTAAGGAAAAAAGTAGTCACCCCCGTTTGGGTATCTCCGTTTATTACAGCCCAATTAATCGGTGCGGCACCCCGATAACGAGGCAATAACGAAGCATGAAGATTGAATGTGCCGAGCGGTGGCATCTGCCACACTATTTCAGGCAACATTCGGAAAGCTATGACAATAAACAGATCGGCATTGAGCCGACGAAGTTTTTCAACAAATTCTGGTGCTTTTAGGCTAACGGGCTGCATCAGTTCGAGTCCATGTGCTAATGCAAATTCTTTAACTGGCGATTGCAACAGCTTATGTCCGCGCCCCGCTGGTTTATCAGGCATAGTAACCACTCCAACTATATTATAACCTTTGTCATAAATAGTCTGTAAACTCTCACATGCAAATTCCGGCGTACCAAAAAACACTATTTTTAAATCTTCTTTCGTCATCGTCTGTCTATCTTTCCGATTTGTTATTCTATCAAGTATGCAACAAAGTTACATCACGGTAGCCGCTAACGATTCATGATATTAGCATTTAATACATAATTTAACTCGAATTAACATTGCAAGGATTTATTTTTGCAGTAAAAATCATTCACTATATGACTGCAATAAAAGAACCTACCCTCTATAAGCAATATCTTGAATTGCTCAAAAGCGACCGTTCGTTCCGCCGTTTCAATCAATCGTTAAAGATCGAAAGGTCCACTCTCGAACAACTTGTAGAGCTCACTCGCTATTGCGCATCAGCCCGGAATCTTCAACCTCTACGTTACCGTCTTGTATGCGATCAAGCCGAATGTCGGGCTATATTCCCTGCACTGAAATGGGCAGGCTATCTTCCCGATTGGGATGGTCCCTCCGAAGGCGAACAACCAGTTGCATATCTGATCCAATGCATCGACACAGAATTGACAGCAAATTGCCTGTGCGACGATGGTTTACAATTGCAGGCAATTCGACTTGGAGCCTCTGCGCTCGGAATAGGCAGTTGCATAATAATGGCTTTCAACAGAGAAATAATCACACGCGAATTGTATATCCCGGAACGCTACAAACCTCGCTATGTCCTTCCTTTGGGCTATCCGGCAGAAACTGTAAAGATTGTCAACATCGAAGCAGACGGTGACATTAAGTATTACCGTGACTCAACATCTGTCCACTACGTACCCAAACGACCACTCGAACAGCTGATAATCAACTAACAACCAGTTTATCCTTTCTATTTTTGAAAAACTTTCTCGCATTCACATGGTGTTGTTTCAAACTCAACGGTCGGATGCTCGATCCCAGCATCTGAAGCTATCTGTTTAATCGCCAGCTTCGTGGCATCCTCATTGTCGCGACTGTCAATCAGAACGTGTAACGTCATCGCATTCACTGTCGTACTCAATGCCCAGACATGCATATGATGGATTGAACGTACGTGCGGCAACGCCTCTATGTTCGTCTTCAGCCTATCTATATCTACAGACTCAGGAACTCCGTCTATTGCAAGACAAAGCCCCTCACGAAGCATCGACCAAGTGGAAACAAGAATCAGAGCCGCTATTACAAGCGATACAATTGGGTCGATCATTACCCAATCCGTAAAAGTGATTACAATTCCCGCAATCACTACACCTACAGAAACGAGCGTGTCTGCTGCCATGTGCAGGAACGCTCCACGAACATTCATGTCTTCTTTCTGATCCTTCATCAGAAACCAAGCAGTCAGGCCGTTGACAATTATTCCTATGCCCGCGGTCCAACTTACAAGATCGCCGTCGATTGCCTCCGGATGAGCAAATTTCCTGATGCTCTCAACTATGATTATGCCAACAGCAACAAGCAGCAAAATAGCGTTTAACAGGGAAATCAGAATCGTAGCTTTCTGATAGCCGTAGGTGAAACGATTATTTGCCTGCGAAAGTGCCAGTTTTACTCCAACAAGCGTCAGCACCAGGCTGAACACATCGCTCAAATTATGGCCTGCATCCGACACGAGTCCCATTGAGTTTGCATATATGCCGACACCGCCTTCTACGATTACGTAAAGCAAATTGAGAATTATACCCCACATCAACACCTTGCTGACGCGCGTGAAGTGTGCATGGTGATGATGACTATGATTGTGTTCGCTGTGAGTGTGATTCATTGTGTTCCTGCTTATTTTTTCAGCAAAATTAATGAGTTTAAAATGCAACAAAGTGTCAAAAACATCATTTCAGAAGCATATTTTCACTAACTTTACGCCATAAAGCTATTGCAATGAAAAACCTCCTTTACATTATAATAACATTAATTGCCTGTGGATGCTCCTATTCTGCCTCGGAAACATCCCGCCAACTCGACCGGATTGAATCTCTGATGCAGTCTGATCCCTCAGCGGCTATGCACCGGCTAAACCAATTCAATGTAGCCGAATTCCCCGACTCTGCAACAATGGCTCGTTGGGCTCTGCTCTATTCCGAAGCACTTGTCACTAATCGAATAGCAGCTCCTACCGATACAATAGTCGACATTGCTGTGAATTATTACAAAGGTAATTCCGATGTCTACCGCCATGCGTGCAGCCTTAAAGCGCTACTTAATAATTCTGGCGACAACAATGAACTCGCCACAGCTCTTTACATGCAGAAAGAAAAAGAATTTTTACTCTACAAGGCTCGCGTAAGAACAATCAATTTCTTCTGGATTTTCTTCGTAACACTTCTGGCTGCTGTTGCTACTATCGTATGGCTCAGGCAAAGACTTCGTTTGCAGAATATACGGAACGAGAATCTTATATCAGAGGCGTTTGCTCTTCGTGAAGGCCTGACACAAAACAAATTAATCTGCTCCGGACTTCAAGCTAAACTTGGCAATCAACTCAGCAACCGTTTCGACACAATCGACCAGCTTTGCCAGATTTATTATGAATCGCAAGGCACCAAAACCGAAAAGAAAGCCATAGCCGATAAAGTTAAATCACAAATCGACAACATCAAATCCGACAACGGCCTTTTTGCCGATATGGAGCACTCACTCAACGACTGCAATGCCGGATTCATAGACAATCTAAAGCGTGAGTTGCCTGACATACGGCCCGACGACTATCGTCTGTTGGTATACATTGCATGCAATCTGTCTAACCGTACAATTGCCGTTTTGCTTGGCGAGAACATCGATGTTGTTTATAAACGCAAATCTCGTCTGAAAGCCAAAATAACATCACTCAATACGCCTAATTCAAGCCAATTTATATCCGTTTTTTAGCCTGTCAGAAATTTTCATGACTTCCCACGATAACATTCTATATTACAATACATTATAATCTCACATGTCAGATTGTTTTTTTGGTTTGCGTCCAGCTTTGGCCGTAACTTTGCCCAAAAAACAACGACATGAAAAAAACTCTATTCTTCACAATTTGCTTTTTTACTGCAATAACAGTTTCGGCTCAGGAACAAACCGACAGTATCGTCGGACAAAACCTACAGGAAATAGTTGTCGAGGCGCCTCGTGTGATTCACAAACCCGACATGGATGTGTATCACCCATCGCAAAGTACGGTCGACAACTCCAAAAATGGGTTACAACTTTTGTCAGATCTGATGATACCGACTTTATCTGTGAACGAAGCATTAGCTTCTGTTACATCGGCAGGCCAACCCGTACAACTACGCATTAACGGGCGTCCGGCCTCGGTTGAGCGCATTCGTTCACTTTCACCTGAAACGATAAAACGCGTCGAATGGATCAGCAACCCGGGCCTTCGCTATAATGGAGCCAGCAGTGTTCTGAATTTTATTGTCGTTAATCCCACCATTGGAGGCTCATTTATGGCCATTGCCAAACCTGCGTTGAATCAGGCTTGGGGGTTTTACGTAGCTGATGCGAAATATAATGTCGGACATTCACAGTGGGAAATCGGTTCAAGCTTCAGACTGGCAAATAAAATTGGCTCTTATCGCGACTATCACGAAACATTTACGTTCCCGGACGGTAGCATGCTGACACGCACAGAAACTCCTCAAAGCGGCTATTTCGACAATTCAAAATCCGACGCATGGTTAACCTACAGCTATGTAAAACCCGATACAACTATTTTCATGGTCGAACTGAATCTTAATCAGGATTTGACCGATAAGTTTCTATACAAAGGTTTACTCTCGCTAAGCAATGGAGCCGGAAATATTTCTCTGACAGACTCTCATGGCAACACAGGCCATACCCCGGGTTTATCGCTCTACTGGCAACAACAATTCGCACGCGAGCAGATGCTCGTAGTCGATTTCAGTAGCTCGTTATTTTGGGGGCGCTCGTTCTCCGACTACGTCGAACGAAATCCTGTCGACATGTCAATTCTAAACGACATCCATGTCGGTATCAAAGACCGGAATCAGGCTTATTCCCTCGAAGCTGATTATATAAAAAACTGGAATTCATCGCGTTTAACTGCTGGTGCGTCTGCTTTGCTCAACCGAAACCGGTCCACATATGCAAATTTTGGCAATCCTACTTTCCACCAGCGTCAGGAGAGCGCCTATTTATTTGCGGAGTATTTTCAAAAGCTCGGAAAATGGTCGGTTTCTGCTGGAATAGGCGCACAATACATATCGTTCCGCCTACGCGAGTCAAAACGCGGCAACAACTCGTGGGGACTCCGGCCGCAGGCAACAATCACGTATTCTCCAAATCCATCCCATAATTTTCGCCTCAATTTCACCTCTTGGCAAACAGCACCGACCTTGGTCCAAACCAACATAGTTCCGCAACAACTCGACGGTTTTCAGTGGCTCATAGGCAATCCGGACCTCCGCGCAGCCACATCCTACAAACTCTCATTCCGCTATAGTTTTAATTCCAAACGCATTAATGCCTCGGCCGGAATCAATGCATCCACATCGCCCGACGCAATAGCGCCTTCAATCAAATGGGACGATAATAAACTTGTCACAACCTATGAAAACAGCCGGGGCTTGCAAAACATAACACTGTTTTTCGCTCCTGAAATCGACATAATCCCCAAATGGCTGTCAATCGGCGCCGACTTCGAACTGACACGCGAGCGAATGCGCGGCACCGGCTACTCACACACAAACAATTCATGGAGCGGAAATGCCTCTGTCCGGCTGAAACACTGGGGCTTCGTTCTTTCCGGTCAATACATGCGGTCGCAAAGCATCCTTTGGGGCGAAAAAATCTATTGGGGCGAGAGCAATAACATTATCGACCTTCGCTATAATTGGAAAGACTGGCAATTCAGCGCCGGCATCATCAGACCCTTCGGCAAATACGATCAAGGCTCTAAATCCGTAAACAAGTGGAACACCAACGAACAGCACATGCGCGTGAACAAAAGAATGCCTTTCCTGACAATAAGCTACAATTTGCAATGGGGTCGTCAAAAGCGTGACACACAAAAACTTATCAGTACAGAAGCCAACGCCGAACGCTCCAAGGCAGGAAGCCGCTAAGACTTACATTTACCAACGGCCGGCTCAGTCAATGTAATCCTCACAACCGTTGTCCTTCCAAGACTGCGTTCAACAGCCTCATCGAAATGCTGCATATACTTGGGAAGAAAGCGCTCACACAATAGTCTTAGTGCTAACACCTTTTCATCACTGTCCGTAACAACTTCTGCCCGACCTATTGCTATGGCCGAATTGTAATGCTCCGTAAAATTATTCTTCTCCTCCTCAAACCTAGGCGAACATCTGCTCACAGCCGACAGACTAACAATCGGCTGTGAGCAGATACAGTCTATTTTCTCACCCTCGTTAGCACAGTGGAAATAAAATGTTTTGTCATCACTCCTGACAAGCGACAACGGCACTCCGTAAGGCGTACCGTCGGCACGCACCATACTCACCGTAACGTATGGCGCCTTGTCAAACACCTCCAGTGCCCATTCCTCCGGCTTCTGCCGCGAAGCCTTTCGCATCTGCTTCATATATTTCAAATTAAAGAAAACACAACCTAAACCGTAAGCGCTTCCTTCGCCCACAGCATACAAAATTACATCTCCCCCAACAATTAACCAAACACAAAGCCCCCCTCGTTCCCACAAAATTTTGGCATGTAAATAGTGCAGCCATGCAGAATTGCCACAACTCTTCAACAACATTAATTAAGCGCATAAAATAGCATCGTACTCCTTCACTTCTTCAGCACGGCACTCCGGGAGAACACCGTTGTGCCGTGCTTGTTTATTTATACAGAAGCAGCAGGCATTGTTTTTTCGCTTATATTCCGTAATTTTGCTACAACATTTGGCTTTTATTTTCCGATGCAGAAGCGAGCGATCACTTTTGGGAAATGATAAACCTATGACATGATTATTTGCCGATACACGTAAATTGCAACTGTCGGCACAATCAAAATCGATAAGCATGAAGTATACAAAAGATAAGGTAATCGGATTTGTTTGGCAGCATCTGCTCTTGCTGATTTCTATGTTTTTTATGACCCTGGGAGTCGCGCTGTGTGTGAGGTCGAATCTGGGTAGCGGGGTGATATCTTCCATTCCTATGTCATTCTCTCTTGCCGGCGAGGCTGGATTGGTTCCAGGCTGGACAATAGGTGGGTACACCAACGTGATGAACATAATACTCGTATTGGCTCAAATTTTGGTTCTACGACGCCAATTCGAACTCATACAGCTATTTCAACTCTTGGTTGGATTTGTGTTCGGTGCTTTTCTCGACATCAACATGTTCATCACATCTTATTTCCATTATGATTTGCTATATAGCCAGATTATTGCTCAGTTAGCCGGCGCTACGATTCTGGGATGTGCGGTTGCCTTAGAAATACGATGCGGGTCGGTTACAATGCCTGGCGAAGGCATACAGGTTGCTATTGCGCGCGTGAGCGGCAAACCGTTTCCTATAGTCAAGATTATTGTTGATACAACACTCGTTGTTTTAGCCGTCATTTCAGGATTCTGCTTTTTCGGTTCCTGGCCCTGGACAGTTGTCGGCGCAGGCACACTGTTCGCTATGTTCTATGTTGGCTATGTGGTGAAATTGGTTAATCCTCATATTGGCTGGTTTGACCGACTGCTTAACTATCGTCCCGGCTTCCGCCGTTACATATATGGACTTGCCCGTTTCATCTATCCCAAACGGGAATGGTAATGAGTGGATTAAGAATAACACAAACAGTGCAGACACCCGTTTGAGTATCCGCACTGCAACCAATCAATAAAAAGGTTCGATAGGCACCACGTGCACCGATCACCTATCTGTAAATTAACTGTTAGCTGCGTCAATTTGGCTGAGAATCGTATCTTCCGTCATTTCGCCGGATTTACGCCACACTTCCTCACCGTCGCGGTAGACTATAAATGTCGGGACAACCTCAACACCATGAGCGTCCGACAATGCTTCGAACTTATCGATGTCGTATTGGAAAACATTTACTTTTCCGGCAAGTTTCTCGCGTAAAGCATCGACAACAGGCATCATGCGCTGGCAATGAGGACACCATGTTGCGAAGAATTCCACCAATACTACCTTGCTACTTTTAATGTTCTTTTCAAAATCTGTTGTCATATCAATATATTTTTTAGTTAGTATTTCAGAAAGAAAAACAATCTGATACTTTAAATTGCTGATTAAAACACTGTTAAAGATTTCCAATTTTACATTAATTAACATATTTAAGATTCCGTTCCTGTTTATCGAGAATAATAGTGTTAAATTTGCCAATTGTCATATTATAAGTATATTATATTTGTAGTCTAAAAACAGTTAAGGTAATTTTGTAATATAATTCAAAATTCCGATGACAAAACGACTATCAACCGCATTGCTGATTTCTGTCTTTAACGTCGTTGCATTTGCCCAGCAAAGTGCATGGACTTACGCCGATTGTATTGACTATGCAAGGCAAAACAACATTTCGTTGCAACAATCAGTAATCACTGAACAAATTGCCGACCAGACCCTGGCCGAGTCGAAAGCGCAATGGCAACCTTCGCTCGACTTTGCTACCTCACACTCATTTTCAAACTATCCATGGGGTGAAAACGATTCCAGAAACACATATTCTTCGAACTACGGATTCAACGCTTCCTGGACTGTGTGGAACGGACGTCAACGCGAAAACACAATTAAACGCGACAGACTTCAGACTGAAATATCACATCTGAATACAACGCACATCGAACGCACACTCGAAACAGATTTACTACAGGTTTATCTCAACATACTCTATGCCGGCGAATCGGTTGGCATTTACCGCGAGGCGGAAAAATTGAGTCTTGCCCAGGCCAACCGTGCCAAACAACTCATGGAAGCCGGACGTCTGTCGCGCGTCGATTATGCCCAACTTCAGTCGCAATACGAGCAGGATCATTATAATTATGTCAATGCCGTCGGCACTTACGACACACGCCGTATGGAACTAAAAAAGCTGCTCCAACTCGGCATCGATTCCGCAATAACTATAGTGCCATTGCAATGGTCGGCCGACGAAGTGCTTCGTCAGCTGCCTCCAATTCAGCAGAGCTATGAAATGGCAATTGAAGTCGACGCACGGATTCAAGCGTTGAAACTTCAGAGCGAATCGGCAGCCTACGATGTAGAAATTGCTTCAGCCCAGGGTTCTCCTTCAATAGCCCTCAATGCCGGTGTCGGCACAGCCTACGCAGCTCCAGGAAGTGCATTTGGCACGCAACTGAAACAACGTACTTCAGAGTCGGTAGGCCTGACTTTATCAATTCCTATTTTCGACAACCGACGGGCGAAGACAGCTAAGGCTAAAGCACGCATACAACAACTCAATGCAGATCTCGACACACAACAACGGCTAACTGAAATCGCTCAAAATGTAGAGTCGTGGTATATCGACCTCCGGGCCGCACAGTCGCGCTACTCTGCAGGCATCGAACAGGAAGCTTCCGCAAAGCTAAGCGACGACCTTGTAAACGAACAGTTCTCGCTCGGTTTAGTGAATACCATCGAGTTAATGACCTCCCACAATAATCTGCTTCAGGCACGCCACTCCCTGCTTCAAGCCAAATATATGGCCATGCTTGCACAGAAAATGATACAGTTCTACCGTACTGCACAAATAACACTTCCACAATAGTAAATCCATAACACTCAAAACGATATGAACCTACGTAAACTGACATCATGCGCTGCTTTCTCACTGCTGCTGTGTGCATGTTCTCACGAACCGAAAGTCCGACTCGAAACCATTAAAGCCCAGACCGGGGAAATATCAGAATCGGTCACAGCAACCGGAACTGTCGAATCGGTAACGCAAGTCGATGTCGGCACCCAAGTGACCGGTATTATCGACAAGCTCTATGTTGATTTCAACTCGGAAGTCACAAAAGGACAGCTGATTGCAGAAATTGAGAAAACACTTCTCAGCAGTGAATTGCGGAGTGCCGATGCCAACATGGAATCAGCTCGGGTGACATATGAGTACAACAAAACCAACTTCGAACGCAACAAAAAACTACGTGACAAACAACTGATTTCCGACTACGAATTCCAGACTTCGCAACGCGACTACCTCGTGTCAAAAACAGCCTACGAAAAAGCTCAGGCCGACCGCGTCAGAGCTGCCAAGAATCTCAATTATGCTGAAATATATTCACCTATCGATGGCGTCGTTATTTCACGCGATGTTGAAGTCGGCCAGACCGTTGTGTCGAATATGAGTGTTGCTAACCTCTACACCATTGCAGATCTCGACAATATGCAAGTTGTCGGCAATGTTGACGAGGCAGATATTGGCCAGGTGAAAGTTGGCCAGCATGTGACATTCACTGTCGATGCCTACCCCGACAATGTGTTTGAAGGTTCCGTCACACAAGTTCGTCTGAATCCAACAACAGAAAGTAACGTAGTCACCTACGAAGTGATCGTCGCAGCTCCTAACCCCGACCACAAATTGATTCCCGGACTGACAGCCAACCTCACCATCTACGTCACGGAAGAGAAGGATATTCTTGTCATACCGAATCAGGCAATTCGATTCTCGCCCCACGAGTATTCCGACGCAAAGAATCTACCGGCATTCGATGCCGAACTGCCGGTTACCGGAAAAGATCAGAAAATCGTCTGGAAATTAGCCGATAATAAACTCACACCTGTCGCCGTCACTGTCGGAGTTACGAACGGTATAAACACACAAATTCTTTCCGGTCTGAACCAAGGTGATGAAATCGCGCTCGAATACTCAGTCAGCCAGCCGTCAGCAAAAGACAACGACAATGAGCAAAGCCCGTTTGCTCCTCGTCCGCCACAACGCAAAAAATAAAACGCTATGCACAACAATAAACGTGAAATAATCAAGGTAGAGCATATCAGGCGCAATTTCACTGTCGGTTCAGAAACCGTACATGCGCTTCGTGATGTTTCGTTCACCATTCACGAGGGTGAATTCGTTACAATAATGGGGACATCCGGTTCCGGAAAATCGACATTGCTAAATTTGCTGGGATGCCTCGACACTCCGACTTCGGGTCAATACACACTGGACGGCGTTCCAGTTCAGACTATGTCGAAAAACGAACGAGCCGTTACCCGCAACCGCAAAATCGGATTTGTGTTCCAAAACTACAATCTGCTACCCAAAACAACTGCAATTGAAAATGTAGAATTGCCATTGCTCTACAATTCGGCGGTATCAGCAAAGGAACGACGCGAACGTGCAATTGCCGCTCTTGAAGCCGTGGGGCTCCACGAACGTCTTTATCATAAAAGCAACCAGATGTCGGGTGGCCAGCAACAGCGTGTGGCAATAGCGAGGGCACTCGTCAACGATCCTGTAATAGTGCTTGCCGACGAGGCAACAGGAAATCTCGACACACGTACATCTTTTTCAATTCTCGTGCTTTTTCAGGAACTGCATGCTCGCGGCAGAACAATTATCTTTGTGACGCACAATCCCGATCTGGCTGCTTATTCTTCGCGAAATATTGTGCTGCGCGATGGTAAAATAGTTTCAGACACTCTGAATCCATCGCCAATGTCGGCTCGCGAAATATATGACTCTCTCCCTGTCGACAACGACTGATTTTCACAAAACTCCTTTTACAATGAATTTTGGCAACCTTCTCAAAATAGCCATAAAGGCACTGAACAACAACAAACTCCGATGCTTCCTGACAATGTTAGGAATCATTATCGGCGTGGCATCCGTAATCACCATGCTTGCTATCGGACAAGGATCCAAAAACAGCATCCGCGCACAGATTTCCGAAATGGGTTCGAACA
>CAYQYL010000013.1:0-35859 GCA_964421745.1 uncultured Muribaculum sp. | reverse complement strand
TCGGACAATGGCATAAGAGTTTATCTTTTTGACAGCTTCCGTCCAACCCCGGAACTGTCTTACGCAATCCGCGAACTCGGATGCCAGAGCGGTGTTAACATCACAGCATCGCACAACCCCAAGGAATACAACGGCTACAAGGCATATTGGAGCGATGGCGCACAGATTATCGCACCCCACGATACAAATATAATCGACTACGTCAATAAAATCAAAGGTGTCGAAGAAATCCGTTTTGAAGGCGACAAGTCGAAAATCCAGATTATCGGCGAAGAAATCGACAACAAGTTCCTTGCTGCAATTAAAGGTCTTCAGCTCAGTCCGGATGCAGTGAAGCAGTATCATGACTTGAAAATCGTCTACACCCCAATTCACGGAACCGGAGTGAAATTGATTCCCGAGTCATTGCGCAACTATGGATTCACCAACATTATTAATGTTCCTGAACAGGACGTTACATCAGGCGATTTCCCCACTGTTGCATCGCCCAACCCGGAAGTGCCTTCGGCTATGGCTATGGCTATCGAAAAAGCAAAAGAAGTTGGTGCCGACTTGATTCTTGCATCCGATCCCGACGCCGACCGCATCGGTTGCGTGCTTCGCAACGACGACGGCGAGTACGTGCTCATCAATGGCAACCAGATTGTTATGATTCTGCTCAACTACATTATGACCCGCAACCGCGAGCTTGGCAAAATCACTGGTAATGAATACATTGTCAAAACAATCGTAACCACAGAAACAATCAAATCTATCGCCGAGCAAAACGGTTTCAAAATGTACGACTGCTACACCGGTTTCAAATGGATTGCAGCCGTTATCCGTGAAAACGAAGGCTTGGGCCGGTATCTTGGCGGTGGCGAAGAAAGCTATGGCTTCCTGGCCGAAGATTTCTGCCGCGATAAAGATGCAGTCAGTGCGGTGTCGTTAATGGCAGAAGCTCTTGCCTGGGCTAAGACCAAAGGCATGAACTTCCTCCAGATGCTTCAAGACATTTACATTAAATATGGTTTCTCCCGCGAAGCAGGCATCTCACTTGTACGCACCGGCAAATCCGGCGCAGAAGAGATTGTCGCAATCATGAAAGGTCTTCGTCAGAATCCGCCGACACACCTCGCAGGCAGCCCCATTGTAACAATAAAAGACTATGCCGACCTGAACCAGACCGACGTAGCCACCGGCAATATTACAAAAATGGATATGCCGACAACATCCAACGTGCTCCAGTATTTCACTGCCGACGGCACTAAAGTTTCGGTTCGCCCCTCAGGTACGGAACCAAAAATCAAATTCTATGTTGAAGTACGCGGCAAAATGGAAACACCAGCCGACTACAATAAAGCAATCGAAGAGGCCGACGCAAAGATTCAGACAATCAAAAAAGATCTTGGAGTAGACTAATTTCGAAAAAATAACATCCAATATTACAAAAAGAGTGCGCTGATTCACTGCAGCGCACTCTTTTTTTTGTAATCGGGTGAAGTTTTTTCAACAAAAAATTTATAGATTATCATTTATTTTATACTTTTGCAAAAACATTCACTAACAAACACGCGTATGAAAAAGAACTACACATTTATTGCTTCATTATCACTGTTAATGGCTGCTGCCTCTGTTTCGGCTCAGTCGAATATTGAATTCGTTGACCTCGGACTGCCCTCGGGAACCCTCTGGGCCAATATGAATCAGGGTGCCACATCTGAGGAAGATCCGGGCACATACGTTTCATGGGGTGAAATCGAAGGCAAAACCGATTACTCATGGGCAAATTACAAATGGTGCGACGGAACACAAAGCGTAATGACCAAGTATGTCATGGACGCTGCCTACGGAGTTGTCGACAACAAATGCGTTCTCGACAAAGAAGATGACATCGCAGCATTCGCAGCCGGTATCAGCTCACCCACATCCGACCAGTTCAACGAGCTGCTCGACAAAAACAACTGCACCTGGACAGGCGAAACAATCGGTGAACGCAAAGGAGCCCGCGTCACTGGCAAAAACGGAAACTCTATCTTTATTCCGGCCGGTGGTTTCTACATGGGCGATCACATGTCGTCCGACAATTCAGCCGGATGCTTGTGGACCATTGAACTCAAATACGACCCTGCCCGCTACTATTACAATGCCAATTGCCTTCGTTTCGGAATGAGCCGCACTGGTGGCGTTAGTGTTGACGCACGCGATCACAACGGCATGGGCTTCGTTCCCCGCAATTACGGTTACAATGTTCGCGCTGTCAAAGTCGCCGGCGCCACAAGCGGTATCGACAATCTGACAACCGACAACCGCACTGTAGTAAAAATTTACAATCTTAACGGCGTTGAGCTCAACGAGCCGGCCAAAGGACTCAATATTATTGTCTTCTCCGACGGTTCAACAGCGAAAGTCGTTCGTTAATCATTCTCCTATATAACTATTTAGGGGTCGCGTCCAATAAGACACGACCCCTAAATAGTTATATACAGTTCTGAGGCAAGCCTGGTGTCGCATTACAATAGCCCACACGCGTTCTCCAAATATTTCTTAAAATTTCCCGGATGCAACGATAATGGTTGCAAATGTTATTTATTTTGATTACCTTTGCCAACAAATTTTAACACTATTTTAATGGGTTGTTTTCTGAGATTAATCAGAACGATTACTCCTTCTACAATGGCGTTAAATGATCTTATGCTACTTTGATGAAGCTTAGGATTCTTGGAATTTTAGAGGTATCACAACTACGTTTGTACAATTACAAGCAAAAACAGGAAATTTCCTGCACTAAATCTTATGAGAAAGGACATTGTAAACCGATTTCTTGAACGCTACGTAAACGCCTGGGCCGTACTCTTGTGCGACACAATCACATCTATGCTTGCGTCTGTAATAGTGCTGTTGATTGCACAGCTACTTGACAATTCGTTCGGATTCGTTTTTGCAGTTAGCTGGGTGGCAGCTTCAACTATATTTGCAGCCGGAGTTTACTTTTTAATGCGCACCTATCGGACAATTATCCGATATTCGACTTTTCACGATGTAGCCAAAGTAGCGGTTGCAGTGGTGTGCAAAGACATTCTGCTTGGAATTGCAATGATTCCATTTATTCACGACCTAATTTCATTCAGACAGCTCATGGCAATGCTTGCATTCGATTGCATGACCTGCCTGTGTGCGCTTATCGGTGTACGCGGATGCACTATGCTGGCATTCGACATAATCAAACACCGATATCTGAAAACCATCCAAAAAAATAGGATTCTGATTTATGCCGGGAAAAACACCGACAAAGCTGTTGCAATGGTTACACGCTTGAAAAGCTCCAGCCACTATCAGCTTATGGGTTTCCTGAGCTACGGTACTCGCCTGCGCGGAACTACACTTGCCGGACTCCCTGTCTACTACTTCGAGCATGAGGGAAATTTGGAATACCTACGCGACAAACTTAATCTTAACGGCATTCTGTTTGCCTATTTTAAAGATGCTCGCGAAGAAAATAAGCGCCTCATCTCCTACTGTCAGGATAGCGGCTTGAAGACACTTATCGCACCTTCGGTCGACGAGCTTGCCAACGGAAAACCTCTTTCAAGCAACTCTATCAGAAAAATCAGAATCGAAGATTTGCTTTGCCGCCCTGAAATTCAGATTTCTATGGACGAAATTAAAAAGAATTTTTCAGGAAAAGTCATCATGGTCACCGGAGCCGCAGGTTCTATCGGCTCGGAGCTCTGTCGCCAGTTAGCCACATTCGGCATCAAGCGTCTGATTCTCCTTGACAACGCAGAAACACCTCTGCACAACACACGCTTGGAATTTGAAAGCAAATTCCCCGATCTCGACTTTGTACCTGTCATTGGCGACGTGCGTCAGGAGGCTCGTATGGAATACATCTTCAGCCGCTTCAAACCTCAGATTGTGTTCCACGCAGCAGCCTACAAACACGTTCCGTTAATGGAAGAAAATCCATGCGAAGCTGTGCTGGTTAATGTGGTTGGTTCTCGTCAGATTGCAGACAAATGTGTGCAGCACGGTGTGGAACTCATGGTTATGGTGTCAACCGACAAAGCCGTGAATCCTACAAACATCATGGGTTGCACAAAGCGCTTAGCTGAAATATATGTTCAATCGCTCGGGCTCGCATTGCAAAAAGGTGAAGTCAAAGGCAACACCCGCTTCGTAACCACCCGATTTGGAAATGTTCTTGGTTCGAATGGTTCTGTAATACCACGTTTCACTGAGCAGATCGAAAACGGAGGTCCTGTCACAGTTACACATCCCGAAATCGAGCGCTTCTTCATGACAATTCCCGAAGCATGTCGTCTGGTGATGGAAGCAGCAACAATGACAACCGGCAATCAGATTTTTGTTTTTGACATGGGACAACCCGTCAAAATCCGTCAGTTGGCAGAACAGATGATACGTCTTGCCGGATTTGAAGTCGGTTCGGTTGAAGAAGCCGAGCATCAAAACGGAGTAATCGCAATCGAATATTGCGGTCTGCGCCCCGGCGAAAAACTCTATGAGGAACTGCTTGCTTCTGAAGAGAACACCATACCCACCGAACATAAACGCATCCGCATTGCTAAAGTACGCGAATACGATTATAAGAATGCCGCAGAAACAATGTCCCAACTGGGCATCTTGTCGTCTGATGTCAATATCCCCGATATGGTTCGCCTGATGAAGATAACCGTTCCGGAGTTTAAGTCGAACAACTCTCCGTTCGAAATTTACGACATCGAGATAAAAAGTCAGCAAACGCCAAACTAAACCAACAGACAGCTGACGGATTATGAAGGTTCTTTACAGTCTACGATCCGTGGGAACGCCCCGACATGGCTCCAATGCTATTTACTAAAGCCATTCGCACCGGAAAACCCATCAAAGTTTTCATTTCAACAACGGCAATCTGTCGCGCGACTTCACATACATCGACGATATTGTGCAAGGAATTTTACGGTTGATCGACAGTCGGCCCGCTAAAAACGCTGAAAACCCTGTCCCGGCTACTGTCTACAACAAAGGCCATGGTTAGCCCGTTGGACTGATGGACTTTATACACACCATGGAAAAAGCTTTCGGCAATAAAGCTATAATGGATTTTCAGCCAATGCAACCCGGCGATGTCTACACAACTTTTGCCGACACATCGCGGTTGGAACATCAATTCGGCTACCGCCCGGAAATAGACCTAAACGACGGTATCTCCCGATTTGCCGAATGGTTCGACAACTACTATAATACTCCTGAATAAGTCCTATACAATTGCCCCGGTTTCCACAATATTTGTTAATCCGGTGTAGTTTCAATATTAAATAATGAATTAATCAGTGATACTTCGCAAATATTATTGATTAATTCATTATATTTGTAGGACAATTACCTGACAAGAACTGTTAACTGACAATAAACAAAACAACAATAAAAAACCGATTAAACCAATTAAGGAAAAATGAAAATTAAATTTCTTCTTTCTCTCTGTTTGGCAGCCGCTATAAGTGCTTCGGCACAAGGCTACAAAGACGGCGTAGAGTATTTCAAGGCCGGGCAGTATGAAAATGCAAAGGAACTGCTCGAACGAAACTTGAACGACGCCTCTACCGACAAAGCTACAGCTTACTACTTTCTGGGAGCTATTGAACTTCACAACAAGAATTTTGCAGCAGCCAAAGCTGATTTCGACAAAGGTTTGGCCGCTAATCCTATGTCAGCTCTTAACAAAGTAGGACTCGGCGAGTTAGAATTGCTTCAGGGAAACCAGAAAGCTGCGGAAGCTCTTTTCAACGAAGCAAAGAAAATCAACAAAAAAGACGCTTCGGTTCTCGTTGCAATTGGACGCGCATATTTCAATGCCGACCCTGTTAAGTATGCTGAAATAATCGACAAATACGATGCTGACGCTTACAAAGCCGACAAAAAATCGCCGGACATTTTCATGCTCCGTGGCGACCGCGCTGCTCTCAACAGCGCATGGGGCGAAGTGAACGCAAACTACGACAACGCCATTCTCTACTCAAAAACAATGCCCGAAGCATACGTGAAATATGCTAACGTCATTTTCAACGTAAACCCCGAAACAGCAATTTCAAAACTCAAAGAGCTGCTAACCCAGAACCCCTCATCGGCTCTCGGCCAGCGTGAACTTGCTGAAAAATACTACCAGAACGACCAGTGGGCTTTAGCTGCCCAGGCCTATGGCGACTACATTAACAACCCCAACCACTTCAAATCCGACGAAGTGCGTTACTCTGTTCTGCTCTATTACGGCAAGCACTACAACGAAAGCCTTGACCTTGCACGCAAGATCCTCGCTTCCGATCCCAACAACTTCCAGCTTCGCCGAATCGAATTCCTAAACCTCGTAGACCTTGAGAAATATCCGGAAGCTGAAAAAGCTGCCCAGGCATTCTTCTCGATCAACGACCCCAAAGTGAAATTTTCGGCTAACGACTACACAAAATATGCCGGTGTGCTTCAGGAACTCGACAAAGACTCGCTTGCTGTGATCGAATATGAAAAAGCCATTGCAGTTAACCCCGACAAAGCAGATCTCTACAAAGCTCTCAGTTCGGCCTACAACTCGATGAAAAACTACGATAAATCGCTCGAAGCATTCAAAACATTCGTTGAAAAAGATGGCTCAAACATCAATGATATCGTAACTCTTTCACAGCGCTACCAGAATGTTGCAGCTACTTCCGAACCCGGAAGCCAGAAAAAGGCCGACAACATCGAAGCCGCGCTCAGCACAATCGACAAAGTCATCGAAACAGTTCCGACCAACCCTGTACCGATGCGTAACAAAGCTCGCATGTACCTGGTTAAGTATGACAACCAGCCTTCTCAGGAAATGGTCGACACCTACAACAAGACTCTTGAACTTCTCGATGCAGATCCCGCTCACAAAGAAAAACGTATCGAAGACTACAAGGAAGCCTATTCAATGATCGCTTCATATTATATTTCGCAGCGCGATATCCCCACTGCAAAAATATACTACGAAAAAGTCTACGAACTCGATCCCACCAATCAGGCTTTGCGCGACTACATCGACAAGATGAAATAATCGCCAACACTGTTCATAAATCATTAAGGTTGTGTCTGTATTTAGCGGGCACAACCTTTTTCATTAACATCGGTCAAATATAATAAGACAGTATAGTCATATAAAGCTGATAACCATCAGGACCAACTATTTTTACATTTGTTTTGCTTACTTGCTTTCGTCAGTGCGGCCCCATCGCGACTGATAGGTTTGGCGCATCTTTTCTTCAGAGGCATTTGAACCTGCTTGCCAGAAATGTGCTCCTTGTAACGCATCGGGTAAGAATTGCTGGCGCACAAAATTTCCCGGATAGTCGTGGGCATACTTGTAGCTTTTGCCATAGTCGAGTTCCTTCATTAACTTGGTCGGTGCATTACGCAGATGAAGCGGCACAGGCAAATTACCTGTTTTATCGACAAGGTCGAGCGCCGCATCGATAGCCTTATAGGCAGTGTTACTTTTTGGCGAATTTGCCAGATAAATCGCGCATTCCGACAATGGAATCCTCCCTTCCGGCCAACCAATTTTGTGGATTATATCGAATGTAGCGTTTGCCAGCAGAAGGGCATTCGGATTGGCAAGTCCGATATCTTCCGCAGCCAGTATTGCCATGCGTCTGGCAATGAATTTTGGATCCTCCCCACCGGCTATCATACGGGCCAACCAATAAACCGCCGCATCGGGATCACTTCCACGAATACTCTTTATAAACGCCGAAATAATGTCGTAGTGCATTTCGCCGTTCTTGTCGTAGGCCGACGGATTCTGCTGCAGATGTCCGGTCACGCTCTCATCATTAATCACAATAGGTTTATCGGGCATTGTAGACTGCTCCAGCAAATCGAGAATGTTTAGAAGTTTACGCGCGTCGCCACCAGCAAAACGGAACAGAGCTTTCGTACTTTCCACCACAACCTTACGCTTACTCAGCACCGGGTCGGTCGACAAAGCCCGTTCAAGAAGCTGTTGCAGCTGCTCCTCGCCAAGTGGATTCAAAACATACACCTGAGCTCTCGACAACAAAGGCCTGATCACTTCGAACGACGGATTCTCGGTCGTTGCACCGATAAGTGTAACCGTTCCGTTTTCAACAGCGCCAAGCAGGCTGTCCTGCTGTGCTTTGTTGAAACGGTGAATTTCGTCGATGAACAAGATCGGGCGCCCCTCAACAAACATACTTCGGCTGTCGGCCCGACACTTGTCTAACACCTCACGTACGTCTTTCACCCCGGCAGTCACCGCACTGAGAGTGTAGAACGGACTGTTTGTTGTCTGAGCAATAATACTGGCAAGCGTTGTTTTACCAACTCCAGGCGGACCCCACAAAATGAACGATGCCACTCGGCCGGTTTCAATCATCGACCTGAGAACAGAGCCCTCCCCAACCAGATGTTCCTGGCCTATATAATCATCGAGCGACTTTGGGCGCAGTCGCTCAGCTAACGGTGGATTCAATTGCATTTTCTGTTATGTTTTTCTAAACCAAATTTAATATTTTTCCCCGACATTACTGTCATTTTCACCTTTTAAACAACGGATTTTTCAAGCCGAGGACTCTGTCGTTGAAATTTCAATAAATTTAACTAACTTTACGATGTGTAGCGAACCTATTACCATTCTGATGTGTTAAAAATATATACCGTTCAGAAGCGGTTAATTTAGTATCGAACAATTTAAACTTTTTATTTATGAGTAACGAAGATAACAATCGCGACAATCGTCCCGCAACCCCCGAAACTATGCGTAATATTTTCGGTGTAATTATGATAATCGTTTATGTTGGCGTCGGAGTGCTTTTCCTCACAGGTTTTTTCAATGCTATCGTCGGCACATGGACATGGCTCCGCTGGGTAGCCGGTATTCTACTGGTTGTTTACGGAATCTGGCGTGGCTACCGACAGTTTGCAGGCATCGACCAAAGCATCGGCGATTAATCATTAAAATCCTACAAAAGTGAAACATCTACACCTATCATTTCTTATAGCCCTGACAGCCTTGCTGCCCGGGCTTACCTCGTGCGACAAGAAAACGACAAACACCAGCACTTCCGGATTGGGCACAATTGTTTGCGACGCATCATTCGAAAACATCATGAACCAGGAAATCGATGTCTTCGAATACACAACAAAAGGCAATGCAAACATCATCCCCTACTACACAACCGAGAAAGCTTGCTTTGATTCGCTTCTCGATTTACGCACAAAAAGTATTGTCGTCGCACGCGAGCTAACTCAAAAGGAAACCGAGTATCTGAAAAGTCAGAAAAAGAATCCTCGTTCAAATAAAATCGCTGTCGATGCCATTGCTTTGATAGTGAATCCCGAAAACCCGATAGAGATTCTTTCCGTTAGTGAAATAGCCGATATCCTCACAGGTCGTGTCACCAACTGGAACCAGATTGAACCCTCGAAAGCAGGCGACATTCAAGTTGTGTTCGACTCTGAAGGTTCGAGCACGGTTGCTTACATGCGTGATTCTGTGATGAAAGGCGAAAAATTCGGTCCGAATGTGTTTGCGCAGAATTCAATAATGGATGTATTCCAGCAAGTGCAAATGCGTAAAAGTGCCATCGGCATTATCGGAGTCAGCTGGATCAGTGCAGACATGCGCACTCGCGATCTGCCGCGCGAAGAACGCATACAGTCGTTGCAGCAGCAGGACACCACCGTTGCCGACTTCGACTCATCGGTCAAAGTGCTGAAGGTTCGTCGCGACGACAGCTTGCGTGCCTTTAAACCTTATCAGGCCTACATCTACGACGGCTCCTACCCGCTCACCCGCTCAATGTACATGATCACAACTGCCGTCAACGGAAGCCTTGGCCATGGATTCTATTCGTTTGTCACAGGAACCATAGGTCAGAAAATCATTCAGCGCACCGGTATTCTCCCGGCACGCATGCAGCCACGCATGGTGAACCTCTATTAATCACCCATAAGACATATCGGACATATTAGTCTTATTGATATCATATCTAGCCTGTTCTGCTGTCGGTTTGGCGGAACAGGCTTAATTTTTTTGCTATTATCCGGCAATTTGCTACCTTTGCCATGTTTTAGTAGGGAACCGGGTGTGAATCCCGGGCAGTTGCGCTGCTGTAAGTTTCACTCAAAACCATTTCATTACCGGCAATCGGTAAAGCCACTGCTACCAAAGTGGGAAGGCAATGAAAATGGGAAACAAGCCAGAAAACCTGTAAAACAACGAGAGCGGTAGAAGTGTCCGGATCCTCCGAGGCACAATCAGTAACGCTGTGGCAACACAGCAAAAACTAAATCCGGCAGCCGTCATGGCACGTTCGCAGTTTAGCGTGATGACAGCAACTTTTTTATGTTTTTCATATGCAGCAATAGAAATATAGCGGCGTTTACGGCTATAGCATTTTGGTGGTCGGCTTCTGCACAGGAAGCAGACTCAGTTGTCATGCAGATGCAACATATTAGTGATGTAACAGTGGTCGGACACCGCTCGTATGCCGCTACAACTTCTTCAACACCTTTTCAATCACTTTCTGCCGAACAGATCAATGCACTCGGAATCACAGACATGGGTGATGCCGTCAGACGCTTTGCCGGAGTAAGCGTTAAAGATTATGGTGGTATCGGCGGCCTGAAAACTGTTTCGGTCCGCAATATGGGAGCAGCCCACACAGCCGTCAGCTACGATGGTGTATCCGTCAGCAACACCCAGGCCGGACAGATCGATATCGGGCGCTTTCCTCTAGACAACGTCGCCATGATGTCGCTCGTAATCGGACAGTCAGACAATCTTTTACAGTCGGCGCGTATGTTCGCAGCAGCGGGTGTCCTGAACATTGTAACAATGCGCCCCGAATTCAAGCCGGGACGCAACAATGAAATAGCAGCAAAACTCACAACCGGTTCATTCGGCCTTGCGAGTGTGAACGGACGTCTGTGGCAAAAAGCCGGAGCCCGAACATCACTATCGGTCGATGCAAACTATTTGCGTGCCGATGGCAACTATCCGTTCAAACTTCACAATGGAGCCACCATAACAAACGAACACAGAAACAACTCGGCCATTGAGTCGCAACGCATTGAAGTCGGCATGTTTCACGACATACGCTCCGGAGGCACGCTCGATGTCAAAGGTCTGTACTATCACAGCCGACGCGGTCTGCCCGGTGCTGTTATCTATTATAATCCTAAGTCAACGGAACGCCTGTGGGATACCGATGCATTCATCCAGGCTTGTTTTCGCAAAGCATTGTCGAAAAAATGGCGTTTTCAGGCACAAATAAAATATGCCTATGGTGAAACGCGTCACAAAGGAACCGGCATCGAATTTGTCGACGGTTTTTTCCGCGAAACGATGCACCAGAATGAATATTATATTTCGACTACTGCCTTATACAATCCATCCAAATGGTTTTCTGTTTCACTCGCACAGGACGAAGCTGTCAATACCCTCCGAACGAGTTTCCCGGAAAATCAGAATCCGCGCCGTTTATCGTCGATTACAGCACTTAACGCCCGCTTCGAACCCAACGACATGTTTCGTCTTCAAGGCGGAGCAACTTTCATTACCACATGTGAGCATGTAAGCAACGGAAAATCGCCCGACAATTTCCACCGGCTCGCACCGACAGTCGCTCTTCGCTTAAAGCCGATCATCCAACAAGAATTTTACCTGCGTTTAATGGCAAAAAGCACATTCCGCCTGCCAACTTTCAACGACATGTATTACTATCGCATCGGTAACACCTCGCTTCGGCCTGAAAAAGCCCGCGAGTTCAATGCCGGAGTCACCTATTCAAGTTCTGTTGAAAACATCGCTTGGATTGAAACAATATCCGTAAGTGCCGACGGCTATATTAACCGCATCACTGATAAGATTGTAGCCATTCCGACCACTTTTGCATGGAAAATGCAAAACTTCGGGCGTGTGCACGCCGGAGGCATTGATGTCAATCTGCAGACAGTTATTCAGCCGACGCGTTGGCTTGAATTAACGCTCCAAAGCGCTTACACTTGGCAAAAGGCACTCGACATGACTGACAAAGACAGCAAGTCATACCGGAATCAACTACCATACACTCCCCGCAACAACGGAAACATATCGCTGACAGCAAAAACGCCTTGGCTCACTATTGGTTATTCAGCGATTTTTGTGGGTAAACGCTATTTTCTGGCACAGAATCTGCCGGCAAACGAAATTAGTGGTTATGCCGATCAGTCACTCTCCATACAGCGAGAATTCGTTTTCAAAAAATGCTGGAATCTTAACCTGAAAGCTGATTTAATTAACATCGCTGATGAGCAGTACGATGTCATAAAGTATTATCCTATGCCGGGCCGGAATTGGAGGTTATCGGCTACCTTAGTTTTCTGAATAACAAAATACCATTATAACCAAATATTTTACAAGTAATGAAAACAATTAAACACATCGCCTACACAGCGTTAGCAATCACCTTGTCGATCGGAGCTGTATCCTGCTCCGACAACGACGATCTGACAAACCAAGGCTCAAAAGTTGAACTGCCGGCACGCCACCGTGTCTTCATTCTTAACGAAGGATCAATGGGGCTCAATAACTCAAACATCAAACTGTATGCCCCGACGAATGCATCCCTGAGCGTCGATGACATCTTTTACCGTCAGAATTTTCAGCGCCTCGGCGACACAGCTTCCGACATGATTGAATACAACGACAACATGTATGTTGCAGTGAATAAATCGAACTATATAGCCAAACTATCAGCAGCCGCAGTTGAACTCGCCCGTGTCACCTTCACAACCATGCCAGAACTTCAGGGCGGTGTACGCAAAATGGTTGCCGACGACGGCTACATCTACGCAACATTCTACGGTGGTGCTGTTGCTAAAATTAAAGCTTCAAATCTCGAAGTTGTTAAAGTGCTCTCCGGCCTTGGCGATTATCTGGAAGGCATTGTTGAAACCGACGACAAACTGTATGTTGCCAACAGCTGCAACTCACAATGGGAATATTTCCGCGACATCCGCGTGATTGATCTGCGCACTTTCACTCTCGAAAATACAATAGAAGTTGCACAGAATCCCCGCTACCTCACCGAAGAAGACGGCAAGGTATTCGTGATTTCATGCGATTACACGGCCGACGGCGGTTATGTGCTTCAACAAATCGACACTAAACGCAACAATGAAGTCAAGGTTATCGGCAATGCTTCCTATATGGCCGAATATAATGACAAACTTTATGTTATCAATTCCGTCACCGACTGGTCGACATCTAAAACTACAAATACATTTTATACCTACGATATCGCTACCGGCATCATAAACAGCAACAGCTTCCTGACTGACATACCTTCGACACTCGCTTCGTCCGGCATCTACATGCTGCAAATCAACGAAAACAACGGCGACATCTACATCTCAACATCTGATTATATTACCAACGGCACCGTTTATCGGTTCGATAACCGAGGCATGCTGCTCGACACATTCGATGCCGGCGGTTTAAACCCGACATGTGCTGTCTTCTTTGACTGACCGACAGACAAAGAGATACAAAAAAACGGGCTGCGCAAATGATCGCAACCCGTTTTTTTATGAACTGATTCTTCTTACTTTACCTCTTTAAGAAGCACAACCGGACCGAGAAGTCCTGAAGGTTGAAGAGGTGAGTCGGCAGTGTAATGTTTCCAGGTAGTGAATGTGTAACGATTGCTCGGACGCGGTTGTCCGTTCAACAACCAGTCGGGCCATTGCATATCCACGATTCCGTCGTCGGGCAACATCTCATCACCGATCAGTCGGTTCACCCATAGATTTGTCACTTCCACTTTCAGTGCATTGTCGCCTGATTTCATTGCTTCTGTTACATCAATCTGCCAAGGAGCACACCAAACGACTCCGACTTCCTGGCCATTCAGCGTTACTTTAGCAATATTCTTAACATCGCCAAGGCTAAGCACAACGCGTCCATCAGCAGGCTTTTCAGCTTTGAAGACAGTGTTATACACTGCTGTTCCTGAATAATAACGGATGCCTTCGTTGTCCGATTTACTCCAGTCGATCAACGAATCGAACGTAACAGATTCCGGACCGCCCCATTTGGGATCGAAATGAACATGCCAAGGGCCGTGTACGTCGGTCAGCAGCGACATTACCGGGAAATTAGGTTCGCCCGTATTGTGATCCGGCTTTCCGGCAAATACTATAAAATAGCTTTCTGTCGGGCCGAACAGCAGATCGATTTGTGTCGACTCGCCATTATCGGTAAACGATGTCAGATCGCGGGTGCTTCCGTCCATAGGATTCCACAGCTGCGGCTGTTTGCCTGAAACACGGAATGTGCATCGTGTGGCAACCTCTGCTTCGGTTCGGTTTGAAACGAAATAGATATCGATATCGCCTTTTTGCTCGTGAATATAGCGCACGTCGTCGGGATTTGCTGTGAAATCAGGCATTACGCCAAGCTTATCGGCAAGTATTGAAGAAGTCACACTGTAGTCAGGGTACAACTTGTCTTCTTTCTCAATCAATTCCTGACCGGTGAATACGACACCCTTGCCAAATTTGTGCTCGACAAGTCCGGGAGCAGCCGCATCAGTTCCCCACAATTCGCTGACAAGCGCCTGTAATTTCTGTTCGGAAGCCGGATAATCAGTCAAACCGGGAGTCTGCTCGGGGGGAAGACCAACCATCACCGCACCTGCATCGACAAGCGACTTGATTTTTTCGAGCATCGACGGAGTCATAGTTTTGAAATGAGGCAACACCATTATACGGTATGACGCTCCTGATGGAAAGACAATACGTCCGTCTTTCACTTCAGCATCCTTGAACAGCGAAGGCGGACATGCATCGAAGCTATAGCCACGCTTGTCAATCAGGATGCTTCCGTTAAGAGCCGATTTCGGAGCACGGAACACGTAGGGTGCTTCTTCAGGAGTAAGATATAGCACATCGGCAACCGGAACGGCATTCTGCAACATATACTGGCAACGGGCCACATAGGTGTGATATGCGCCGACATAAGGCCACCATGTCTGGTTTCTGTCCCAATGAACTCCATACGGGCCCATAGTCATTCCCGGACGCAACGAATCGGGCAGCGACTGGTGTTGGAATGTGTGGTAAACCAGACGGTTTATACCGGCTGCGAAAGTCCAGTCGTTCTGATTTTTCATTGAAGCCGGATGCTGTTTCCAGCCGTCAAGGTGAGCTGTAAACGATTCTGCCGGTACGACACGCTGGCCTTTTATGTGGGCAAGAGAAGATGCCTCAACTGCGCTGAACGATGTGTTGAATCCGCCAAGACTCCAGAACTCGGCCATAGGCATATCGGCCGACGCTCCAAGCTCAAGATCCTGCATCGGGTTCATATCGTAAGGCTCGATTGACAGCAACATGCCGTTTTTATTGGCATACTTGCGCACATACGAAGAATGGTTTTCAACCATAAGTTCCTGCATTGTCTGGCGAAGATCCCAAAGGAAACGTTCGCTGATATTCTTGTCGCCGACAATATAACCTGCATAAACCGGATAGAACGGTTGCGGATCATAACCGCGTCGTTTCGTGAACTCCTCGCGCAAACGTGGTGTCCAGTTCTGGGCACCGACTTCCCAACTGTCGATATGAAGATATTTCAGACCTCCCTGCAAAGTCGTGTCACGCTGGCCGAGCATCGCTAAAAGTTCATCGGTAAACTTATTCAGGTGAGCTTTAAGAGCCATTGTGTCGGCCTTGTCACTTTCAAAACCAACTCCGGGCATTGGAGCGGGACGTGTTACAGCTCCGTTGTTACGTGCGGCAAGACGCATAATTGTCCACTCGCCCTGCGGCACATTCCAAGTGAGAGTATCGCCTTTCATCATCGACGTCAGGTCGATAACTTGCTCAGCCCCGATAATGTCAGCCGTATAAGCTTCTGCGGGCTCATTGTCGCGGTCCATAAACTGTTTAACCCCCGGCATAGAGCTGTATGGCTGACGGTAGTAGAGCGATTTACTCTGAATATCGTCAATGAAAGTTTTACCGGCTGTTTTCGGGAAAGCCAGCACCGCGATGTCGGTGTAAAAACTGTCGCGACGTGCTTTCAACTCCGGAGTCAGAGCCCCTTCGCCGAAATATGGGCGCGCCGGAGCGGGCACATCCAGTTTGATTGTCTGCAGACCGGCTCCTTTGACATTTGTCACCGACGAAACCATGTGCTGCATCGATTGATCGCCTTCCACCCATGGGCCGCCACTGCCATTCCAACCCGGACCAATTCCAAGCGTCATGCCGATACCGAGTCGCTCGCACTCTTTTACAGCATGCACGAAACATTCTTTCCATTCATCGCTGAAAAAGTCAACTTTGCCGCGTGGCACATCCACATTCACTTCAAGGAATGTTACGTAACCTATACCGGCCTCTTTCATTGATTCGAGGTCCTTGGTTATACTTTCTTTAGACAGGTTACCGTCCATAAAGTACCAGTACACACCCGGACGTGCAGTTTCGGGAGGCGATACAAAATTCGCCCGCATCACATCCAGTTCGTTTGTGCCGCCGCAAGCGACCAGCGACATGGCCGCACACAACCCGGCCATTGTTTTTAAAATATTCATTATAATAGTAATATGGTTTATTATTAGCACACTCTCACTACCGGTAATCCCAACAATGCCGCAAATTTTTCAATTTTATCGGCAACATGGCCAACACCGATCGCGCAATGATGCGAAGGTCCGGCTTTGCTCCAGCGATTCATGAATTCACGTGCTCCGCATGCAAATCTATAGCGGCTGTTTGTATTACCGATCTGAAGTGTCGGACCATCGACAGCTTCACCCTCTGCAACCAGCAAGAACACACCGTCGCGTCCCTCACAAACCGAAAGCAGTGTCACATCGCCCAGCCGGACCGACATCTGAATTGACAGTCCTTTGCCTGGTTTGCCGTGATATACCGGAAGTGGTACAAGCTTAACGCGTCCTTCGGCAATAGCAAAATGAGCGGGTCCGTCGTGACCCCACATTACAACATCGTCGGTGAAATCCATGGCATATGGTTCTGAAAAAGAGCCGCCGGCTCCGAGCAGCGACATGATTTTCATCGCCTGCACATTTTTCACCTCACACTCGCCGGCAACAGGAATGTTGCGGCCTGTCAAAAGTGTATTTCCTGCAATGACAGATGTTACGATATTTTCATAGTCGTTGCCGTTCACACCTTCGTAGTAGTAGGCCATCGAACCGAGATTGTGACGTTCAATCAACTTATCGAGAGCTACCGACGTTCGGGCGGCACGTTCAAGTTCATAAGGCTCGCACTCGGCAACGACATCAAATTTTTCGTTAAATTCAGCCAGTTTCACCTTTAGCTCATCGTCCGTAACAGCATCGCGCAATTCCTTCAGCTCACACATTTCGAGCTGTTCGATATGTGTGCCGAATGTCACCGACTGCATTGTTGTGTCGGTGTATACGTCGAGCATTCCACCATAGTAATGGCCTAAAATTCCCATACGGTTGTCGCGCATACCCTTTACAGCGCGTGCCGCATCGATCCACGATTCAATTTCCCGCCACGCCTGGGTATCGTTCAAAAATCCGGTGACTATATCATAGCGGATACCTGCACGGTTGAAAACACACGCGAACTCGGGTGCTGAACAGGCCTGACAGTTGGCGAGCCACTCACCGGTCATCTTCCCGCGGTCGCCAAGTCCGTTAATATACGAATAGTCTATTGCCGACCCGGGTTGCATGTTTAGCAACACTACAGGAACTTTCACCCTCTGGGCTATAGGCAGGATTGTGGACGACAATGCATATGTCGATATGAAAATAAACAAAAGCTCAACCCCGCTGCCGTTCAGTTTCTCAGCTGCGTCAATGGCTTTTTCGGGCGAGTCAACCATGCCCATGTCTGCCACTTCCGCATTCAAATCCGACATCCGGTTCTTAATTTCAAGCTGATATCCTTTTAGCCTGTCAAGCAAGCCGTCAAACTGCCCCCAATAGGTATTCAGTCCGACACCTATCAGCCCTACTTTCACTTTATCAATATGTTCCATTGCAGTAATAATTAGTTTGTCAACAAATTTAACAAAATATAATGAGCAGTGCAACCTTTCACAACGATTCTTAATCTAATAGAAAAACAAATCCTCATGAAAACATCAATCCCATTTCTGTTCTCCTTTATAGCCTTATCTGTAGTTGCTCAGGAAACAACGACCGACACCATATCATCAAAGGAATTAGATGAAGTCGTTATTCAAGCTCCAAAAGTCATCACAAAGGCCGATATGGATGTATATGTTCCCTCACAAACAGCTGTGAAATATGCTACCAACGGATTGCAGCTGATTAAGAATTTAATGATCCCGACGGTAGTTGTAAACGAAATGATGGGTTCTGTCACCGACGCGGGACAAAGCGTGCAGATACGAATCAACGGACGTGTCGCAAGCATCGATCAGGTGAAAGTTCTTCTTCCAGGAACGATTAAACGCGTGGAATATATCGATAATCCCGGTCTTCGCTATGGTGATGTTTCAACTGTTATCAATATCATAGCGGTGAATCCGACTCTCGGCGGCTCTCTGATGCTTTATGCAATGCCAGCGCTAACCGAGGCATGGGGTCAATATTTCGGAAGTTTAAAACTGAATTATGGCCGTTCGCAGTTCAGCCTCGACGCAAACTATCATCTCACAAACAAACTCGGTGCCTACCGCGAATATGAAGAAACAATCGTTTTTCCAGACAACACTGTTCTGAACAGAAAAGAAAAGCCCAAAGGGGGCCAGATGACATATACAAACGGCAATATGGCACTGTCGTACAGCTACATTATCCCGAACACTACCACCATATACACCAGCCTGTTTGCCAATAAACTATGGAACTCATCTGAAACTTACAAAGGCTCCATGAGCAACAACCTGAGTAGCGACATCTTTAATGTCTACGATTTCTCGAAGTCGTTTGGCACAACTCCGGGACTCAGCTTCTACGTTGAACAGCACCTGCAAAAAAATCAAACTATCGTGGTAGATGCCTCGGCATCGTTCTACAACGGAAACACCGATCGGGTCTACACGGAAACACTCGCTAAGTCGGGCACTGAAAACACTGCCGTAGGCACATTTGTAAAAGACAGCAATCAGGCATACGCTTTCGAATCGGATTATATAAAAAACTGGCGCACCGCCCGTCTGACAGGTGGAATATCATACTCAGCAAACCGCAACCGGTCAACCTATATCAATCTCGACAATTCCATATTACACCAAAGTCAGGACCGGGTCTACATGTTCGGCGAATACTTTCAACGTATAAATAAACTGACTCTTACTGCCGGAATCGGGGCACAATACACATCGCTACGCCTACGCGAACATTCAAGTCATTCCGAAAGCTGGAATATTCGTCCAAAATTCACAGCAACGTACTCATTTTCATCATCCTCGCAGGTAAAACTCGACTTCACCTCATGGCAGACTGCACCATCTTTGTCCGAAACAAACGCTATTCCTCAGCAGATCGACGGTTTCCAATGGCTCGTAGGCAATCCAAATCTAAAGACAGCATCATTTTATAGTCTTCGGCTTCACCATCGTTATGTGTTAAAGCGCTTTGCCGGAACAATCAGTGTCAAAGGAAAACTAAGTCCGAACATGATAGCCCGATATTCGAAATGGGACGGCGACAGACTCATTACTTCATTCGAAAATAGCAAAGGTCTGCAAAGTGTGGAAGTACGGTTGTCGCCACAATTTGAAGTGATACCTGGTTGGTTCAATATTTCAGGAACATTACTTTACATAGCTGAACGCTCGCAAGGCAATGGTTACCACCATTACAACCACGACTGGAGCGGCAGCATACAGGCACAGGTATTCCATAAAGGCTTTATAATGACTGCTGCATATGAACGTGCGCCCCGCTATTTACAAGGCGAAACACTGAATTGGGGCGAAACATTTTCGCTTGCATCTATTGGTTACCGCGGAAAACAGTGGAGCGTCGATGCAGGTGTGTTAATGCCATTCAACAAATACGACCGAGGCTCCAAGCTATTAAATCAGTTCAACAGCAATAACAAGCATATACGCATCGACATGAATTGTATTCCTGTTCTTACTCTCAGCTACAATCTCAATTGGGGTCGTCAACTCCGCAATGTTTCAAAAAAGGTTAACGCCGAATCCGCAGTCGAACACTCACAAGCGGCAACCAGATAAGCTTCCGCAGAAATTCATTTCTGTTGTCTGTGAAAATTCATTTAGTTATCTTTGTATTCTAAATTGGCAACAGAAATGAATTCTACAAGCATAAATACTGACGTTTTCGACCCGGATAACATTGACGGAAATCCCTACCGCAACACCGGATCAGATCGGAATCAGTCGGAAGAATCCGATGATAAATCAGACACCGGACTCAAAAAAGGTAAAAGAAAGGCTCAGAAGCCTTCACAAGAACCCCCAAAAAGAAAGGAACCAGGACGAATAGTATCATTTTTCACCGATCGGCGCACAAAACTTTTTGTGGGGCTGACGTTGGTTCTGATTGCATGTTACCTGACTTTAGCCACAATATCATATTTCGCCCATGGGGCAGCCGACCAAAGTGCGGTCACATCACTTTCCGTTTCAGAAATGGCTTCGCAAGGCATCCCGGTTGAAAATGCCGGTGGCCCGCTTGGCGCTCATATTGGAAATGACATGATTTCCAATGGCTTTGGTGTCGGAACAATTGTTATCATCTATTATCTGTTCGCTCTTGGCTGGCGCTTACTGCACCGTCGCAAATTTAGCTTTATGGGACTCACATTCAGATGCCTGATCATTATGATCACGGCTTCGATAGTTGTGGGTTATGCTACATATACGCTCCGTTCGTGGGTATATTGGGGAGGAGTACATGGCTATGAAATTTGCAAATATCTTTTTTCTGTTGCCGGACCGGTCGGACCTCTCGTTGCTAGTGCGATTCTCATAGCGCTCATTGTTGCTATATATCTTAACAACATAAGGTTGGCCTATGTCAAGTATCGACGCATGCGTATTGCTCAGAAACTCAAAGCACAAGCCAAGCGAGAAGCAGAGCTGGCGGAAAAAGCACGTATGGAAGCTACATTCCGCAGCTCCGACAAAGAGATTGAACCGGAAACACCGTCTGCCGGCACAGCAAATGAAAATATAGAATCCGAGCCCACTCCGGAACTCAGTTTCCTTGCCGACGATTTCAACACCCTTCCAGAACCTATAACCACGCAAAACGAGTTGCCTGCGCCTGAAGCCAACGATGTTGATGTCGTCGAGGCCTTCCCTTCGCAGCAGCTGACTGAACTCGCCCCAGTTTCGACTCCGGAACCTGAAACAATAGTTGAGCGTGACGACGCAGTTTCTTCTTCGGAAGAAACAGATAATGACGACACAACTGTCGATATGACTGTCAATATCGGTGAAATTGAGCAAGCCAAAGAAATACAAACCGATGTTTATGACCCGACAGCTGAGTTGTCACACTTCCACTTCCCCTCAGTAGAACTGCTTGCCGACATACCTATGAAAGCAACGAGTGTCGACCAGTCGGAAATGGAGGAAAACAAAGAACGCATCACCGAAACTCTTAAAAGCTACAGTATTCCGATCTCGCACATTGAAGCTACCGTCGGACCTACGGTAACTCTTTACGAAATTATTCCGGCCGAAGGAGTGCGTATTGCCAAAATCAAACGACTCGAAGACGACATCGCTCTATCGCTGTCGGCACTCGGAATCCGTATAATTGCACCTATTCCAGGAAAAGGAACAATTGGTATCGAAGTCCCGAACAAGGAGCCTCAAATGGTGCCAATACGGTCTGTACTGGCCTCCAAGCAATTTCAATCGTGCAAAATGGAGTTGCCGATTGCCATGGGTGCCACAATCTCGCGCGACATCTTCATAGCAGACCTTGCCAAAATGCCCCACGTACTTGTTGCAGGTGCTACCGGACAGGGTAAATCTGTCGGACTAAACGTTATCATTGCTTCGTTGCTCTACAAAAAACATCCGGCTGAGCTCAAATTTGTCCTTATCGACCCCAAAATGGTTGAATTCAGTCCTTATGCAAAACTTGAGCGTCATTACCTGGCTAAACTGCCCGATGAACAAGAAGCGATAATCACCGATCCGATGAAGGTTGTTACAACACTCAATTCGCTGTGTATTGAAATGGACAACCGATACAATCTGCTCAAAGATGCCAACGTGCGTACAATCATTGAGTACAATGCTAAATTCACCCAACGCCGTTTGAATCCGGAAAAAGGTCATCGCTATCTGCCCTACATCGTAATAGTTGTCGACGAGTTCGGCGATCTGATAATGATGGCTGGAAAAGAAGTTGAAACGCCCATAGCGCGTATCGCACAAAAAGCTCGTGCCGTTGGAATGCACATGATTCTGGCTACACAACGCCCGTCGACTAACGTGATCACCGGTATCATCAAGGCTAACTTCCCTGGTCGAATAGCTTTCCGAGTAGCGCAAATGGTGGATAGCCGAACAATTCTCGACCGTCCCGGTGCGAACCAATTGATTGGTAAAGGCGACATGCTGTTCTCCCACAATGGCGAAACCGACCGTGTGCAGTGTGCATTCATCAGCACCGAAGAGGTGGAATCAATTGTGAACGCAATCGACGAACAAATGGGTTATTCCGAAGCCTATCCACTCCCCGACTATCAGCCTGAAACCGACGGTGCCGGCTCATCGCTCGGATCTATGAACGACCGCGACCCGCTGTTCGAAGAAGCAGCCCGATTTGTTGTACAATCTAACACCGCATCAACATCGTCGCTGCAACGACGCTACCAAATAGGCTACAATCGTGCCGGAAGAATTATGGATCAAATGGAAACTGCCGGTATTGTCGGGCCTGCGCTTGGAGCTAAACCAAGAGCCGTCCTTATGGATAGCCTACAACTTGAACGCCTGCTTGAAAACACTTTATGAACCTACAAATGAAAAAGTTTCTATATACTCTTGGCCTGATTTTGCTTTGCGCGACAAACGCCAATGCTGCTGTTTCGGCAAATAAAGCTGTCGAAAAAATAGCCAACTACATCACCGGAACACGTTCTGCTACGATACGCTATGTTGCCGAAGCTGAGGGAACGGAGCAGCCGGAACAGATTATCTGTATCATGGGCGACCGATTCAAAATTAACTCGCGTGAACTGGCCGTGTGGTACGACGGAAAAACACAATGGACCTATGTTGCGGCCAATAAAGAAGTCAACATCACCGAACCTCAACCCGAAGAACTGGCCGAAATTAATCCGCTGCTAATTCTCGGGACATTACTGTCGCACTATTCTGCCCGCTACCTTAATAATAGCGAGGAAGCTCCTGAAATAGAACTCACACCGAAGCCGGGCGCCGACGGTGTGCTACCTATAAGCAAACTTGTCATACGATACAACCCTAAAGACTATGCTCCGACATGGCTGTCGGTTGAATTCGAAGCAGGAAACACACTCAATGTGAAAATAAACTCCATTTCCAGGGGAATAAACTATCCACACTCAACATTTGTTTTTAATAAACAGATGTTACCTAACGCGCAAATTATTGATTTACGCTAATCAAACCAAAACAACAGTCAACAAATCGATATGTACAACACTACTACCAAATGCTTGATTATCGGCTCTGGCCCTGCAGGGTATACAGCTGCCATATATGCAGCGCGAGCCAACATGGATCCCATTCTTTACGAAGGCATTCAGCCCGGCGGGCAGCTCACAACAACATCGGAAGTTGAAAACTTCCCCGGCTACCCCGACGGTGTGTTGGGCGCCCAATTGATGAGTGATCTGCGGCGACAAGCTGAACGATTCGGAACTCAACTCCGAAACGGTTCGGTGACAAATGTTGATTTTTCGGAACGTCCGTTTAAAGCCACTGATGACTCTGGCGACACTGTAGAAGCAGAAACTGTAATAATAGCAACAGGAGCATCTGCCCGTTACCTTGGGCTCCCTGATGAAAGTCGTTTTGCCGGACTCGGAGTGTCGGCCTGCGCCACATGCGACGGTTTCTTCTATCGCGGACGCACAGTTGCTGTTGTCGGGGGTGGTGACACAGCCTGCGAGGAAGCTCTATATCTTGCCAATCTCGCAAAGAAAGTTTATCTGATTGTACGCAAAGATTATCTTCGAGCTTCGAAAGTAATGCAACAGCGCGTGTTCGACAAAGAAAACATTGAAGTTCTTTTCAACACCGTAACCGAAAGTCTTTCAGGAAAAGAATTCCTCGAACAGGCCAATCTGATAAAATACTCCGGTACCGACCGTGAAACAAAACTCACAATCGATGTCGACGGCTTTTTCCTCGCCATTGGCCACGATCCTAACACAAAGATCTTTGCCGGACAGATTGAGCTCGACGAGCAAGGCTATATTGTGCTCCCCGGCAAAAACCAACAGACAAGCGTTCCCGGCGTATTTGCAGCCGGAGATGTTGCAGATCCGCACTATCAGCAGGCCGTATGTGCTGCAGCTGCAGGCTGCCAGGCCGCTCTCGATGCCGAACGCTACTTAATGGAGCAGGCCTGATAACCCATAAGACATAAAAATGGCTGATCTCACAAAACGGAGGTCAGCCATTTTTGTATATGAACTTATGCTTTCCGACTAAGCCGCCAGACAGAGCACCAGAATCTGTGCTGCTACCACGCGTAAGAACATTGTGAGCGGATATACTGTGGAGTATGCAACAGCCGGAGCATCGTTTCCGGTAGAATTATTGGCATAGGCCAACGCAGGTGGATCAGTCATACCACCGCTGAACAGACCCATAATCGTAAGCAGGTTGATCTTGTAAACACCTCGGGCTATACAGCCGGCTACAAGCAAAGGCACCACTGTGATTATGAAACCCCATATCACCCACCACATACCGGTATTGTTGAACACAGTAGAGGCAAAGTTCGCACCCGAAGCTATACCTACTGAAGCAAGGAATAGACATATACCTATTTCACGCATCAGCAGAGAAGCTGCCGAAGATGTATATGTGACAAGCTTCAGTTTATAGCCGAAGCGGCTGATGAGAATAGCGACAACCAACGGACCACCTGCCAGACCAAGCTTCATCGGCACACTCATTCCGGGGAACATGATTGGAATTGAACCAACAACAATGCCGAGGAAAATTCCAACAAATAAAGTGATCATGTTCGGTTCGTTAAGACGTTTAACCGAGTTCCCAAGTCGGTCGGCCAGTCGGGCTATATCAGCTTCCTGTCCGACAACAGTGATGCGGTCGCCAACCTGAAGTCGCAGACCGGGCGATGCAAGCAGATCGACTCCGGCACGGTTAACACGCGTTGCATTCAGTTTATAGCCCATACGAAGACGCAATTGTCCGAGTGGAACTCCATTATACTGGCTCTTGGTTATCAAGATGCGGCGCGACAGCACCGAACCAGGTTCAAGTTCCCAGTCCATATCCACTTCTGGTCCGATAACACTCTTGAAGCGAGCTTCGTCTTGTGCCGACATTACGGTGTAAAGATAGTCGCCCGTATGAATAATTGTCTGTGAATTAGGAATCAAAATCTGCCCCTCGCTGTTTTTCAAACGTGAAACAACAAAGTTGGCTGCAAGTATATCATGTAATTCAAGTAAATTCTTACCGTCGATCAGCTCGTTGGTTACATGGAATGTGACAATGTGAGGCTTCAACTGCGAATTATCCGTATCCTCCTCAATTTGTTTGATTTCGTTTTCCGTTTTGATTCGGAAAATGAATTTTATGATGAACATCGACAGAATGATACCGATCACACCAAGCGGATATGCTGCCGCATAACCCATTGCCATTTGCTCTGAGGCGCCAAAAGCATCCGGCGAAACTTGTAAAATTGCCTGCTGCGCCGCACCAAGTCCGGGTGTATTTGTTACAGCTCCAGACATTACCCCGACAAGAGCTGTAATAGGCGTGTTGCCGTCGATATAAAAAATCGCAATTACAATCGCCACATTGAGCAATATAATCAGCACAGCGAGCCCGTTAAGCACCATTCCACCTCGCTTGAACGAAGAAAAGAATCCGGGACCGACCTGTAAACCGATTGAAAAGATAAACAGAATCAAACCGAACTCACGAATGAAATGCAGAACTTCTGCATCGACCCGGTAGCCAAAGTGCCCCATGATAATTCCGACAAACAAAACGAAGGTCACACCAAGCGACACTCCGCCTATTTTAATCTTGCCAAGGTATACTCCTACAGCTATGACAAATGCATATAGCGCTATGGTGCTTGCCAGAGCTTCATTACCGGGAGATAATAAGTTAATAAACCAGTCCATATATTTAGAAGATAATTTCTGTCTGAACAGCGACAGCAACAAATAAGTAATAAAACCAGCCTTTCAGGATGCCTCCATAGGGAAGAATTCCTAAAATCAAAAACACACAGGCTCCTGCCCGAGCGCTTTTGAGAGTGCAAAGTTACGAATTTTACCACTGCCAGCATAATCTTTTATTAAAAATGTATATCTTTGTGATTACATGTGCATTGATATAGTACACTCCACATATTTTCTCCTATAATTAATTCATCGCCATGAAAGTCATTTTCCTGTTTTTGTTAGGACTACTGTCGTCATACTCCCCGGCCAATGCTCAATTGCTGAAAAAAGCAGAACAGCTTTTACAATCGGCTATTGACGAAGTCACCGCAGATACAGTTTCTTCTACCAATAAGATAACTGTTGACGAACGCTTAGTGAACGACTCTCTGCGAATCAAGGAAATGATGATGCAGTTGCAGGAGTTAAAATTGAATGAGATTCTGCTTCGCGAAGAACTCGCGAATGCCCGTTCGAACAATAAAACAGCCGACTCTCTGAAAATTGCAGAACAGCGCCGGTGCATCGACTCCCTCAGAGCAAACACACCGGGAGTTCCGGTTCTTGTTGACGACGACACTCTTTTCTTCCTCTACGCCGACAAGGATGGCTATTCAGCCTTCGACCGCGCCGAGATGATTAACTCGGTTTTAACACGAATCGGCAAAGACAAACGGCACCACAGCGACTCGGTCTACACAGTGGACAAGGGAAATTGCGTCGATATCATGTATGGCAACAGGCTGCTTGTAAGCCTTTCGGAACTCGATGCGATATGGGAAGGCTCATCGCCTCTAGAACTTGCGGAACACTATTCCCCTATTCTAACCGAAAAAATTGACCGGTTGAAAGAGGGCTACAACCTGCTGCAGATAATCACACGAGCGGCACTGTTCATCCTTGTTCTGCTAGCGCAGTATCTGCTCGTAAAATTCACCAACTATCTCTTTCGCAAACTCAGGCGACATATTATCCGATTTAAGCAGCAACGGCTCAAACCGGTCATAATCCGCGATTACGAGCTACTGAACACACATAGGCTTGGCAGAATTCTGGTATTCTTCAGCAATGTTCTACGTTACATCTTATTGCTCATTCAGTTCATGTTCAGTGTACCTTTGCTGTTTGCAATATTTCCGCAAACTGAAAAACTTGCACTCAGGATATTCCTGTATATCATTGAACCGATAAAAATGGTACTAAAATCGATTGTGGAATATATCCCCAATCTGTTCATAATACTTGTCATCTGGTACTGCGTTAAATATATCATAAAAGGGATACACTATATTGCTCGCGAAATAGAAGACGAGAAACTGAAAATAGCAGGTTTTTACCCTGATTGGGCGCAGCCGACATTCAATATAATCCGTTTCTTGCTCTATGCGTTCATGATTGCCATGATTTACCCTTATCTGCCCGGATCAAATTCCGGTGTCTTCCAGGGAATATCGGTTTTTGTCGGCTTAATCATATCGCTTGGTTCAAGCACCGTAATAGGCAACATCATTGCCGGGCTGGTCATCACATACATGCGCCCGTTCAAGTTAGGCGACCGCATCAAACTTAACGACACAGTTGGAAATGTTATCGAAAAAACTCCGTTTGTAACCAGACTGAGAACACCAAAAAACGAGGTCGTAACCGTACCTAATTCTTTCATTATGTCGTCGCACACGGTAAACTATAGCGCATCGGCTCGGCAATTCGGACTGATCATTCACACAACGGTCACTATAGGCTACGACGTTCCTTGGCGTCAGGTTCACCAGCTGCTCATCAATGCAGCACGACTGACCCACGGCATACTCGAACATCCCAAACCTTTCGTGCTGGAAACCAATCTCGACGACAACTACCCCTGCTACCAAATAAATGCATACATTAAAGACGCCGACCAACAGGCTCAAATCATGTCCGACCTACATCAAAACATACAGGACACATTCAACGAAGCCGGAGTCGAGATCATGTCGCCCCACTATTATGCCGGCCGCGACGGCAACGCGTCAACAATTCCGACATCTTATGTCACCGACGAAACATAATCTGCAGATTTCTCTTTACAAAATTAAAGGCGCATCCTTAAATTTCAGGAATGCGCCTTTAATTGTATCTATTCTAAATGCTATTTCAGTGTGCCTGCCTCGGCTTCTTTAACCATTTCGGGGCTGGCTGTGATATATATTTCAACTCGACGGTTCTGTGCTCTGCCGGCTTCTGTGTCGTTAGAAGCTATATAGTCAGCCATTGGAATCCCTTTAGCAGATAAACGTGTCGGGGAAACCCCTGAGTTGACAAGATATGACAGCACAGCATCGGCACGCTCTCCGGACAAACGCTGATTCACAGCAAATGAACCTGTATTATCCGTGAAACCAAGAATCTGGACATCGGTCAGCGGATTCTGCTTTAAAGAATTTGCAAACTGACTCAAATCAAGTTGAGCCTGCGCGTTAAGGGTATATTTTCCGGTCGGGAAGAGAATTCCACCGGGGAATGTCACTTTTATAGCCTGCAAACCATTCTGGTCGGTTGTTTCCTGAACGGTTGCCTGTGGTAGCTGTTCGGCAAGCTGTTTCTGCTGTTTGTCCATTTTACGTCCAATCAGTGCTCCGGCACCGGCTCCGACTCCCGTTCCGATCGCAGCGCCAATCGCAGCACCTTTTCCTCCGCCGATTAACGCACCGATACCTGCACCGACTGCTGCCCCGGCACCACCACCGATAAGAGAGTCCTTACCCATATTTGTCATCGAGCTGCATCCTGAAGTAACGAGCATACTGGCTGCCAAAAGTGCGGCACATGTTGTCTTGACGATTCTCATAATTAATTTAGTTAAAAGTGTTAATATTATTCTTTTGCAAATTTAGTATATTCCTGAGAATATAGATTGTTAAAGAAATTTACTTAATCGGCCAACTGACCACTCTAAGCATTCTTTAATATATAGACAATCGAGAGTGGAAATAGTTTTTTGAGTTGGCGCAAAATTATGTAAATTTGCATAGATTTTGAATAAAACACAGTATGGCAATTGGTTTTAAAACAAAAAACATTCCACTGGTATGGACTCACGTCGCAGCTCTGCTGGTAATCACAGCATGGGGCATCTCGTTTGTGTCCACAAAAGTTCTGTTAGACAACAATCTGACCCCGACAGAGGTGTTCGTAACAAGAACAGTGGTGGCCTATCTCGTGTTACTTGCGTTCTGCCACAAAAAATTACTCTCGAATTCGTTACGCGACGAAACCTTGTTCCTGTCGAGCGGTCTTTGTGGTAGTTCTCTGTATTTTATAGCCGAAAACACCGCACTGGAGTACACACTCGTGTCCAACGTGTCGCTCATAGTCACACTCGCACCTCTGATAACGACATTTCTTGTCGGTGCCCTATACAAAAGCGAGCGTCCGTCGCGCGGAATGGTTGCCGGTTCAATGATTGCATTCTTGGGTGTGGGTTGTGTTATTTTCAATAGTAGTTTTGTATTGAGTGTCAAGCCTCTTGGCGATTTGCTCGCTCTTTCGGCTGCGTTCTCTTGGGCCGTGTACTCCCTTGTTATACGAAAACTGAGCGCACTTTATTCAGCCCTATTCATCACACGAAAGACTTTTTTCTACGGCATTCTGACTGCACTCCCCTTCCTTGCGTTCGAAACAAACAGCGATTTTTCGTTTGCGATATTCAAAAATCCTCAGGTGTGGGGCAACTTCCTTTTTCTCGGACTGTTCTGCTCGATGATTGCGTTCTATCTTTGGGCATGGGTTATCAAAAATATCGGCGCCATCAAAGCTAACAACTATCTTTATATCCAGCCTATTGTCACATTGATTGCCTCGGCAGTTATTCTTCACGAAAAGGTTTCTATCGTAGGCTATACGGGCTGTACGCTCATTCTTGTCGGCGTATGGCTCAGCGACCGACTCTCTGTGAAACGCCCGGGTCAGCAACATGGATAAACCTGAAAATATCAAAAACAACAACGGGGCAAAGCGAATCAGCTTGCCCCGTTGTTGTTTTTAGCACTTTCTTTTAGCCTCTGCCGCGCATTGCACGCATCATTTTGGCAGGATTAGCCTTGAATGCAGTCGCTGCTTTCATCATTTTGCGGGTCTGCTCAAACTGTTTTAACAGCCGGTTCACCTCCTGAATCGATGTACCCGATCCACGGGCTATACGCTGACGGCGACTGCTGTTAATTATATCAGGATTCGAACGTTCCTTAGCGGTCATCGACTGAATAATTGCTTCGATTCCCTTGAATGCATTGTCGTCGATATCAACATCTTTAATAGCTTTACCGACACCCGGAATCATCGATGCAAGATCCTTGATGTTGCCCATTTTCTTTATCTGCTGAATCTGGGCTATGAAGTCGTTGAAGTCAAACTGGTTCTTGGCTATCTTGCGCTGTAGTTCGCGAGCCTGTTTTTCATCGAACTGTTGCTGTGCCTTTTCAACGAGAGTGACAATATCACCCATACCGAGAATACGGTCGGCCATACGCGCAGGGTGGAAATAGTCGAGCGCATCGAGTTTCTCACCTGTTCCGACAAACTTGATTGGCTTGTCGACAACAGTACGAATCGAAAGAGCCGCACCACCGCGTGTGTCACCGTCGAGTTTTGTTAGAACTACACCGTCGAAATCGAGGGTCTGGTTGAATTCACGTGCTGTATTAACAGCATCCTGACCTGTCATTGAGTCGACAACAAACAATGTTTCCTGCGGACGAATGGCTTTTTTGATTGCGGAAATCTCTTTCATCATAGCTTCGTCGACAGCCAGACGACCGGCTGTGTCGACAATCACCAGATCAAAATGATTTGCTTTTGCGTAGCGTATAGCGTTTTCTGCAATCTCAACCGGGTTGTTATTACCGGGTTCTGTATAAACCGGCACATCGATCTGTTCGCCGAGAACTTTCAACTGTTCGATAGCTGCCGGTCGGTAAACGTCTGCAGCCACAAGCAGCGGGCGCTTCGAATTCTGGCTCTTGAGCTTTTTAGCCAGTTTGCCACTCATTGTTGTTTTACCCGAACCCTGAAGACCGGACATTAATATTACGGTAGGATTTCCGGAAAGATTCACTTGTGCCGTTTCACCACCCATTAACTGAGCCAGCTCGTCATGAACAATCTTCACCATAAGTTCACCGGGCTTGATTGCGTTTATCACATTCTGGCCCAGCGCTTTGGCTTTAACGGTGTCGGTAAACTGCTTAGCTACCTTATAGTTAACATCGGCATCCAACAATGCACGACGAACATCTTTCAAAGTTTCGGCCACATTAATCTCGGTAATCTTACCCTGGCCCTTAAGCAGTTTAAAACTGCGCTCTAATCTGTCGCTTAGGTTCTCAAACATAAGTGTAATTCTTATTATACAAGCTTGTTTGTGGCTGTGTCGGGAAACACAACTCTTGGCTTGAATGTTTTCGCTTCGTCGTAGGGCATCAGTGCATACGACATAATTATAACTATATCGCCCGTCTGCACTTTGCGTGCAGCTGCTCCGTTGAGGCAAATCATGCCAGAACCGCGCTCACCGGCTATTGCATAAGTGTCGAAGCGTTCACCGTTGTTGTTGTCTACAATAAAAACGCGTTCGCCCGGGAGTATATCGGCGGCATCCATCAGATCCTGATCAATCGTAATGCTGCCTATATAATCGAGATTGCTTTCTGTTACTGTTACTCGGTGAATCTTCGATTTCACCATTTGCACTTGCATCATGGCTTTACTGCTTTTTAACCGGATATTTTATATTATCAATCAAACGCACATCGCCCAGATAAACAGTCACACAACCAACTGTTCCATCGCCTTTGTCGGGCCATTCTTTGACAGGTTGCATTGTACGCTGATCAACAATTGTGTAATATTCAACCTCCATTTCCGGATAGGCGTTTATTGCATCACACACCCGGCGCTCGGTTTCTGCGACAGTGCTTGTCTTAGCCCAATCCAGACTTTCTTCCAGGATTCGGTGGATTTCAGGAGCCACCTGGCGTTGACGCTCACTCAGTCGGACATTACGCGAACTAAGAGCTAATCCATCAGCTGCACGGACAATAGGACATGGAACAATCTCCAGTTCGAAACCTTCGAGCTCAACCATACGGCGAATGACGGCTATCTGCTGGAAATCCTTCTCTCCGAAGTAAGCACGGTCGGGGCGCACTATCGAAAAAAGCCTGCTGACAACTTGTGCAACGCCGTTAAAATGACCCGGACGCATAGCGCCTTCCATTACCGATGCCACAGGTCCCAGATCAAACTGACGCGTGTCCGGTTCCGGGTAAACCTCCTCAACCGTTGGCACAAATGCTATATCAACTCCAGCCGCCTCAAGTTTCTGACAATCTGCCTCCTCGGTGCGCGGATATGTTTTCAGGTCGTTGGGGTTGTTAAACTGCGTAGGGTTCACAAACACACTGACAACAACTATGTTATTGTCCCGTCGTGCCTGCTCCACAAGCGACATATGTCCCTCGTGCAAAGCACCCATTGTCGGTACCAGTCCAATGGTCTTTTTGTTTGATTTTGCCGCCTCAACTGCTTTGTTCAGTTGCTCTACGGTACGGATAATCTGCATTTTTCCTTATTTCTGATAAATATTTGCCGGCGGCCGTTAACAGCACTTTGTGTTGCACGGCAGCACAACCTATCGTATCGGCCAGCAAAATTAATCATTTACTCGCGCATAACCAAAAAATTTACCAACCGACACATCACAAAACATCAGTTTTCCGTACCTTTGCAATATAATATAAAAACTATAGAATAACAGATATGACACTTATCGACGGAAAGCAGACTGCCGACCAAATTAAGGCTGAAATAGCCCGCGAGGTCGACACCATGGTGGCAAACGGCCAAAAGCGTCCTCATCTTGCCGCAATTCTTGTAGGACACGACGGAGGTAGCGAAACTTATGTGGCTCACAAAGTACGGGCTTGCGAACAGTGCGGATTCACCTCCACTCTGATACGCATGGAAGATGACATCACCGAAGAAGAACTCCTTAAAGCGATCGACACTCTCAATGCCGATCCGGATGTGGACGGTTTCATTGTTCAGCTTCCGCTTCCGAAGCATATTTCGGAACAGAAAGTGATTGAAGCCATTGACTACCGAAAGGATGTTGACGGATTCCACCCGATCAATGTCGGACGCATGTCGATCGGCCTCCCCTGTTACCTGTCGGCAACCCCTTCCGGCATCATGGATCTGCTTGAACGCTACAATATTCCCACACGTGGTAAAAGATGTGTCGTGCTCGGACGTTCCAATATTGTCGGCAAACCTGTGGCAACTCTGATGATGCAGAAACATCAACCCGGCGACGCAACAGTCACCGTATGCCACAGTGCAACTGAGAATATTGCCGATATTACACGCGAGGCCGACATAATCATAGCAGCACTCGGCAAACCAGGTTTCGTCACAGCCGATATGGTGAAACCCGGAGCAACAATTATCGATGTAGGTACAACACGCGTTCCTGATGCCTCGCGAAAAAGCGGATTCCGTCTGCGCGGCGATGTCGACTTCGACAATGTCGCTCCATTGTGCGCCTTCATCACCCCGGTTCCCGGTGGCGTTGGTCCGATGACCATTTGTTCGCTTATGAAAAATACCTTACTCGCTGCCAAGGGTTCTATCTACCCAAAACAGTAATTCTACCGCGGCAATATGCATTGTCTGGCACTCATACTGGTTGCATGGTTCGGCGCTTTGTTTGGCGCCGAACCTGAAGCCGATTTGCTTTTTGCAGGCGATGCAATGATGCATCAAGCTCAAATCGATGCGGCCCGCAGACCGGATGGCACGTATGACTACAAGGAATGTTTCTCTGCTCTGGCTCCGTTCATTTCTAAAGCAGACTTTGCTGTTGTAAATCTGGAAACACCATGTAGCGGCGGTCGATATTCGGGCTATCCTTGTTTCAACTCACCCGCTTCGTATCCGGAAGCCTTGAAAAATGCCGGCTTCGATCTTTTTCTGACAGCAAACAACCATTGCCTTGACCGTCGCGACCGTGGTCTGACAGCTACACTCCGCTGCCTTGACTCTCTTCGGATCACTCATACCGGAACATTTGTCGACAACAATGAACGTGAAAAATCAGTGCCTTTAATTCAAGAGGTGAATGGTTTCCGCATAGCGTTCCTCAACTATACCTACGGGACTAACGGCATTCGCCTGACAACCGATGCGCGCGTCGACTACATCGATCGCGATCTGATTTGCAACGATATAGCCAACGCACGTTTGCAAGGAGCTGAACTGGTGTGCGTCTGTCCTCACTGGGGCGAGGAATACCGTCTGCTACCCGAAGTTTCACAAAAGTCGCTCGCCAGTCAACTGCTCGACTGCGGTGCTGACATGATTATCGGATCACACCCCCACGTGATACAACCGATGGAAATGCGTAAACGCGACGACGGCCGCAAAGCTCTTGTTGTGTACTCACTCGGAAACTTTATTTCTAACATGAAGACACGCGACACCCGCGGGGGTGCCATGGTGCGCGTGCATCTGCGGCGCGATTCCAACGGCAAAGCATTAGTTGATTCCGCAGCGTATTCACTGGTATTCACCATTCCGGCCGAGGCAGGCCGGAACTTCCGTGCTGTTCCGGCCATCCCCGACTCTGTTCCAATGCCGTGGAAAACCCACTGCCGCAGCTTCGTTGAATCGGCAACAAATATTTTCGACCGACACAATCTTTCAGTGCCCGTCGACAAAGACTTTTGGCAACCTAGGCGATTACCGCCGTTACTGCCGGTCGAAAGTGTCACACCGATAAAGTTTGCGACACATCCACCTATTAACTATATTTGTAATTGAAATCCCTATAACCAAAAATAACAATTAACTAATCATGGCAACAAAACCTTTTGTTTACCAGGAACCGTTCCCTATGGAACACGATGACACAGAGTACTATCTGCTGACATCCGACTACGTTCACACCGAAAAATGGGGCGACCGAGAAATGCTTGTTGTTGAGCCTGAAGCTTTGCGCACACTCGCTCGTCAGGCAACACACGACAACGCTTTCATGCTGCGTCGCAAACACAACGAAATGGTGGCTAAAATCCTTTCCGATCCCGAAGCAAGTGAAAATGACAAATTCGTTGCTCTCACCATGTTGCGGAATGCTGAAATCGCAGCAAAAGGACAGCTTCCTTTCTGCCAGGACACAGGAACAGCAATCATCATTGGCAAAAAAGGACAAAACGTTTACACAGGATCGACCGACGAAGAGAATTTGTCGCACGGTGTCTACGACACATATACACAGTGCAATCTGCGTTATTCGCAAAACGCACCTCTCGACATGTACAACGAAGTAAATACCGGCTGTAACCTTCCGGCACAAATAGATCTCTATGCCACTGGCGGTAATGAATACAACTTCCTGTTCGTAGCAAAAGGTGGCGGCTCGGCCAACAAGAC
>CAYQYL010000012.1:13014-36466 GCA_964421745.1 uncultured Muribaculum sp. | reverse complement strand
GGCAAAGGAAGTTGATTTTAATCTGCATCGGGTAGCCCATCCAGCCGAAGATGTCGATATTATCCCAACCCTCTTTGTTGTCGTTGCGGGGAGGATAATAGTTGATGCGCACTTTGTGGTAGTAGTCGGTGTAGAGATCCGGCTGCTTTTCGGGCACCAGAATCGACTCAAGTGTCGACAGTTTGCTGACTTCTTTTGTGCGGAAGTTGGCCGGTTCGTCAAGCACCAGACCGTCGCGATTGCCGAGAATATTTGTCGAAAACCAACCTGCGAGTCCAAGGCAACGCACACCGAGAATCGGAGCAAAGCCTGATTTTACAAGAGTCTGACCGGTCTTGAAGTCTTTGCCGGCAATAGGCATCTTGGTTTTGTCGGCGAGTTCCCACATTGCGGGGAAATCGACTGTCGTGTTTGGAGCACCCATAATAAATGGAGCGCCTTCGGCCAATGCTGCATAAGCGTAGCACATCGAAGGAGCAATGTGTTCGCGATCGTCATCCTTCATAGCCTTCTCGAAATCGGCCAGGTTGTAGTGTACTTTTTCATCGACCGGAACATAAACTTCAGTTGAAGCAGCCCAAAGCACCACAATTCTGGCGCAGTTGTTTGCAGCTTTGAAATCGCGAATATCCTTACGGAGCTGCTCAACCATATCCCAGCGTGTAGCGCAATCTTTCACGTTGTCGCCATCAAGACGTTTAGCATAGTTGCGGTCGAAGGCAGCCTTCATGGGGACGATCTTTTCAAGTTCATCCTTTACAGGCAGAATATCTTTCTCTTTGAGCACCTCGGCGTTCATTGCCGACTCAAAAGCATTTGCCGGATAAACATCCCATGCACCGAAAACGATGTCGTTGAGGTCTGTAATGGGAACAATCTGATTGTATTTCAAATATTTTTTGTCGGCACCTTCACCTACGCGCATAATGTCGTACTGGGTCATAGAGCCAACCGGTTTAGCCAAACCTTTGCGTGCCATCAGCACACCTGTCATAAAAGTCGATGTCACGGCACCGAGTCCTACTACAAGAATACCGAGCTTACCCTCGGCTTTCTTTACTTCGGGTTGATTCATAATAAAAAATGCGTTAATGTTTATAAAAACTATCTTTTCACCTTAAATGTGAATTTTAAAGTTAAAAATCACAAAAAGTGTGTAAAAGTACACGTAAATTTTTATTTACGAAAGCAACCGAGAGCAAACTAATGTTATAAAATATAAAATTATATTTATAATTTCGTTATATTGTTAATTTATTTGAAATAACAAGCAAAATACCAACAAACTGTTAATATATTTTAATTGAGATATTTCACAAGTTGCTGCAAGTTTGCAATCTGAGCCGGATGCCGCACGGCATCTTCTTCTGCAGTCCAACCTTTACCCTTAATCCATGCTACCCGGCATCCTATTGATTCAGCTGGAATGATATCTTTTTTTATGGAATCGCCAACAACAAGCACATCGGCAGCAGGCACCCCAAGAGCATCTACCCCAAGCTGAAAAATTTGCGGATCGGGCTTGCGTACTCCAACAACCGCACTTTCAATGATGCTTTTAAAATAACGTCGGATTCCAAAATCGGCCAGGACGGCCTCGACATTTCCATAGAAATTGCTGACAAGAACCATAGGAAATTTTTCAGCAAGCTTCTCCAATACGGGACGCGCCTCGTCGACACACGCTTTTGCCGACTCATAGCACAGACGAGCCACCTCAGGTGCTTTCGAATCAGCTTCAGACTGCGGAATATACCCATTGTCGGCGAGCCATTGAAACTCGATGCGCATTTTTTTCTGCAACAAGACAAGGAAATTGTCGTCGGGGAGAATGTGGCGCACGCGGGCAAGCTCTCGTTCGGCAAACACATAAGCATCGCGGAACACTGCCTTTTCCACCTCGACATCAGCAAGCCGATAGGCTCGCCAAATCACCTCACTCCAATGATCGCCACGGCTGTCAATCGTGCCACCATAGTCGAATATTATACCTTTAATTGAATTTTTTGCTGAGCAAGTCATATTTGAGTTGTTGGGTAAGTTTTCGACAGATGCGCTCGTGGCGCGACACCATATAAACCAGAAGTGCGTTCAGGACAGTGAGTTCAAAAGCAAAATACAACCAAGGCATACGGAGGAACAAAGCTGTGAAAAGGGCAATCACACGCCAATTGAACGACAGGATATTGGTGTACTTCATCAGCGGAAGACTGAGTTTTCGGAACTCGTCACGGAACGACTGTGGAATCACACCCGAAGGGTAATTAATTTTCAGCTGACGTCGAAGCAATTGCATCTGACGTGTCATCTGCTCCTGATTAATGGTATAATTAATATAGACCTTCAGTGTCAGACGGCGCCAGAAGTTGCCTTTTGGGGGAATCTGGGCATAGCGTTCTTTCAGCGCATCGACTGATTCAAGTTCACTTCCCTGCTCGCCTTTGAGAAAATAGAGGTGAAACTGACGATAATAGTCGGCCATGGCCGCTTGTTTGGCATGACAAAGACCGGTAACAACAGCAATAACCCAAATAAGCCATGGCCGCTCGGAAAAGAATGCGGAAGTTGCGTTTTCTCGCAAACAAATGGCAATATAGATTGTAGCGAACCACAAGTCGCCCGACAAGCCGTCGAGAATACGCCCCAGACGTGAGTACTGTTTGGTCATTCGGGCCAGTTGACCGTCGGCCGAATCGAAAGAATTTGCCCACACAAGCAGGAACATGCCGATTATGTTCATCCACAGCGGTGTAAAATAGAACATCACCCCGGCTCCGATACCGAGAAAAATCGATGCTATCGTGATAGCATTCGGCGTAATACCGAGCCGTGCGGCTAAACACGCCCACATATAGCCGATAGGGCGATAGAAAGCAAGGTCGATGTGCTCTTCCGTGTCCATGCTTTTGAGCGTATCACGGTAAGAAAATTTATGTTTGGTTTCAGTCATCGTTTCAGAGTCGTGATTTTGCAATAGACAGAATACATTTGGCAATATGCGGAGCTGCTTCTTTGCGGCAAGGAGCAAAACTGGGCCAATCGTTAAAATCGATTATGCGGATGTCGCCTTCGGGCGAAATGATGCAGTCGCCACCGTAAATCTTGACATCGAGCACTTCGGACGCACGCTGACATATGTCGCGCAACTTTTCTTTCGAGAATTCGATTCCCTGCGATTTACCGTTGATAGCCTCGTAGCCGTACTTCGAGTGACCGGCATCGAACGGATAAAACCAGAAGAAGAACGGAGAACCCTGCACACCGTAGAATTTAACAAGGTCGCCAACGAGATGCCGATTGATTACGGCTCGCTTGATGCCACGAAGAAAATACTCCTGCACTACCTCCTGCGCCTCGACAGCGTGGCGGACATAGCTGACATCTTCCTTATGCATTGCATGAAAATCGCCTCTTTTTATCCAGCACTGTTCGAATCCGGCAGAACGGAGCGCATCGAGCACACCCTCGTTAGTATTGACAATCACACTGTCGGGATAAGGTATGCCGGAGCCAATTAGGATACGTGTCATGCGTTCGCGCGTGCAGTTCTCGATTCCGTTGCCGGAATTAATCACTACGGCGCCTTCGTCTTCAAGCTGTTGCAGTTTGTGGATCGATTTCATTTCACGGCACATGTTAACTATCACCCGTTCGGAAACCTGTCCGGTGATAAACTGCTCCTCCGAATATGTATTAACTATGCATCCGCGTTTACGTAGATTCTCAGCCACGGCATTGAAAATGGCCGCATCGTTGCCGATATGATTGGGGGAATAAGCACCGGCTCGCATAATACCGGCTATAGTGATTTCTGCCATAATTCTGAGATTATGATTTCTGATTAATAAAATCGCGTGCTGTGGCTATGTCGGCAGCATGGTCGACATCAATTACTTTATGAAAAGGCCATGCTTTCAGGTTCAGTCCTGCCTCAACAAGCGCGCGCTGGTAGTTGCGCATCCGGCTGACACCGGATTCAATGCAACGGTTTAGCACACCGAGAGCCGGGGGTGTCAATCCGTAAATACCGCCTGAAATATATTTCATGCCCTCGAACGGACGATCGCGAAAAGCAGTTATCTGCATTGTGGCTTGATCGACATCGACATACAGTGGTTTCTCGTCGTCGATAAACGACGTTACACCCATAAATCCGTCGACATCGGCCGGAGCATTTTCGAAAGCATCAATATATCCGGCAAAATCATCTGCCCTGAAAATCGTATCAACTGTTGTCAACACAAATTTGCCGGACATCGGAAAGGCTTTACTCACTTCCCAGAACGAGTGCATTGAACTTGGTGTCGTTTTAACCACAAGATTAAACTCCGTTTCAAGCTCAAGACTCTCCAGATATTGCCGCACATGAGTCATTTGTTCGTTGACGATGACCGTAATAGATTCGGCCCGGTTTTGCATCATAATGTCAATCAGACGTCTGATCATCGGCCTGCCGTCAAGGTCGACCAGCGGTTTAGGGAGCGCTACGCCCTCCTGAACCAGACGGGAACCCTCTCCGGCTGCTATTATCGCATAATGCATAATCTTTGAACCTGTTATTAATTCTTTTTGTCGTCACCGCTCAAATCGAGCACGACATTATCTTTTCCTTTTTCAAAATATTGTTTGCGCAACGGATTGCGATAAGTGCGGGCATGATTTGCACGGTTACGCACAACATCGATTGCCATATAAACGGCTTCACGCATCGATTCGGCCGATGCTTCACCTTTACCGGCTATGTCGAATCCGGTGCCATGATCGGGCGAAGTGCGCACAAACGGCAATCCGGCGGTGAAATTCACTCCGGCATCCATAGCTATTGTTTTGAATGGAGCAAGCCCCTGATCGTGATACATTGCCAACACACCGTCGAAACGTTTATAAGATCCTGAGCCGAAGAACCCATCGGCAGCGTATGGCCCGAAAGCCAGGATCTTGTTCTGGCGAGCCGCCTCAATAGCCGGCACAAGAACCTCAGCTTCCTCGGTGCCGAGCAGACCGCCGTCGCCGGCGTGAGGGTTCAATGCCAAAACAGCTATACGCGGCGAGGGTATGCCAAAGTCGGCTTTAAGAGAATCATTGAAAATTGTTAATTTCTCAACAATATTCTCGCGAGTTATTGTCTGCGAAATCTGCGACAGTGGCAGATGCGTTGTCACCAATGCCACACGCAGTCCGTCGGAAGTACACAGTTCCATGAGGCTTTTCTGCCCCTCACCAATGCTCGATTCGAGATATTCCGTGTGCCCCGGGAAGCAGAATGTATCGCTATGAATAGCCTCTTTGCAGATTGGCGCAGTCACAAGCGCATCGATTTCACCTGCCTGCAGATCGGCCACAGCTCGCTCAAGCGCAGCGAATGCAGCCTCACCGGCCGTTTTCGACATTACACCGGGCTCAATGTGGGTGTCTTCCGGAACGACGTTTATTATGTTTAATTCTCCGTCGCGGGCCGAGGCAGCGTTGGCACACGTAACCAGCTTCACATCGGGCAATTCGGCAGCCTTTCGGTAGAAAGCTGCTATTTTTGCCGAACCATATATCACCGGGGTGCATAGTTCTGTCATTCGGGGGTCTTCGAATGCTTTTAGAATCACCTCATAGCCAATACCGTTGATATCGCCATGAGTGATACCTACCTTTATGGGTTTCTGATTCATATTGTGATGAATGATTACAGCAGGAACATTATGCAAAAATGCTGTTCCGCGCTAATTTGGACGCTAATTTACAAATAATCTATCAAATCATTGCAATCAGAGCCTCTTAATCATCACAAAGACTCAGTTGCGACCGGTTATTTGTTAACAAGCATTCCGGCGGCTACAGCCTCGGCTGCTTTATCACCTTTAGTAGCGCGGATAATCTCGATGGCAAAAGGCAGAGTTGTCCCGGGGCCTTCTGACGTTATTAGGTTTGGTTCAACTACGAAAGTTTGTTCCACATACTCACCTCCGTTAGAATTGATTGCATTTCCAAGACCGGGATAGCAAGTGGCTTTCTTCCCTTTAAGCACTCCAAGCGGTGCAAGAACCACAGCCGGACCGGCACAAATCGAAGCAATTCGACCGTTTTTCCGATAATGAGCCAATATTTTATCTTTCACATCATTATTAGCAAATAGATTCTGTGCTCCGGGATCGCCGCCCGGTATAATAAGCCAGTCTGCATTCTCGGTGTTGACGTCCGATATAAGAGAATCAGCAACAAGAATCTGTCCGGTTGCCCCTTTAATCTGAAGGTTATCCGAAACTGCTACAGTTATAACGGGGATATCTGCTCGACGGAGAGCATCGACTGTTGCTACGGCTTCAACTTCCTCCACACCTGGTGCGAGAAAGATATAAGAGGTTTGTGCTTTCATAAACATTGTTCCTAAGATTATTGAAAGTGCAGACAGTGCACTTCTTAAAATTGATTTTGACATATTCTTAAGTTTTATTGCAAATATCCCGACGCACACAGCAATCAATGTATTTTTAATCGACTGCGTTGCCAGGAATTCTTTATTTATACTTCAATAAGAATAACTGTTTGCAACTTGAATAGTTCGGTACAATTCAAAATTTCTATGGAGGTATTAGTATGCGTTGTAATGGATTTTGGCGGGGCTCCATTTATCTTTTGGAGTGACGGCTGTAGCCGGATAACCAAATGCCATAACGTTAAGCGGCGTAAGATTCGAAGGTAAATTCAATATTTCGAGTAAGCGTTTTTCGCGATCCTTAAGCGGATAGATTCCGCACCATACGCCACCTAATCCAAGTGCGTGGGCAGCCAAGAGCATATTTTCCGATGCGGCCGAACAATCCTCCACCCAAAAACCTCCGTCGGAAATATCGTCTTTGAAAAGATTGTCCATATCTCCGCAAACTATTATGGCAAAACTACATTTTTCCACCATTTTGGTGTATTCAAATGCAACAGTAATGGAATCCTTCAGGTTTTGATCCGTTACGACCACGAAATGCCACGGCTGTTGGTTAGCAGCTGTTGGCGCAGCCATTCCGGCACGAAGAATCTTGTTGACTGTGTCGTCATCGACTCGCTGATCGGTGTAGTTGCGTACGCTCGTGCGGGTCATGATACAATTAATCACAGCTTCAGCTCCGCCATTTTCGCCATTTTCCGCAGTGGAAGATGAAGATAGTGCGCTATACCGCACCGAAACAGCAACAAGCGCTATTGCCAGAAGCAACATTATCCAATTAGAACTTTTCATGCTTTATTTCTTAAATAATTGATAGCTATACTGTTTAGAACTATTTTTTGAGGACAAACGTCAGGCCTGTTTCAGCAAGGATCCGGTTGGACACACAAAACGACAGAACGGACGGTTGATAAATAGAGATAGTACGACAAATACGCCACCGACGGCAATTATAACCCACGAGGCAAGCTCGACCATAAATGCCGTGAAAACTTCGTAATCAATCCAGCTCGTTCCCCAACCTATGTAGAGCAAAGATAGCAGAACCACCCACAGCAGCTGGCGAAAATTGTCAAGACCATTGATGAGCCTGGGTGACATTTTCCACTTCTTTTTACAAGCCTTACCGGCAAGTTCCTGCAACGAGCCGAACGGACACACCCATGTGCAATAGAAATTGGGCTTATTGAAAAGTGGGTACACGAGTCCGACAATGAAAAGGATAAGGGTCACTATGAAGCTGAGGGAGAAGTGAGGAGCACCTGAGAAGAAATTTAACATCATGGCGTAGTCGATGAATGTACCGGCCCAGAAACCCAATACTGCGACATTGAGCAGTTGCTGCACAAAACGATATGTTTTATTTTTTACAAACAACGGAACCACAGCTCCGGAAAAGATTACAATCAGAGCAACGATGGCAGCTAATGATATGTTGTCGGATGATTGTGCTTTAGCCCCTTCGGCGTATGCAGCTCCGGCTCGCACGTTGGCAATAAAGGCATTTGAAGAATAAGTTGCTCCGGTGGCGGCATCGACATTCATTGTCGTTGCTTCATGAAGTGTCTTTCCGTTCCATGCGCGTGTTAAGCCTGACGACTCCAACCGGCTGAAAAATTTCGGGCTCTCAGAATTGGGAAGCGACACAACAGAATCGATGCGTCCGTCAGTGACATATATTTCCAATGGCACCGGGCCGCCATAGCCCGAAATATCTTTGCCGATATCGGTTGTGTTGATAATTTCATGTCTACCCGATTTGCTGATTGCACTCACAGAATTCGGTTTACTACCCGAAACAGATGTGCCTGAGGAAAAGAAGTTGGAAGCATCAATGCCAAAGAAAGAACCATTGCGAAGCACGGCCAGAGAGGCAAGAAGGCAAAAAACTGTGATAAATGCAACTACTCGTGAAGCCAATTGACCGGAATTGGATTTTGGTTTAGGTGATACCATATTTTTGTAAAAAATGAAATGATAATTTTTAACATATCGACTATCCGATAGCTTAATAACGGCAAAAATAAGAAACAGGTTCACAAATCCATGGTAAATCTTTGACAATAACCAAATTTAATTTTGACAATTCGTGTAAATGTTTTATTTTTGCGATGCTAATGAAAAATAATAAATCTAAAAAATTAAAAAATCAATGAAAACATTCAGACTTATTGGAATGACGGCTCTCTCGCTAATGCTCGTTCCCATGTTTAGTTCTTGCGGTGGCGATGACGATGATGACGATGGTCCCGATAACCCCAATACATCAACCCCTACCGAAATTGACGGTACTCGACTGACTTCTGTTGGAGAATACATAATTTCGTACGACAGCAAAGGACGTCCTGTTAAGTTCTACGACACTGAAGAAGGCGAATACTTTGAAATCAATTACTCAAAGGGAACAATCAGCGGTTTTGAAGACGGCGACCAGGTTTCGTTTAAATTGAACAGCAAAGGTCTGCTTTCAGAATTAACCGCATCCTGGGATTACACCGAAATAGAGGACGGTGAAAAAATCAACGATAAAGGCACCGGAAAATATACCTTCAACTACAAAGATAACTGCTTGACATCTTACACGGAGAAAGTGTCAGAATCTTATAAAAACTTCACAACAGGCGAATCATATAAATCGACACTGGAAGAAACTGGAAAATTTTCTTGGGTAAATGGAAATCTGGCTTCGTTAACTTGCGATTTAGTAGAGAAATGGGAAGATTTCAAAGAGCAGGATCAGTACATTGTTGAAGTTGATTATACTAACACAGACAACAAATTCCGCCAATTCCCCGCCTCGTTAGCCTATAGTATAGAACTGTTCGACGATGTATTTTGGTCGGTTGGCCTACTCGGCAATGGCCCGGATAAGTTACCAAACTCAATCACAACAATTTATAATAATGATTTAGAGAGTACGACCAACGTTGATTTCAGTCTAAACTCAAATGGTTCTATCAAACGCGAATGGACCGATTGGAAGAGCTGGAACTATGGTTATACTGTGAGCCGAGCTTCTGCATTTTACATTGGCGAGGCTTCAAAAGCCAACAAGGTAAAGAAACTTTTCCGCCTACCTAAACGCAAACTCTAATCACAAACATTAGCATAGAAATGGTGGCTGCAACCCGAATCTGTTGTAGCCGCCATTTTTATTAAGAGCGTGTTTGACAAGAAAAGTTAACGTCGGGGCGGTCAATCGTTGAGGCGTTTTGTTCGGGCGAAGAGGGAGTGTAGTGAACTACACGACCGATGAGCACGGACGAAACGGCCAACGAGGGGCCGAGGCGATGGTATTTTCTTCTCAATCACCGCCTTGCAATAGTTAAAATAATGGAAGTTGCAACGTGGGTAGTGTCGCAACATCCGTCCAAACCATGGGCGCTCGCTCCAACTCCGATACAGGTGATAGATGGTTTGTCACGCTCCAAATTGAGGTGGCAATAATCGCCATTGACAACCTGTGCGTAGCAGATAAAGAATACCTTCTAATGATTTAATATTTAATGATATAGAATAAATCTTGCAATATCATTTCAGCCACCGTTTTTGTGTGGCGTTTAGTAATATTATGTTTTTCACGCAAGATTAACGCGCTAAGTTGAAGAATATTCCCTATAGATTGCATATCGCGGGTGCTTTTGGCCGTTTGGCTCAGTCACGTAGCTCGCTACGCTCCCTCGCCCGCACAACCAAAATCCCTCCGCGATATGCAACCCCGCTGTTAATTTTTTTGTCAAACACGCTCTTACTCGCTCTTAATCATCGCAAAGGTGTAGTTGCGGCCTGAATTAATTCCTTGGGCACGGGCTGAGAAATAGCGATCGGGGGCACATCGGGTGCATTCTTCGATATCAGCTATTGAAGTTACGCCCGAATTGCGCAGACACGAAGCCACATAGCCTTTAAGATCGACATGCGGACGTTCGCCAAAGCTACGGTCAACAAATTCTTCAGGGAACTGCGAGGCAACTTCATCCCCTACCTCGAAGCAACAAACGCCGATTCCGGCTCCAATCACAGCGCACAAATCCCGTGCTCCATGTCGCCGCATAATTTCCACCGTTTTTTCTACTATTCCGGCCACAGCTCCTCGCCACCCGGCATGCACGGCAGCCACTATAGTGGGCTCTTCGCAAGTTATTATTACGGGTATACAATCAGCTGTACAAACTCCAACGATAAGTCGGGGAACAGTTACTATCACGGCATCGACATTTTCAACTTCGGTTCTCTCGAAATCAACAGAATCAATCACAGCAACATTGGTTCCGTGAATCTGACGTGGCACAATCACACTCTCCGATGATAGCCCGAACAAAGAAGCAAGCTGCTGTCGGCACCACTGATAGTGAGATGGTTCATCGCCCGTATAGTGACACACGCTAAATCCGGTATACGGATCCGCGTCGTTAGCCTCAATGCCGCGCCAAGTTGCGCCGACTATCGTTTTTTCGGTTTGTTGAAGTATCGTTACCGGATGTTTCATTCGGTAAAATTACACAATTATTCCCATTTTAAAAGTCGCAGTTCAAACGTTTCCCGTCAGCTCGTTCCAACTTTAACGAATATATTCCTTAATAATTTTTAAAATTATCGAGTTTTAAGTTATTAAAACCGATAAATATTCATACTTTTGCGACAAGAATTGTTATCCGTATGTAACGGAACCACTTTGGCACATTGATTGTCTGCTGCAACTCATTGTTATATTGCACGACATCAATTATATTTCAGTGCCCCACATAACCAAAAAGAGAATAACCTATGACAAAAGTAACTAAAGAACTGGCCCTGGACTATCATCGCATGGGCAAACCGGGCAAAATCGAAGTCGTGCCCACCGTACCCTACTCTTCGCAACAGGATCTTGCACTGGCTTATTCGCCAGGAGTTGCCTACCCGTGCAAAGAGATTGAAAAGAATCCAGCCGATGCATACGAATACACAAACAAGGGTAATCTGGTTGCTGTGATTTCCAACGGAACTGCCGTACTCGGCCTTGGCGATATAGGGGCACTTGCCGGAAAACCGGTAATGGAAGGGAAAGCTCTGCTCTTCAAAATATTTGCCGGCTTAGACTGCTTCGATATAGAGGTTAACGAAAAAGATCCCGAAAAATTCATTGCCGTTGTCAAGGCTCTCGAACCCACATTCGGCGGAATCAACCTCGAAGACATCAAGGCGCCGGAGTGCTTCGAAATTGAGCAGCGCCTGAAACAGGAATGCTCCATACCGGTGATGCACGACGACCAGCACGGAACGGCCATAATCTCTGCAGCCGGGCTGCTCAACGCTCTCGAAATTCAAGGAAAAAAAATCGGCGACATCAAACTTGTTGTCAACGGTGCCGGAGCGGCTGCCGTCAGCTGTACAAAACTGTACATGGCCCTCGGAGTTAAGCGCGAAAACATTGTCATGTGCGATTCAAAAGGTGTTATCAACAGTCGCCGCACAAACCTGAATCCACTCAAAGTTGAGTTCTCGACAACACGCCCTATCGAAACCCTGGCCGAAGCAATGGTCGGAGCCGATGTTTTCCTCGGGTTGTCGGTGAAGGACGTTGTCACTCAGGACATGATTCGCTCAATGGCAGAGCGGCCTATTGTTTTCGCTCTCGCCAATCCCGATCCGGAAATTGATTATGAGTCTGCTATGGCGTCGCGCGACGATCTCATCTTTGCAACCGGCCGCTCCGACTATCCAAATCAAATCAACAATGTGCTCGGTTTCCCCTACATTTTCCGTGGAGCTTTGGACTGCGGAGCCACTCAGATCAATGAAGCAATGAAACTCGCTGCTGTTCATGCTATTGCCGAATTAGCAAAAGAACCTGTTCCCTCCGTTGTGAATTCGGCCTACGACATGACCGGACTTCACTTTGGCCGCGACTATATTCTGCCAAAACCATTGGATCCACGTCTGATCACAACAGTAGCTCCGGCCGTGGCCCGTGGCGCAATGGAATCCGGCGTTGCGAAACGACCAATCACCGACTGGGATGCCTACAAAGCTAAACTTCGTCACCTCATGGGACAGGATTCGAAACTCATGCGTCGTTTCACTGAAGAAGCCCGCCAGAATCCAAAACGGGTTGTGTTCGGCGAAGCCAACACCGATAATATGTTGCGTGCTGCTGCTTCAGCCTACCACGACGGAGTCTGCATACCTGTGCTGCTTGGCAACGAAGAAATGATTCAGAAACGTGCGGCGCGTCTGGGTATCGACATCGAAGGCATAGAAATTGTCAATCTCCGCCACGACCGCGAGGCTGACCGTCGCGCCCGTTATGCTGCTTATCTGGCTCAGAAAGGACAACGCGATGGAATCACCTACACTGAAGCTCTCGAACTGATGTTCGACCGCAACTTCTTCGGCATGATGATGGTTGAATCGGGCGATGCCGATGCCATGCTTGCCGGCACATTCTCAAGCACCCACACTCCGGCCGAAGTGGCAAAAAAAGTTGTCGGCATACGTCCGAGCTACAGCCACTTCGCAACAATGCACATCCTGAATACAAAAAACGGAGTTTATTTTGTGGCCGACACGATGATCAACAATACAGTCGACGAGGAAACATTGTTCGACATCACGCGATTGGCACGAAATGGAGTTGAGTATTTCGCCCACGAGCCGGTAATGGCAATGGTATCATACTCCAATTTCGGTTCCAACAGCGAGGAAGAGCCGAAAGCAGCACATGCTGTTGTGGAAAAGATGCATCAGCTCTATCCTGATCTTGCAATCGACGGCGAAATGCAAGCCAACTACGCAATCGACTCAGAAACACGCGACAGTACATTCCCCTTCAATAAGCTGGCTGGCAAAAAAGTGAACACACTGATATTCTCAAACATGACAGCCGCAAGCGCAGCCTACAAACTCATGCTTTCGATGGGTGTTGGTGAGGCTATCGGTCCGATTCAGATGGGTCTGAACAAACCTATCCATTTCATCAACGTAGACTCACCAGTGCGCGACATCGTGAACCTCGCCACTGTGGCGGCAATCGATGCCGCAGTGCTTCAGAAGTTCGGCAACGACCACGACAACTGATAATCCTCTTTAATATAAACGGTGAAAGGATGCATGGCTTCATGCATCCTTTCACCGTTTATAGATGTTTGCACCGCAAAATGTAAAGTATTATATTTGCATACAATATTATAATATCATGAAAAAACTGTTTCACCTCCTCCTTACACTGATATTGCCAACATTGGCTTCCGCACAAGTCAGCCACAGGCCGCTGTCGGTCGACGCTCCATTTGGCATGCCGGCAGTGAATGAGTTGATTTTCCCCGAACGTGATTTTCCAATCACTGACTACGGAGCTTCTCCCGACAGCATTGAAGCCAACATGAAAGCTATCACATCTGCCATAGACCTATGCAACCGAGCCGGCGGAGGCCGCGTAGTGATTCCTGCCGGCAAATGGCAAACTGGACCGATTCACCTTAAAAGTAATGTAAATCTTCATTTGTCGGAAGGGGCCGAAGTCATATTCACCAACAATCCCGATTTTTATCTGCCGGCTGTTATGACATCGTGGGAAGGCATGGAATGCTACAACTATTCGCCGCTTGTCTATGCGTTCGATTGCGACAATGTTGCAATAACAGGCAAAGGCACGCTTGCTCCGAAAATGGATCTTTGGAGGCTATGGTTCAAGCGGCCGCCCGAACACATGAAAGCACTCAAAAAGCTTTACACCCTGGCTTCGACCGACGTTCCTGTTGTCGAACGGCAAATGGCGGAAGGAGCCAATAATCTCCGGCCTCACCTGATCCATTTCAACCGCTGTCGTAATGTGATGCTTAGCGATTTTGCCATACGTCAATCTCCATTCTGGACTATTCACATCTATATGTGCAACGGCGGACTTGCACGCCAACTGGATGTCTATGCTATGGGGCACAACAATGACGGAATCGACCTTGAAATGACTAAAAATTTCCTTATCGAGAACTGCACATTCGAACAAGGTGATGATGCTGTAGTGATCAAATCAGGACGTAATCGCGATGCATGGCGACTCAACTGCCCGACAGAAAATATTGTGATACGCAACTGCACTGTGAAGAAAGGACATGTTCTGCTTGGCATCGGAAGCGAAATTTCAGGTGGTGTCCGTAATGTTTATATGCACAACTGCACAATGCCAGGCTCAGTCATGCGCCTGTTTTATGTAAAGACAAATCATCGCCGTGGAGCTTTCGTTGAAAACATTTATATGGATTCGGTAGAAGCCGGCGATGTAGACCGTATCATGGAAATCGATCCAGAAGTGCTCTATCAATGGAAAACGCTCGTACCGACTTATGTCGAGAAACTGACTGCCATTCGCGGACTACACATGAAAAATGTACACGCCCGCTCAACTAAAGCTATTTACGACTTAAAAGGTGACAGCCGTTTGCACCCAAGCGATGTAACGCTTGAAAACGTCCATGTTGATTCTGTTTCGCAGTTTATCGAGCGCATTGAGAATGTCGACTCAGTGAATATTATTAATGTAAATGCTATAAAACAACCTCAAAGCAAATGAAAAAGATTCTAATCCTGATAGTTTCTGTGCTGACAACTGTTGGGGTCACGGCACGCGACTATGTTATCACCGACTTCGGTGTCGGCACCGACAGCACTGTTGTTCAAACCAAGGCAATTCAAGCTATTATCGACCGGGCTGAAGCCGAAGGTGGAGGCCGCATAGTAATTCCACGCGGAACATATCTCAGTGGCGCCCTGTTTTTCAAGCCTGGCACACGGCTCCATCTCGACCAGGGGGCTGTACTGAAAGGTTCCGATACTATTGCCGACTTTCCACTGCTGCCGTCGCGTATGGAAGGACGAAGCATCTACTATCACGCGGCGCTTGTCAACGCCTATCATGTTTCCGGTTTCGCCATCACCGGGCCTGGTACAATCAATGGCAACGGCCACCGCTATTGGGCAGATTTCTGGCGACGTCGCGACCTTTCGCGCGGAAGCGGCCGGGAGTTCACCAATCTTGAAGTGCTCCGCCCACGCTTAGTTTTCATCTGGGGGTGCGACAATGTAACACTCGATGGTCCCACCTTCTGCAACTCACCATTCTGGACCTGTCATTTCTATCAATGCCGCGATCTGACAATTAAAAACTGTCGCATGACAACTCCGGCACGTCCATTGCGCGCCCCCAGCAGCGATTGTATCGACCTTGATGTGTGTTCAAACGTCAATATCAGCAACTGCTTCCTCAACACCGACGACGACGGTGTGTGCATCAAGGGTGGCAAGGGCGTATATGCCCACGAAACATACGGCAATGGTGCCGTTGATTCCGTTACAGTGAAACACTGCGTGTTTGGTCCGAATCTGCACGGCACTCTCACTCTCGGCAGTGAATGCCTTCGTGCCACAGTCATTCGGCTCGACAGTTGTGTCGTTGACAACACCTGTGCGCTCCTACGGTTGAAGATGCGCCCCGACACCGAGCAATTCTATTCCGACATACAGGTGTCTAATGTCACCGGACGTTGTGGCGAAATAATCGCAATGCGCCCTTGGAAACAGTTCTTCAACCTCGAAGGCAGCGGGCGTACTCCGAAGGGACACGTAAGCAACATTCTGATCGAGAACATCGATGTCGAATGTGCCGACGCAGCCGGCTACATGCAGGGTAATCCAAACGATGAAGTGTCCGACATTGTGCTGCGAAACATAAAGGCAAAAGCCCGCAAGCCTTTCCATACAGTTTACCCACAAGTTGAACTCGACAACGTAACAATCGATATCACCTCCGGAAACGCATCCGACAATCCCGACGCTGAATTCGAAAAATAAAACAAGAGCCTGAAAACACCTCCAAACAGTTTTCAGGCTCTTACTGTATCTTTTTGACAGCTAAATCAATCGGCGAGGCAGGCGTCAAGATCGGCAGTAAGCTGCTCACGGTCGAGGTTCTGCCCAATAAAGACAAGTTTAATCATACGGTCGCCATAAACCGGATCCCAGTCACGCAAGAAATTCGGATCCTGTGCCATTAACATTTCTCGCTCCTCGTCCGAGGCTGTTGCATACCATAAACCGGCCTGCGTCACCTTTTTCTGAATGCCGGCCTGTTCGAAAAGCACCGACATATCACGATTGTTAGAAAAGTAGCAAACTCCTTTACACCGGATAACATTCGACGGCCATTTCTTAGCCACAAAATAGTCGAATTTATTAAAGTCAAAGGGTTTGCGGCGGAAATAGACCATTGTCTGTATACCGTACTCCTCAGCTTCCCCTTCTCCATGGTGGTGATGATGGTGATGATGATGCCCTTCGTGACCGTGCTCATCATGACCGTGGTCATCGTCGTGATCATCGTCATCATGGTGATGATGCTCTGGTTCAAGACGATCCTCTATTCCCCGAATCCAACCGGCCGAGGTAGCGACACGCTCGAAGTCGAACAGATGTGTATCAATCAGACGGCTCACAGGGATATCGGCATAATCGCACTCTATTATTTCCGCATCGGGTTGCAAGGCCTTGATAATTTCACGTATGCGGCCAAGTTCGGAAGCAGACACCTCCGACGCTTTATTGAGCAGAACAATGTTACAAAATTCGATTTGCTGAATTATCAGATTTTCAATGTCTTCTTCATCGATATGATCAGACTGCAACTTCTCGCCACATGCAAATTCGCTCTGCAATCGCAACGCATCAACAACTGTGACAATAGCATCGAGGCGGGGCATACCGGAGCGCAAAAATTCGCCACCCATCTGCGGTATCGAACAGATTGTCTGTGCAATCGGCTCCGGCTCGCATATACCGCTGGCTTCAATTACAATATAGTCGAACTTACGCATCGCAACAAGCTGTTCAAGCTGGCGCACTAAATCCATTTGCAACGTACAGCATATACACCCGTTCTGCAACGCTACAAGTGAGTCATCCTGCTGATCGACTACACCTCCCTTTTCTATAAGGTCTGCATCAATGTTTACTTCACCTATATCATTGACAATCACAGCGAATTTTATACCATCGCTGTTCGTCAGTATGTGATTTACAAGAGTTGTTTTTCCACTGCCCAGATAACCTGTCAGCAGCAATACCGGTGTTTCTTTCATATAGCTTATAATTTTTCAGGCAGAATAACTGCCACTTCCTTAAATGCATATTCGACCGATGAGCCGTCTGCGGCTGTTAGAGTCATGTGCCCCATAGGCCCTATTGCTGTAATGTCGGCAAAAAACGTGCGGCCTGATGATGCTTCGCGATAATGCGTACCCGACTTGCCCCATAGTGCTTCCATATACAACTGATGAATCGTATCAGAATCTCGCTGCAAAAACTCACCAATATTATCAACAACTTTCCTCAGCAGAGGTTCAAGTTCTGTAGGCTGTCCGGAAAGCTGAATAATCGATACCGGATTAGGCGCATCAGAAATAAAATGTTCCTGATTCACATTTATTCCTATGCCTACAATGCTATGAGTTATCCTGGAGCCGGCAAGAGAATTTTCAATCAGGATGCCGCATATTTTTCGATTACCGACATAAATATCATTTGGCCACTTTATGCGTATATCACACTCAGGCAAACAATCGCGTAAAGCCCCGACTATTCCGAGAGCCACAGCCTGGGAAATAAAAAACTGGTGGCGCGCATCAATACCGGCTGGTCGCAACAGCAAACTGAATGTCAGATTCTTGTCCGGCTCCGATTCCCAGCCGTTACCTCGCTGTCCGCGTCCGGCAGTCTGGCGACGGGCCGCAACGACATAGCCCGACTGCATTTCAGATGACAGGTTCGAGGCCAACCACGAGCTTGTCGACCCCACTTCATCGAGCCATTTCAATTTAATCTTCATATATTTTTCTATTGCGGAAGTGCCGTCCATGTATGGACACCCATTGCTATGATTGCCAAACCAAGCATGGCATAGAGAATCCTTGCAATTCTGCGCCCCATACGTCCCGTGAGAAATTTCACATTATAGTTGTTGAAAAACCAGTCCCAGCCTGTAATGCCTGCTGCAAGCGAAAGGATGCCGCTGACAAAAAACAGACACGCCAGAATGCGCGATGCAAGAACTGCGTTTGTCATTCCGGAGTTTCAATTGTTAGCTTGCGCGACATATCCGGCTCCACTGCAAGGCTTACCTTCACAGTGTCGTCGGGCAGAATATCGTCGATGATTCCGGGCCACTCAATCAAGCAGACTGCTCCTGATTCAAGATAATCCTCAACCCCTATGTCGAAAGCCTCCTCAAGTTTTTCCAGCCGATACAGATCAAAGTGATAGATAAGTTCAGCTGTTGTGTCGGAACGGTATTCGTTGATGAGCGAAAACGACGGACTGCCCGTTGCATCGGTATCAACCCCCAACGCTCGCGACAGCGCGTTTATAAATGTTGTTTTTCCGGCTCCCATTTCGCCGTCAAAAGTAAACACAGTGTAATCGTCCATCAGTTCCACGAACCGACGGGCCGCTTCGTCGATTTTGTCGAGCGATTCTATTTCAATAACATGTTTCATATCGCATTTATTTTGCCGACATCGTGATCAGAGGCACGAGCATCTCTTCCATTGAGATTCCCCCATGCTGAAAAGTGTCGGTGTAGTATTGCACGTAATAATTATAATTGTTGGGATAGGCGAAAAAGTCGCGTCCCGAAGCAAAAATGTAGGTCGAGGCCACGTTGGGTGAAGGCAGGCCGAAACGTTCCGGTTTCTTAATTTCATAAACCTGCTTGGGATTATAGCTTAGATTACGTCCTATTTTATAACGCAGGTTAGTATTAGTGTCCTTTGTCCCGATCACTTTTACCGGATTCGACACCTGGACAGTACCGTGGTCGGTGGTGAGCACCACTTTATAGCCACGGTCGGCAATGCGCCTGAACAATTCCATGGCCGATGTGTGGCGGAACCACGATTCAGTCAGCGAACGGTAGGCGGCATTATTGAGTGCTAGCTCGCGTATCATCTTCGATTCGGTACGCGCATGTGAAAGCATGTCGACAAAGTTCAGCACAATCACATTCAAGTCATACGATTCCAGATTGGAAAACTCACGCAACAATCGGTCGCCGCTTCCCGAATCGTTCACCTTGTTGTAGGAGAAGCGCACTTGTCGCCGGTAGCGTTCAAACTGCGTAGCGATAAGGGGCGACTCGTTCAGATTCTTCCCTTCAGCCTCGTCTTCGTCGACCCACAGTTCGGGAAACATTTCCGCAATTTGCACCGGCATCAGACCCGAAAAAATAGCATTGCGCGCATACTGGGTGGCCGTAGGCAATATCGCCGTGTAGAGCTCCTCTCGGAAAGTGAACATGTCAGACAACAATGGTTTCACCGTCATCCACTGATCGAGGCGGAAGTTGTCGATCACTACGAGGAAAACTTTCTCGCCGGCATCGAGTAGCGGGAAAATACGCTCTTTGAATAGCCTCGAACTCATCATCGGACCATCGGATCCGGTCACCCATGATTCGTAATTCTTCCTTACATACTTGTTGAAAGCATTATTAGCCTCATTTTTCTGCATCTGCAACAACTCATCCATATTTGTTGCTGTCGATGCCAGCTCAAGTTCCCAATAGGTTAACTTGCGGTAAAGCTCATACCAGTCTTCGATTGTCGAACATCGGTCGATTGCCTGCGAAATGTTGTTGAATTCCTGACGATAGTCAATTGTTGCCTGCTGGCTGACGAGAGTTTCGGAATGCAGGTTTTTCTTTATTGAAAGAAGAATCTGGCTCGGGTTTACAGGCTTTATCAGATAGTCAGCTATTTTACTTCCGATAGCCTGATTCATGATATTCTCCTCCTCACTCTTGGTTATCATTATAACAGGAGTAAGAGGTGCAAGCTGTTTAATGTGTTGCAACGTTTCCAGCCCTGTCAGGCCGGGCATATTCTCGTCAAGAATAATCAGGTCGAATCGGTTGTTCTCCACGAGTTCGAGCGCATCGCGACCGCTACAAACGGTTGTGACATCGTAACCCTTCGTTTTCAAAAAGAGTATATGCGGTTTCAGTAGGTCGATTTCATCGTCGGCCCAAAGTATTTTATGTTGTGACATGGGCTTTTCGTTAAATGTATTTGGAGCCTAAAGCTCTAATTCGCTTTCATCTTCTTGTTCTTGCTCAGTGTCGGCGTCGGGAACGTCATCCATGATAGCCGATCCGTACTGACGGCGTTCTGAGTCGTCGTCCGAAAGACTTCCCGGAGCCGCTGTTACAGGCTGTTCTGCTGCCTGCGAGTCTACATAGCGGAAATAGTCCTCAAATGTGCGACCCTGACGGATAAGCGTTTCGAAGTTCTTTACTGAAATCATCACCGGACGCACCTGCGGGGGAAGTTCCAGATATTGACTCTCCTGAAGCACCTTGCGGTAGTGCGAAAGCTCCTCAAAGTTAGCGAAATCCTTTATTATCAGCAAGCCTAGCCGTCCAAAATTCATCTGTTCAAGATCGAAGTCCTTAACAACGAACGAACTGAAGTTGTGTCGCGCAACATCGTACAATAGCTGATTGGCCGATATTTCATCGGTCGGATAAACGAGCACGAGCAATTGGCGGTCGGCCGGATTAAGGTCGAACACCAGCGAATCGCCCGCAACTGCTGTTGAATCGTCGCTTAAGCGCATATCCCAAATCATGCCACGTAGATTCGACGCCCCTTTGTGCAGCTTACGTCCTTGCGCCAAACCTTTCAGATAGGCCGACGCAAGCTCTGTCATGTCGGTTTCCGGATAACGTTCAAGCATCTGTTTGAGCACATCGCGGAACTTTTCAGGATTGTTCTCCGTCACATATGACAACGCATCGATGAACATAAATTTTGGCAGGATCTTGCTCAGCGGATACTTGCGTTGCATATAGTCGTAAGCCGAATGCACAGAATCGTTGGAGTTATTCAGATAGGCCTGATAAGTACGGTCGTAAAGTTGTTCCTGCTCTACATCCATATTCCGCAGCTTGTCCAGGTAAGCGGGATCGAGCATAGCCTGTCCGTAAGGGCTATCGGGGAAATCACTCAATATCAGCTGGCGGTAACGCTCTGCCAGGGTTTTATCGCCCATGCGCATATACATCAGATACATGTTGTAATACACATCCAGCCGGTAAATATTATCCGGATAACGCTTCAACAGTCTGTTCCATTCTATTGCAGCTTCAGAAGGCGCGTCGAGCTTGTCTTTCAAAATCAAACCGACGTTGTACATGCCCTCCTGAATAATGTCGTTCGCCGTAGCCTTCTGTTCGGGAGTCGAGGGTATCTGGCGTAGATAGTATTCAGGATAATGCGGATCGTTCTCGTGGGCGGCCGCAACCGAATCGACCGGTGCGCGTTCGCCGTCTTCTCCATCGTCTGCGTCGGAGCTGTTTTCTTCGTCTTGATCTGATTCGAAGTCGCTGAACGAGAAAGTGGCCTTGTTTCGTCGTCGCCAGTCATCTTCAAGGCGACGCGAACCCCAACGCCGCTGGAAATCAGTTTTTCCAGCATTGCGGGTTGCCGTGTTGTAGAAGTACCACGAATCGTCGGTATTTAACGTGAATGCAGTCGGTGCGTTAGCCGAACCCTGCAGATTGTTGTTACCCTGCGCAGCCTGCTGAGCCAGATACTCCTCGCGTTGTGCACGCTCGGCTTCTTCCTTCTCCTGCTTTTTCAGCGAATCAATTATCGCGTTAATCACCTTTAACTGCTCGGGCTGCGTCATTTCCGATAAGCGTAACAGCGAATCGTTGAGCGTCACGTTTTGTGCATATACAGCAAGTTCATCGAGCACGTCGGAGCGCAGTTTCAATGAATCATACCCCGGATAATTGTTTGGCAGCAACGGTACAGCCTCGGCATAGCAAGGCTGAGCCAACTCGTACTGACGGCGGTCGTAGTACAATGCGCCCAATGCCAGCTGCGCTATGGCCTTTTCAATTCCGTTACGCGTCGACTTCTCAGCTGCCAGCTTGTAGTTTTCAATTGCATCCGTTGTGTCGCGACGGCTCAGGTAAAGATTGCCGATTGCATAATAAATCTGATCGAGATAGTCTTTATTTCGATCATAACGTGTCATGCGGCGAAGCGCATTCACCTCCGGTTTTATGTCGGCTCCCTGAAACACCTCGCTTTGGCTTATACGGGCATTCAGCTGCGTGCGGTAGCTCGATCCGGCCGAAGCCGATTTTTTAAAAGCCTCGTATGCTGCCGTTTTGTTGCCTTGGCGCGTATAAAGCTGTCCCAAAAGATAGTTTATTCTCGATTTCTGAGTGCCTTTGCTGTGGCGTGCGGCTTCTTCCAGATATGGAATAGCTTTGAACGGTTCCTTGGAACGCGCCCAATAGGCTCCAAAAACAAAATTATATAGCGTTTTAAGCTTCTGTGTCGTCAACGCCTTTTCCTGTATTTTCGACAAAATGTTTTCTGCCTCGAACTCCCATCCCATTGCCGCATAGGAGCGGGCTTGCCAGATCTTGGCTTCGGTAACTGTATTCGGCAACCACGAGAAATGACGGACAATATAGTAGAACGTGGAAGCAGCTCCAAGATAATCACCATTGTTATATTGGCTACGCCCCATCATCATCCATGCATTGTGCAGGAATGGATTGTACTCATCGCGTTTCATCCATTCCTTGTAGGCAGGATCGGAACCTTTACCGGCCTTCTTTGCCGGGCGCTTCTTAATAGAACGCAACTGTATCGCTTTCTGTGCTTTTTCAATCGAGCGTTTGAAATCGCCTTGAGGCTGGGGTGCATCCGGATTAGAACGAGCATCGGCAGGGTGAGCAAACAACAGCTGCGAATAATCGTCCTCGTAGCTGTCCTCCATTTGTTTTATGGTTTCCTTGTAATGCTCATCGCCGTTATAATAAATATTGTAGCGGGTGATGAACGCCTGATAATTGCGTGTGGCCGCAGTGTTCTTTTTCGGACTGCAGCTTGTGAGCATTGCTGCAGCCACAACCGCGACCGCAAACAAGACACGCATTATTTTCTCAGACTTCCACATATATCTATAACGTAT
>CAYQYL010000012.1:0-12914 GCA_964421745.1 uncultured Muribaculum sp. | reverse complement strand
CCGCAAACAAGACACGCATTATTTTCTCAGACTTCCACATATATCTATAACGTATCGTGACGCAGCTTATTGCCCGCTCCAGTTTGCCCTCGCTTCGGCAACAATCATAAGCAATTCATCTTTTATCGGGGTAGGAAGAATTATTCCACGAAGCTGCATGCTCCGTCCCCATGGAGCAATATCATCGGGCAACAATGTCAGGAGCACATCGCGGAATTCTTCGATTTCAGGCTCAGTATAGTTGTCGGCTGCCCGGCCACGGAAGCGGTCGAGTTCCTCATCGTCGAAGTACTCGATTTTGTCGCTTACCGAAGCAAGCAACGAATCCTTCTCGCAGGTTATGTGCATTCCGCAACATCCCTCTTCCGGATCCGAATCGGCCGGTTGCGGATCGCCTGTCACAACCTCCCCGCCCCCGCGCTTGTCAAGCAACCAAAGCAACAAGCCAACAACAGCAAGCACCGCCGTTATGATAAGAATCACTGTCATGACTGACTGCCCTCGTCATTATACGGTTCAACACGGAAACCTGCAGCCGCAAGGTGCTCCCAGAATTCAGGATAACTTTTGCTGACAACTCCGGCATCGCGTATCACAATGCCCGGAATAAACATCGCCACCGGGGCGAAAGCCATAGCCATACGGTGGTCTGAATAAGTGTCGAACGACAACGGTTCCGTCCCCGGTTGCGGGATGCGCATTCCTTGCCACACAAGTTCACTGTCGTCCACAGCCTCAACCATAAACGACGTTTTGCGCAACTCGCGGCAAAGAGCATCGAGCCGGTCTGTTTCTTTGATTTTAAGCGTCTGTAATCCGGTCAGGCGAAATGGGATGCCTGTCATGCAGCAAGTCACAGCCACCGTCTGTGCAAGGTCGGGCACATCGCCCAGATCCATCTCCAGCCGAGCCACCACATCGGGTGTCGGAGCCAGAGTGAGCTGCCCTGGGTTCTCCTCCCAATCAGACTCGATTCCGAACCGGCGGAATATATCGGCCACGCGGCTGTCGCCCTGACAGGATTTCTGCCACAGACCCTCCAACTGAATGTCGCCATACGACATTGCCTCGATCTCAAACCAATAGGATGCCGCGCTCCAGTCGGCCTCAACCAAAAACTCTACCGGCACATAACTGCATTCCGGCACAGATATGCGGCGCCCTCTTTCCGACACCTCACATTCAACGCCCCACTGGCGCATCATTGCCAATGTCATATCGATATACGGGCGCGAAACAATCTCGCCCTGAAGCACCAGTTCCAGCCCGCCGGCCATTAGGGGCGCAACCATTAGCAACGCCGAAACGAACTGCGAACTCGTGTCGGCCGACAGCGCAATTTCTCCACCCGAAAGTTTTTTCGAACAAATGCGAAGCGGCGGAAAACCCTCCTCGCCGGCATACTCTATGTCGGCTCCACACAGGCGCAACGCATCGACCAGCTTCCCTATTGGTCGCTGACGCATCCGTTCGCAGCCGTCAATCAACCGCACCCGTCCGTCGCCAAGCGCTGCGTAGTAAGCCGTCAGGAAGCGCATCGCTGTTCCGGCAGCTCCTACATTCACTGTGTCGGCCTCTGTGTCGGCCAATGCAGCAACAATGGCATGCGTATCGTCGCACTCAGCCACACGCTCCAACGGCAGTGCGCCGTCGGTCAACGCATTAATAATCAGAGCACGGTTGCTGATGCTCTTCGATAACGGGAGTTTCACCGCAGCCTGCGGAAAACCGTCCTCCGGAGGAAATATTTGTAAGTCCATACCACAAATTTATAAAAATAAACCGTCATAAATCCGTGCACCCCTAACTTTTTTCAGCATAATCAATCTCCGTCTTTATAAATATTGTGTTTTTGACATTTTTATTATACCTTTGAAAAACACCTTTTTGCTATCAACAAATTATTTATGACAACCTTTTCTAAGACCCTGATTCTTCTTTTCGCCATATTTCACACTCTTAATGCCGGGGCATTCATCTCCGAAGCATGGGTGTCCGATCAACGCAACGGGCAATACATCAACCCGATAATAAATGCCGACTACAGCGACCCCGACGTTGTGGAGATTGACGGAGAATACTACATGACAGCTTCGAGCTTTTGCCAGTCGCCGGGGTTGCCGATTCTACATTCAACCGACCTTGTCAACTGGGAGCTGATCAACAATGCGCTCCCTACGTTAGAACCCGCGGAATTTTACGCCGTTCCCCGCCACGGAAAAGGGGTGTGGGCGCCGTCGATCAGATATCACAACGGTGAATTCTATATTTTTTACGGCGACCCTGATTTCGGTGTATTCATGCTGAAGACCCGCGACCCGAAAGGACAGTGGTCGAAACCGGTTCTTGTGAAAGAATACAAAGGCATTATCGACACAACCCCGCTGTGGGACGACGACGGACACGCCTATCTGGTCAATGGCTGGGCAGCAAGCCGCGCCGGCATGAACAATGTGCTCACCGTTACCGAAATGAGCCCCGACGGCACCCGACTCATCGGCAATCCGGCGATTGTCTTCGACGGAAACGACGGCACAAACTTCACCGTCGAAGGTCCGAAATTCTACAAACGCAACGGATTTTACTACATTCTTGCCCCTGCCGGAGGTGTAGCTACCGGGTGGCAACTTGCAATGCGATCGACCAGCCCGTTCGGTCCATATGAAACACGAATTGTTATGTCGCAGGGCAAAACCGACATCAATGGCCCGCATCAGGGTGGATTGGTCGATACGCCCGACGGCAAATCGTGGTTCATACATTTTCAGGACAAAGATTATTTAGGCCGCGTCGTACACCTCAATCCGGTTGAATGGGTCGACGGTTGGCCTGTCATAGGGGTGGACACCGACGGCGACGGCTGCGGCGAACCCGTGCGCTCAGGCTCGAAACCGGTAGAATCAACCGCAGTAATGACCCCGGCCGACTCCGACGATTTCAATTCCCCGCAACTGTCGCCACAATGGAGTTGGAGCGCAAACTATCAGCCGATATTCGGATTTCCGTCGGCAAACGGATTCATGCGAATTTACGGCCATTTCCTAAACCCTGAATTTGTTAATTTCTGGGAAGTGCCGAATATTCTGACCCAGCGGTTCCCTTCCGACTCGTTCACCGCCACGGCCAAAGTCACCATACATTCCATGTCCGACCGACAGCAGTCCGGCCTTATCATAATGGGGCAAGACTACGCCCGTCTGTCGGTAGAGAAAAACGGCGACAAATTCGACCTGAAACTGATTATCTGCAAACATGCCGAAAAAGGCGAAGCGGAAACCCTCCTTCCTGTCGCCACAATTGCAGCGGCGCAGACAAAGCTCGGAGCAAAAACCGATTTCACGTGCAACCTGTGGTTTAAAGTGACTGTAAAAAACGGCATATGCCACTTTTCGTACAGCTCCGACGGCACCATTTTCAACAATACCAACCAAGCATTCAAGGCTCGCGAAGGACGTTGGATTGGCGCACGCATAGGTTTCTTCAGCGTGCAACCGGCCGATTGCCCCAACCGTGGATGGATCGATATCGACAGCTTCTACGTCAAACCATAGCCTGCGTTAAAGTATTACAAAAACATTCTCAAATAAATGTTAACAGGCTCTAAATGTCGTATTGTGATAAAAATTAATGAAATTCTTTTTATCTTTGCAGATTGAATAGCTGTTCCTTGCCCTTGCTGTGCGCTGTCGAAAACTTCACCGCAACAAGGTTCAGCTAATAACAACACAAAATTTAACCGGCATTTGACCTAATTATATATGACTAAATTTTTCGCAAAAACAGCTCTGACGGCACTCATTGCAAGTGTCGGTCTGAGTGCGTGCAACGAAGACCCGGAAGACTACTCGATCGACGGCATCGACCTGAGCATAAACAACGGTTCTAACACCGCTATTACAGCTTTCAACCTGAAAGCCAACCGGAAAATTATCGCCGGTCTCGACTCCGTTTTCTTCACTATCGACCTGGAAAATTTCAGCATATACAACGCCGACTCCCTGCCTAAAGGAACTAACGTCGGCAAAATGCTGGTCAACATCGGTAATTCCGGGAGTTCAAAAATAGTAATCAAATACACAGATTACGACACAAAAGAAGCCAAGGAAATCGACTATTCGGAATCCGGTACAAAAGACAGCATCAACTTCTTCGATGATGTGACAATCACCGTAACATCACTCGACGAACGTTTTGCAAAAACCTACGACGTGAAGGTAAATGTCCATCAGGTAGAAGCCGATTCTTTGTGCTGGGGTTCAATGCAATATTGTTCGCTCCCAACCAATGCAACTGCTGTTGCGCAAGGAACGGCACTTTTGGGCAACACACTCTGCTGCTTCACTGCCGATGCCGACGGCAATGTGACTTTAGCGCGTACCGCAACGCCACATCTGCCCGATTCATGGTCAAAAGAATCTGTGACATTACCCTTTGTTCCGCGACTGGAATCTGTAAAGGCAGGAACCAACCGGCTTTACATGCTCTCGAACGACGGTTCTTTATACACCTCCGTAAACGCTACCGATTGGACAAACACTGACAACATAAACAACGGAGTCGGTTATAAATGGGTTTCTACACTCGGCACCGTAGGCGACACTCTCTACGGCATAGCAACCGACAACGAAACCTATGTATACGCCTGCATCCCTGCCGGCAACAGTCCCATTAACGGAACCCCAGTGCCTGACGATTTCCCCGTCACTGGCACATCTCAGATGTATCTCTTCTACAATCAATGGAGCACCATGCCACAAGCTATCATCACAGGTGGCCGCTGTGCCGACGGATCTCTGTCGAGCTACACTTGGGGCTTCGACGGCAAAAGCTGGGTTAAATTCGGTTGTATGCCTGAAAATGCAGCATTGGAAAACATGACAATGTTCCCTTACTACACTTTCACCACCAACACCACCAATTGGAAGACAACAAAATACACAACCCTGTTTGCCTTTGGAGGCAGCTCTTCCGACGGAACAGTCAACAAAACAGTATATACGTCACGCGACTTTGGCGTGAACTGGTACAAAGCCGACCAGAATCTTCAACTCCCCGAAGAATTTCCGGCTCTCACAACTGCGCAGGCATTTGTCATCGATCAGACATTATATGTCGATCAGCCAAATCTATCAGGAAGTTGGAATGAAATTGCAGTGCGTCGGATTCCGGCTTGGTCGCAAATAGAACTTCCTGCAACAATGTCGCGCGCAATCAAACCTATCACACAGTGGGAATGTCCCTACATCTATATTTTCGGAGGCGTACAACCCAACGGACAGCTCAACCAAAACATCTGGCGAGGAGCTATCAACAGGCTAACATTCAAACCTCTGCAATAAAAATCCGCAACCGTTATCAGTTTCGACAATGATCAATCTCAAATCCGAAATAATCCGTCTGCGCACAGCTCTGCTCGTTGTGTTCGCCTTGCTTTCAGCTATGGCGACCAACAGTACACTTTCGGCACAGGAATCAACCTACCGCTATGAAATAGGTGGTGGAATCGGTATGAGCGGTTATCTTGGCGAAGCAAACACAAGCTCTCTCTTCAACCACCCCGGAGTAGCAGCTACAGCAACGTTCCGCTATCTGATGAACACCCGCTGGGCTCTTCGCGGTGCAATTGGCGTAGCATCGCTCAGTGGCAATTCTGCCGACATGACCAACGTCTACCCCGGCCTGCAGACATATTCATTCAAAGCAACAGTCTTCGATCTGAACGCCCGCGCCGAATTCAATTTCTTCAACTACGGCATAGGCGAAACATACCGCAAAATGAAGCGTTGGTCGCCATTTCTCGCCTTAGGGATAGGCGTTTCAGCTTCGTCGTGCGGTGGATCAACTGCCGTAGCAGCAACGATACCTATGTGTGTCGGCGCACGCTATAAACCATCCAAGCGCGTCAATATTTCCCTTGAATTTTCAATGAACAAAGTGTTCGGCGACAAAATCGATGGAAAAGAGCTCACCGATCTTTACGGCATCAAAAGCTCGTTCGCAAAAAACACCGATTGGTTTTCAACCCTGATGTTCACTATCGGATACGAATTCGGCGAAAGATGCAAAAACTGCTATTACGTTGACTAATATCTTTAACTACCGACTGCAATGAACCAACCAACAAACATACCGAAGTCTGCCTCCAACACCCCCAGGCACGTTGCCATCATAATGGACGGCAACGGACGCTGGGCTAAAGCCAGAGGCCTTGACCGCTCGGAAGGCCATGTGGCCGGAGTTGACACAGTTCACAATATCACACGTAAAGCTCCGGATTTAGGAATCCGTTATCTGACACTTTACACCTTTTCCACCGAAAACTGGAACCGTCCGCAGCAGGAAGTCGACGCACTGATGCATCTGCTCGCCATGGTGATTGAGCGCGAAACGCCCGAACTGATCGCCAACGATGTCAAGCTCGACATTTTAGGCGACATCGACCGTTTGCCAAAAGAAACCCGCGAGTCGCTCCAACGCTCAATGGACGCCACAGCCAAAGGACAGCGACTGACATTGTCGCTCGCCTTAAGCTACTCCGCCCGCTGGGAACTGACCGAGGCTATGCGCAAAATAGCCCGACAGGTTGCCGAAGGCAAACTCTCCCCCGATCAGATCACCGACCGCACCATAAGCGACAATCTGACAACTGCATCTATGCCCGATCCCGACCTGCTCATACGCACCGGCGGCGATTTCCGCATCAGTAACTTCTTACTGTGGCAGATTGCCTACTCCGAAATATATGTCACTCCAACTCTGTGGCCCGACTTTTCAACCGACGAATTTGCCGAAGCGATCAACAGCTTTGGCAAACGCGAACGCCGGTTCGGACTAACAAGCGAACAGCTCCCCTCAAACAAGTAAAATCAATCATTCAATATCCAATCACCCACTCATGCGCAACCGACTGTTATACGCAATTCTCAGTTTGATTCTCCTGATGCCTGCCGCAATCCGGGGACAGCAACATCAGAGTGCCGACACTATCTACAATCCGAACATCATATATTCCTCCCTTCCAAAAACTTATGAAATTGCCGGAATTAAAGTGACCGGCGTGCCAAACTACGAGGATTATATCATAATCGGCTACTCCGGGCTGAACGTTGGCGACCGTGTAGACATTCCTGGAGCGGAAATAACCAATGCGGCAAAGCGTTTTGCGCGTCAGGGGCTGTTCTCTTCCATTCAGATCAAAGTCGAGAAAATGGTTGGCGACAAAGTGTGGCTCGAATTCGCGCTAAAGCCACAACCGCGCATCTCTGCAATCAACTACAACGGAGCGAGCAAGGGCGAACGCAAAGACCTTGAAGAACGGCTGCAGCTTATGGTTGGCAATCAGATCACACCCAACATCGTTGACCGCGCCGAGAAAATAATCAAAGGCTATTACGACAATAAAGGCTTCGGAAACGCTACTGTTAAAATAGATCTTGTCGAAAATCTTTCTGCACCGAACGAAGACATCGTTAACATTAATATCGACAAACACGGAAAAGTCAAGGTGCACAAAATCTACATCACCGGTAACGAAGTACTAAGCTCGTCGAAACTGCAGCGAGTAATGAAAAAAACCAACGAAAAAGGCAAACTGATCAACCTTTTCCGTCAGAAAAAATTTGTTGAAAGCGACTATCACGACGACCTCGACCGTATCATCGAAAAATACAACGAAAAAGGCTACCGCGATGCAAAAATCCTATCGGACAGCGTCGTACCATACTCCGACAACACAGTCGACGTATACATCGATCTCGAAGAAGGAAAAAAATACTACCTCAGCTCGATCGATTGGGTGGGTAACACCGTGTATCCCTCTGCCACCCTCGATCACATCCTCGACATCAACCCGGGCGATGTCTACAACCAGAAACTACTCAACAAACGCCTCATCGAAGATGAAGACGCTGTCAGCAACCTCTACCAGAACAACGGCTACCTGTTCTCGCAACTTGTTCCAATCGAAAAAAATATCGAAGGCGACTCAATTGCGCTCGAACTGCGTGTGATCGAAGGTCCGCAGGCAACCATCAACAACGTTGTAATTAACGGTAACGATCGTCTTTACGAAAAAGTTATCCGCCGCGAACTGCGTGTCAAACCAGGTCAGCTCTACAATAAAGAGAACATCATGCGTTCGGCTCGTGAAATTGCACAAACAGGCCATTTCGACCCTGAAAACATGGACATACGCCCCGAGCCGAATCCCGACAACGGCACGGTCGACATTCTCTTCAACCTCGAATCGAAAGCTAACGACCAGGTGGAAGTGTCGTTTGGTTGGGGACAGACCGGTCTTATCGGTAAACTTGCACTAAAATTCACCAACTTTTCAATAAAGAACCTGTTTAACCCAGGATCTTACAAGGGACTTATCCCGCAGGGCGAGGGACAGACATTCACTATCTCGGCACAGACCAATGCCCGATATTATCAGAGCTACGCAATCTCATTCCTCGACCCATGGTTCGGAGGCAAACGCCCCAACTCTCTCTCAATATCAGCCTACTACTCACGACAGACCGGTATAAACTCCGATTATTATAGCCGCAACTGGTACAACGGATATGGTTACGGATACGGTTATGGCTACGGTTATGGATATGGTTACGGAAACGGCTATAGCGACTACGCACAAAGCTCCTACGAAAACGCCTACGACCCCAACAAAGTGCTCCAGATGATTGGTGTCACCGTCGGTATCGGTAAGCGCCTCAGTTGGCCTGACGACTTCTTCACATTCCAGGCCGACCTGAGCTACCAGTGGTATTACCTCAAGAACTGGGATTACCTCTACTACATGAACAACGGTACGTCGAATTCTCTCGTTCTCGGTCTGACACTGGCACGTACTTCAATCGACAACCCTCTTTACACTCGCCGCGGTTCGCTGTTCTCTATCAACTTGCAAATGACACCACCGGCGTCGCTGTTCGGCAAAAAGAATTGGAAAAAGCTTTACGAGGAGAACACAACCGAATCTAAAAAAGAACTCTACAAATGGATTGAGTACTGGAAACTGCGAATTAAATCACGCACCTACACTCCCCTCACCAATCCCGACGGCAAGTACACACTCGTGCTCATGACCCGCGCCGACTTCGGTTTGCTCGGCAGCTATAACAAGTGGCTCAAATCGCCGTTTGAAACATTCTATGTCGGCGGTGACGGTATGTCGGGTTCATACACCTACGCAACCGAAACTATTGGTCTGCGCGGTTATGACAACGGACAGTTCACCCCATGGACACGAGAAGGCTATGCCTACACCCGCGTCGGAATGGAACTCCACTTCCCCTTCCTACTATCACCTTCAACAACTATCTATGGTCTGACATTTGTTGAAGCCGGTAATGCATGGACCGACATCAAAAACTTTGCTCCGTTCGACCTAAAGCGTAGCGCCGGTGTCGGCGTGCGCATCTACCTTCCTATGGTCGGCATGATGGGTATCGACTGGGCCTACGGTTTCGACACTGTCTATGGTCGCAAAGGCGGATCCCAGTTCCACTTCATTCTCGGACAGGAATTCTAACCTGAATCAAAAAAATTGTTAACCGAATCAAACTAAATCGCCTCTTGTGTGTCAATAATATACAAACACACTCTAAAATTATCGAAGCAATGAAAAAATTCACTCTCGCTCTGCTTCTTGTAGCAGCTATAGCTTTCGGGGCAAAAGCCCAGAAATTCGCTCTTATCGATATGGAATACATTCTGAAAAATGTGCCTTCCTATGAAATGGCCAACGAACAGCTGAAACAGATTTCGCTCCGCTGGCAAAAAGAAGTCGAGGCTAAAGCCAACGAAGCACAAACTATGTACAAATCGTTTCAGGCCGACATGGTTTTCCTCACCGACGAACAAAAAACCAAGCGCGAGCAAGACATAGTTGCCAAAGAAAAAGAAGCAACCGAGCTCCGCTACAAATACTTCGGCCCAGAAGGCGAACTCTATCAAAAACGCCAAACTCTAATGGAACCTATCCAGAACGAAGTCTATCAGGCAGTCAAAAAAGTTAGCGAAGAACGTGGCTACCAATGTATATTCGACCGCGCATCTTCACAAAACATAATCTACGCTTCGCCACGCATCGACGTCAGCAACGAAGTCCTCGCAAAAATGGGATACGCAAAATAAGCTAATAATTCAACAGATAGCCAATACATACAGGATTCGACGCCTCAATAAAAATGAGCGCGTCGATTCTTTTGATTGTGGTGATGATGATTTTAATGATTTCATTCTAAACAAGTCGTTTAAATCTGCTGGGGTTTGACAGTGACAACGACAATGATTATACTCAACTACTTTTCTTTGATCTCGAAGAAATTGATAGTTAAAAGCTCATTATTAGCTATCGCATGATTATTTATGTATTTTTTGCAAAACCTATTTGTATATTATCCGATTAGTTTCGTATCTTTGCGCAATTAACACTTAAATGTAAATTAACAAAACAAAATCATATGATTAAGAAAATTATTCTCGCTATCTGCATCGCATTCCCAATGCTTGCTATGGCACAGGCTCCCAAGTTCGGAGTTGTAAACACTCAGGACGTTCTCGACGCAATGCCCGACGTGAAAAAAGTTCAGGAACAGGTTCTTGCCGCACAAAAGAAATACGAAGACGAATTCACAAAACTTCGCGAACAAATGGAACGCGAATATGCTGAATTCCAGAAACTCGATCCAAGTACTCCCGAACCCATCAAACAGCGTCGTCAGCAGGAAGTTCAAGCTCTCTATCAGAAACTCGAACAATTCCAAATGACAGCAACAGAAGATATCGAACGCCAGCGCAACACACTCATGGCTCCCGTTATCAGCAAAGTTTCTAATGCAATCAGCCAGATTGGCAAAGACAAAGCTCTTACATTTGTGTTTGAGGCTGCAATGCCGCTTTACACCGGTGCGGATGTTGTAAACATCACAGCCGATGTCAAGAAAGCTTGTGGTGCCGACGCAGCACCCGCTGCAGCTGCTCCTGCCGCAAATTAATAAAATACTGCAACAATAATGCAAACAGCCTTTCAGCATAGCTGAGAGGCTGTTTTATTTTGTGCCATAATTGTATCATCGTGCTTGACAGCCAAAGTTTTTAATTATCTTTGCTGCCGATAAACTAACGGTGCTTGTGCCATGAGAGCGGATTCTTAAACGTAACGGATCATAGTAAACACTGACACATCGCCATGACTAACTGAATTTATAACCAATGAAAGATACAGCTATCAGCCGTCGCGAATTTTTAATCAATCTCGGCGCAGCAGGCGCAGGGATACTCGCAGCAACCAGTCCTTGGTTGACCGCATTTTCTGAAGTTGCCAACACACAGAAAGAGCGTTGCCGACTCGGTGTAATCGGACCCGGTTCCCGCGGTCGCTTCCTGATGAGTTTCATAGCAAAAAATCCTAAAGCTGAAATAGTGGCCTTGGCCGATATTTATGAACCTTCTATTGAACGTGCGCTCAAAATTGCGCCCGACGCTAAAGTCTATCGTGACTATCGCGCACTACTCGCCGACAAAAATGTCGATGCTGTGCTCGTAGCAACTCCACTGAACACCCACTACGAAATTGTAATGGACGCTTTCGACGCCGGAAAACACGTCTACTGCGAAAAAGCGATCGGCTACACAATGGAAGAATGTTTCAACATGTACAATAAACATCTTGAAACCGGAAAATTATTCTTCACCGGACAGCAACGTTTGTTCGATCCGCGCTACATAAAGGCTCTCGACCTTGTTCACCAGGGCACATTCGGCAAAGTGTCGGCGGTCGAAGCCTTCTGGAACCGAAACGGCGACTGGCGGCGCAACGTTCCCTCACCCGAGTTGGAACGGTTAATCAACTGGCGGCTCTACAAAGAATCGTCCCACGGTTTAATGACTGAACTTGCCTGTCACCAACTTCAGATCGGAACATGGGCACTCGGACGTCTGCCCGATAGGGTTATGGGCCACGGCGGAATCACATTCTGGAAAGACGGCCGCGACGTGCACGACAACGTTCATTGCGTCTACGGCTACGACACCGGCGAATCAATAACCTATGGCTCTGTGATTTCAAATAAATTCTATGGGCTCGAAGAAAAAATCATGGGCAACCTCGGAACTGTCGAGCCTGAAAACGGGAAATATTTCTTCGAAGAAGTGGCACCTGCACCCGCATTCCTGCGCATGATAAATTCATGGGAGCATGCCCTGTTCGACGAGATTCCCTTTGCCGGCACAAGCTGGGCTCCGGAAACGGCCAACGTCAACAAAGGCGAATTCATTCTTGGTGAGCGTCCGAAAGGCGACGGCACATCACTGCTCACAGAAGCATTTGTCGAAGCCGTCATCACCGGACGTCAGCCAGAACGCATCGCTGAAGAAGGTTACTATGCGAGTCTGCTTTGTCTGTGGGGGCACGAAGCAATCCAACGCGGCGAAATTCTTCCATTCCCGGAACAGTACCGGATCGACTATGCTCCATACGGAACAAAACGCCAGGAAATCATTTCGTAATCAATAATGTTTACACTTTTGTCGCATATCGGCACATCTTCGCACAACCCTTCTGTGTATCTTTGTGTATTAACTCGAATCTAAAATCCACCCACCGACTCCGTGAAAGATATCATCATCAGCGTACGACGACAGAAAACGGAACTCTGGTTCCTCGCCGGTTCTTTCGTAGCAGCCAATCTTGCCAACCTCTGGGCAATCTACTCTTACAAAGCCCCGGCCAAAGAAATGCTGACTTCGTTCTTCTATGTTCTCGTCTTCACATTCTTCATCTACGCTCTGACCATTGTGGTTCGACTGCTTTTCTGCGGAATTTGCAGTCTTTTTCACAGAAATAAAAATAAGAGCTTGTTTAAAAACTAATGTTAACGCCGGGGGCTCATATTTCGGAGGGGATT
>CAYQYL010000011.1:0-37947 GCA_964421745.1 uncultured Muribaculum sp. | reverse complement strand
AACCAGTCGAAGGAACTTAAGCAAACTATACTTTCAGGTCAGGGTGAATTCCATCTCCGCACTCTCAAATGGCGCGTCGAAAACAACGATAAACTTCCAATTGTATTCGAAGAACCCAAAATCCCCTATCGAGAAACAATCACTAAGGCTGCTCGTGCCGATTATCGCCATAAAAAACAATCAGGCGGTGCCGGTCAGTTTGGAGAAGTACATCTGATTATCGAGCCCTACACAGAAGGCATGCCGGCACCGGACACCTATCGTTTCGGCAATCAGGAATTCAAGATGAACGTCCGCGACACTCAGGAGATTCCTTTGGAATGGGGTGGCAAGCTCGTTGTTCACAATTGTATTGTTGGTGGCGCTATTGATGCACGCTTTATTCCGGCTATTGTTAAAGGTCTGATGGATCGAATGGAACAAGGTCCCCTCACCGGAAGCTACGCACGCGACGTACGCGTTTGTATTTACGATGGAAAAATGCATCCGGTTGATTCTAATGAAATCTCTTTCCGACTTGCCGGTCGTAATGCATTCTCAGAAGCATTCCGCAATGCAAATCCAAAGATTCTTGAGCCGGTCTATGATGTCGACGTAATGGTGCCTGCCGATGCTATGGGCGATGTCATGAGCGATTTACAAGGTCGTCGCGCCATTATAATGGGAATGTCGAGCGAGAACGGTTTCGAAAAGATTCAAGCACGAGTTCCTCTGAAAGAGATGGCTTCTTATTCAACTGCACTCAGTTCAATCACTGGCGGACGGTCTTCGTTCAGCATGCGCTTCTCGTCCTACGAGCTCGTTCCTGCCGACGTTCAGGAAAAACTGCTCAAAGCCTACTCTGAAACTCAGACTGAAGAATAACACCTTCATTTTATCAATCTATAAATCAGGAGCGTGCCGGAAATTTTATGTTTCGGCACGCTTTTTTTGAACAATTTTGACGGCATAGTTGTTTTAATAATACCATTAACATGGTTTACGTATCAAAATATTTATCCAATTTCAGACTCAATGGAACTCAAAAGAATATTTCCGGTATTTATAGCCGTTATTTCCGGAGTATTATTCATTACATCCTGTGCCGGTAGTAATAACACTCACAATACAAATACTAATTCATCTGCGAGCGATAGCTCTGCATTGGTTATGGATTCAGTAAATGTTGCAAATACAATCAGTGTTGGTAATTGCACAGGCCTTTGTTCTATAAATTTGGAATATCCGGTCGGCGGAAATCACTTACTTGTTGATAGTCTGCGTAATTGGATTGATAGTCAATTAAACATTTCCGGTCAAAATTTTTCTTCAGCGCTCGATGTCGCTAAATATGCTGTAAACCTTAAACTGGACAGCATGAGTAAAGATTTGTCAGGAATCATTCATGAATTCCATGACTATAAAGCTAACTATGAAGCACAATGGTGTATCGGTACGGTTTATTCAACCGATAAAATATTGACCTTGTTCTCGAATCAATATATTTATGAAGGAGGCGCACATGGTTCGACTCTGTATAGTGCTGCTACATTCAAAACAAGTGATGGCGAGATGCTGGGTTGGAATATGTTTAAACCGGAATTCATTCCTGAACTGACACAGCTTGTAAAGGATTCAATTATAAACCAGTATTTTGAAAATGCCGATAATTTTAAGGAAAACATTCTAATCCCTGAAAATGAATTCGTTTTGCCTGTTTCGGCACCGGTCATGGTGGACGGTGGAGTGTCGTTCACTTATCAGCAATATGAGTTGGCTTCGTACGCTGCCGGAATGCCTTCGTGCGTGATTCCCTATTCGACTTTATCTACCTTTTTCGCTGATGGAATAGAGCAATTGGCAGTTAAATAATTGTCAATCAACGTATGATTATAGTAAAGCGCGTGATGTTGTCACTTCCGGTGGCGAGCGAGAATCCGAAACCGTGACGCCGGAGAATTTCGCCGGCAAACATCAGTCCTATGCCCTGCCCGTTTGGTTTGGTCGAGAAAAATGGACTAAACATTTTTTCAGCATACTCAGGACTGATTCCTTGACCATTATCGGCAATCTCTATGCGGCCTGGAACTGTGCTTATTACTACTTCACCGTTGCCATTACAACTCTCAACAGCATTTTTTACGATATTGACAAGCACTTGTTCCATCAAAATTTTATCAATATTGGCTAAGACCTTTTCTTCTGTTAAGCGGCATGTTATTCTCACATTAGTTCCGGCACACATAGCCTCAAAAAATGGTATATTGCGTAATATCATGTCGTTAACATCATGAATCGCTTTTGTCAAAGGTGGCATTTTAACAACATTGGCATATCGCGTAATGAAGTCGGTCAGGCTTGACAACCTATTTTTACAGCTCTGAATAGCTTCTACAAAATCCGATTCATTAGCAACCAACCCCTCTGTTATATCAAGAATTGAGCGTGTTGCCGCCATTGAATTATTCACTTCATGTGCAATAGTCCGAATCACTTTGCCGTAAGCCTCCCTTTCTACACGTCGCATATCGTCAGTCATACTTTCAATGAGGTAGAACCTACGGCGAAAACCTCTGTCCATAAAATATAGACAGCTGCAGCGATAACATTCTGTAGATGATGTACGTATAATTCGAGTCATTCCCAACGACATTGCAGCCAGTTGTTCAGCAAGTTCCGAATCAATAGACCCGATACTTTCATTCTTAACAACGCATCCCTCAGGCAATCCCATAAATCTAATCGCTGCCTTATTGACCAAATCGATGCGTTCATTTAGTTCGAGCGTAATAACACCCATTGGTGAAACATCGATCAATTGTTTTAGAAAATTGTCCTGTTCATGTTTCTGTAGTGTCTGGCGGCGCAGACGAAGCATCATGTCGTTGAATATGTCGATAATTCTATCGGCATCTGTTTGTCCTGTTTTGCATAGTTGACTGCTGAAATCTTGCGCAATGAGCAAATTCATGCCGGTTTCAATCTTCCTTAACGGTAGGCCCGTCCAGGAATATAACAGAATGACCAATACCATCACTATTGCAGCCGCGGAAATGTAAAGATAATGAAAGTCTGGCATCATTATCACGGCACTGATAATAACAGCCAACATCAACAACTCAACTATGACTACCAGAAATGTGTATCTCATAAGTCGATGCCGTATTTTTTTAGGCGTCTGTAAAGCGACTGTCTTGTCAATCCAAGTATTGCTGCCATTTGTGTGATATTGCCATTCGTGTCGTGTATGGCTTTCAGTATTGTATTTTTTTCTATTTCTTCGATTGTCAGACCGGCCATTGATTCGGTTGCGGGTTTTGCGTTTATTTCCGAGGCTTCTGCGTTAGGAATCACATCTTCTAATGTGATAAAGCTGTTACCGGAAATCAGTATTGAACTTTCAACAATATTCTTTAGCTGTCTGATATTACCGTAATAAGGAAGTTTTGTCAGAAACTCAATCGCATCTGAAGAGAATTCAGCGTTATGCTTAGCTGCGAAATGTTTTATTAGCAAAGGAATATCGTCGCGGCGTTCCCGCAGCGGAGGAAGATGTAATGTTATTAAATTGATTCGGTAGAGTAAGTCTTCACGAAACTGCCCGTCAGCCACCATTGCAGCAAGATCTGCATTCGTCGCACAGATAACACGTATGTCAATGTGGCGTGGCGTGCTGTCGCCGAGCGGTTCAAAAGTGTGCTGTTGCAGAACACGGAGCATTTTCACCTGACAGCTTAGATCGAGATCTCCTATTTCATCAAGAAAAATCGTACCTGTATCGGCAAGCTCAAAACGGCCTTTTCTTCGTTCGATAGCACCGGTAAACGCACCTTTCGCATGGCCAAACATTTCACTTTCGAAAAGCGATTGCGAAATACCGCCAAGATTAACCATTACAAATGGATTTTTACGCCTCAAGCTATTTGCGTGAATAGCCTGAGCAATCAGTTCTTTACCAGTTCCGTTTTCGCCGGTAATAAGAACCGGTGCATTTGTTGCTGCAACTCTGCGTGCCCTTTCCAAAACATCGTTGAGCCCGCGGCTATTGCCAATAATATTGTCGCGTACAAAAGCATCTGGGAGGTTGGATTCTTTTGCCGATACATTAAGCTGTAACGCTGTTTCAATACATTGCAACAACGATCTCGTATCCCATGGTTTCGTGATAAAGTCAAAAGCTCCAGCTTTCATTCCTTCGACCGCCAGCGGAATTGTACCCCAGGCTGTGATTAAAATAATCGGAACTTCGGGTTGAAATATTTTAATCTGGCGCATCAGCACAAGTCCTTCGTCGCCCGATGTAGTCGACAACGAATAGTTCATATCCATTATCACCAGTTGTAATTCCTGTTCGCGTACTATAGACATTGCCTCTTCCGGTGAAGAAGCGATAATAACACTATAGCCCGCTCTTTTCAGGAGCAGGCTCAGTGATGTGCGAATAGCTTTGTCATCGTCGACAACGAGTATCATATTATATTAACGGTAAATCGTTCTAATTATTGTTTCACAATACAGTCTATGTCTGCATCGATACCTGTTCCATTTATATAGTCCCATAAGGTCAAACTTCGCAGTTGGTAAAAATAGTACCAGTATTGAAACAATTCGTTTACATATTTTTGCCGCGACTGATCTTTACTCAATTGTGAATCATTTAAATCAAGAGTTGATATTTTACCGATCATATATGTCTGTACATTTGTTTCGTAGCGGCGTTGGGCAATTTCGTCGGCGCGCCGTGCTATATCAAGCTGCATTTTCTGATTGTTGAATCGTTCTACAAGGATAAACATATTCTGGTTGAAATCCTGCACTTCTTGTCTAATCCTACTCTCTACTACTTTACGGTTGCTTTCTGCCACCTTAACTGCTCCGCGTCGTTTTCCCCAATCAAGTATGGGAATCTGGAAACCAATTTCAACAACTTGATTGTCTTTCAACGGATTATAGGCCTTCCTGAATTCGTTTGATGCACCAGTGAAACCAACTTGTGCAAATAGGTTGATCTGCCGTTGATTTCCTTTTGCCTGTGCGACACGATAGTCGGCTTCAAGTTGCCGGCGGCGTAAATTCTTGGCGAATTTGTTGTTTTCCAGAGCTTTGTCGAGAGCCTCCGAGTAGACAATGTCGATTTCAGGCAACCAGTCAGGCTCGACGGGTTGAAGTTCGATGTCCTCTTCAAAAGACAGAAATGATCTCAGAGCAAACATTGAATTTTTCAAGGAGCTTTCGCAACTTGTTATATCAGCTTTTGCTGTCAGCATATTAAGTTCCATTTGAAGCAAGTCGTTTTCGGAAATCTTGCCCATCTCGCGCTTTGCTTTGGCCACGGTATAGAGTTTCGAGGCATTTTCAAAATTCTGACGTGCAATTCCGAGATTCTCCTGCGCCATGAGCAAATTGAAGAAGTGCTGTATGGTGAGTAATGCCACATCTTCGCTTGCACTCAAGAATCTCGCTTTTGCTTCGCTGTAGCGCACAGGCTCTATGCGGCGGTTCCATTTCATATGATTAACACCGAAAATGGGTTGTTGCAAAGTCAGTGCCACCGGAATACTCATAAAGCGGTTGTAATAATCGCCCGACAGCTGGCGCATGAAATCGAGTGATGTATTTATAGCAAGTTTGCCGCCTGTGAGCCATATATTTTGTGATACCGACAAAGTGCCGTTCATTTGCAAAAAGTTGTTTCTCACAAATTCATATGTACCGGAACTTGTTTGATAAGAATTGTATTGTTTGTAATAGGCCGGTAGTGTAGCGGAAAATGAAACTTCGGGCAACAGATCTGCCCGATAGGTGCGGTATTCCCAATAAGCGGTCTTCAATTCATTTAGCGCCACTGCTGCATCAACCGAGTGTGCTCGCGCACGCATAATAGCATCGTCCAAAGTAATTGACAATGTGTCGGCGTTTGCACCGACAGTCGATGCAAGCGCCACACATACCGAAGCTAAAAATCCGGAAATTCGTAAAGAATATAGTTTCATATATTTATTCATCTTTAAGGGCTATTGCCGGGTTTATACGAATGGCTTTCAAAGCCGGGAATAATGTTCCAAACACAATCATTGCCAACATAAGCAAATAAGTGATGAGGATACATAATCCGGTGCGTTCCCACCCTATGTATTCATAGAACTCTTTTGTGAAATGATAATTTGCTATCGCAAAGTCTATGGCTATTGCAGGAATTGTTGCTATTGACAGCAGAATAATACCTTCTGAAATTATCCTCCACAAAATCTGCGAGTCGCTCGACCCGATTGCTTTCCGCAGTGCTATTTCTCCCACCCGTTGTTGAGTGCGGAACCAGAATGTGCCCAGCAAACCAAGAAAGACATTCACCATAAGAAAAATTGCGACTGCTATAAAATTTCTGGTTTTTGATCGTTCACTTGTTTCGGCATTGTACCGAATGTCTTCGAACGACTGTATGTCACTTATAATTAAGTCGCCGGCAACCAGATTATTTAAATCATCCAATATTGATTTAACAATGTCGTTGTCCATTTCCGGACGTACACGAAATGCAATGTTTCCAAATGTGTGCAAGATAGAAGCATTTTGAATAACATACTCCTGAGGCAACTGCGTAGCCCAGATTCTTAAGGAATTGATGACACCTCCGAGCACATAAGGTTCTTGTTCGTTGATCGCAATGCGTTTCCCAATAAACTGTGAGGTTTTCACATCCTCATTTTCGATTGCATGCTCTGTTAGTAACAGCTGATTCTGCTCCAAAATCTGAACCAGTTGCTCCGGTGTTTCACCATTTGAGCCTTCGAGGCGGAACACTAAAGGATACTGGCTTGTTGTTAGCTGCCGCGAGAGATTACTCGTCGGAATTAGTGAATCGCTTTCATTGTAGTAGCCTAAATGTATGTCATTCGAAGAGAACCCAAATGGATATACACCATTATAAACATAACAGGCTGCTTCAACTTCGGGGCGCTGCTTGATACGATTGAGTAAATCGCTATGGTTCTTTATGTAATCCTTTGCTGCATCAGGTTGGAAATATGGACTTGTTGAATCGATATTTTCAATAGAAATCAGATAGCAATGTTCGGTGTCAAACCCTAATGGTATCCTGCTCTTTTGATAAGTAACATATAAGGAATCAACAATATACCAAAGTACAACACTAACCACCAAGAGCTCGACAATAATCCAGACATTAGAGCGCCGTTGGTTTTTTATCTGTTGAAAAAGAAACTTGTTCATGTCAGATCAAATTAAGTGTCATTATTTACTGCGACCCGACATGGCAACTGTCAGACTCGTACGAGAGGCTCTACATGCCGGAATGCTGTTGCTTAACAGATTAAGAATGAAACAGAAAAGAAGTGCCATTGCGAAGGTCGACCAATGCAGCAATTCAGTAAGGGAAGCCGAAACCCTAATTCTTGAGTCACCGATACGCTCAAAAACGTATGTGTCGAATCCCCATGCAAATCCTATGCATAGAATTAGCCCGATCACTCCGGCAATCAATGTAAGAATTAAGTTTTCCAACAGAAGGTCGCGAATTATATCATTACGAGGACAACCAAAAGCACGGCGTATAGCTATCTCTGACGTGCGCTTTTTCAACCTGCTTTGTGTCATCGACAGCAAATTAATTGCAGGCACAATTAAAAGAATCAAATAAACGGTATAGCGTAATCTATTTGCTCCTTCCAAATCCGGCTCGGCATTCGAACTGGATTGTTCTACGTGCTTAGCTTGTTCGTAAGGGCGGTTGCGTGATATAATCTGACGCTGTTCTGCTTCAAGCAGTTTATTTAGTTCGTCGGTGCGTTGCTCTACTTCCGCCTTCACGACAGGTATGTCAGATTCAGATTTAGCCAGAATAACAGCCGACATCCAACCTGTCAGTTTAGTCCAGTCCTGATAAAGCGTACTCTTTGCTACATTGCTCCAAACTTGAGCGTAGGCGGTTTCGGCCAGTTCAGAAACATCTTTCACAATTCCGGTCACATGGTAAGGTATCCCGTTGATCAGAATATCGCGACCGGCTGCATCAGTTGTCCCGAATAAGGCTTTCGCTACGCTTTCACAGATGACTGCTACGGGACGGCGTGTATCGAAATCGTCGGCAGTAAATGGTTTACCGGCAATGAAGTTAAAATCGAAAACATCCCAAAATCGGTGATCTGTCTGGCGTACTTTGGCTGTCGCGCTCTTCCCACCAACTTCCGAAATCACGCTGTTGTCAACAGAGTATTTAATACAGGTGAATGTTTCGGCACTTTCAAGCGGAAGAATGACCTCCTTTATGAATTGCCATGACATTGGACAGTTGTTTTGCATGTGGTTATCGAATTGAACGCTAATATAGTCGTAATGAAGCAACCGGTTGCGATTCGATTCCGGAGCAAACGGAGCAGTTTGGACTTCCTGAAGCATCACTACAATCATTATCAGGAAAATTGCCAATGCAGTCCCCGTAACGGTTACCAAAGTCAGCAATCGCTGGGTTTTGAGTTGAAATAAAATAGATTTAAATAGAGATACGATTTTCATGGAGTAAAATTCTATTCATTCTTGAGAGCTATCGCCGGATTGATCCGCATAGCTTTCATTGCAGGGAAAAGTGTGCCGAGCACAATCATCGAACACATAAGCAGATAGGTGATTACAATGCAAACTCCTGTTCGCTCCCACCCAATGAATTCATACAATTCCTTTGTCAACTGGAAATGAGCTACAAACAAATCTATTGCAATTGCCGGAATTGTGGCAATAGTGAGCAGAACAATACCTTCCGTGATAATACGGCCAAGTATCCGAAAGTCCGATGCTCCCATTGCTTTACGTATAGCAATTTCATTGATGCGCTGCTGCGTGCGGAACCAGAAAGTACCCAACAGACCCAAAAAGATATTCACTAAAAGGAACAAAGCTATTGTGATAAACTGCCGTGATTCCTGCGCATTCTCGGCTTCTGAATTTTTTGCAATATCGTCGAACGAGCGAACATCGCTGACGATCACGCATCCTGAGATTAGCTTGTTAACGTCGTTAAATATCGATTCAACAATATCTTTATCCATTTCAGGTTTTACACGGATAGCAATTTCTGCATACCGATCTACAATACCTACATTTTGAATCATATATTCCGTTGGTTTTACATATGAATTCATTCTGTGAGGTTCTATAGTCGCGCCTAATGTGTTTGGGATTCCACTGACCAATATTTGTTTGTCGATAAACTGATCCGGTTTCACATCGTCGAGCATAAAACCGTCAGAAGATATGAGTATTTTATTCTCTTTTAACACGTGCGCTAGATCTTCCGGCGATTCACCATTAGCTCCTTTAAGCCGGAAAACAAGAGGATACTGGCTTGTTGTCCACTGATAATAGATATAATCTGTAGCAATGCAAGAGTCTGCTTCATTGATATATCCTGTGGGTGACATGCCATCAGACATCCCCATAGGATACATGCCGTTATAAACCACGCAGGCTGCTTCCACTTCCGGACGGTGTTTGATTTTGTCGAGTAGCATCGACAAGCTCTGCCCGTAATTCAGATCTGATTCTTCTGTTCGTAGTGGACTGTCAGCCGATATGACGTCGGGTGTAATTAAATAGCAATGTTCGGTGTTAAAACCCAGGGGCATTGTTTTATACTTATATGTCACATACAGAGCGTCGACAAGATACCAAAGCACAACGCTCACAATCAGTAATTCAATAGCAATCCAAACATTTGATCGCCACTGGTGCAATATCTGGCGTAATAATAATCGGTTCATATCGGTTTCAGTTATTTATCATGTCCCGTCAGTGCCCCGGCAAGACTTTCTCTTGAAACTTTCCATGCCGGTACTGCACTACTTAAAACATTCAGTATAAAACAAAATAACAGAGTCCATCCAAAAGTTGACCATTGTATCAGAGCTGGCAACGATGCTGTTGTATCGGTTTGCCCTCGCTGTGTGAACAGATAGCTGTCGAACGTGTACGCAAACCAGACACTCAGCGAAAGCCCGATGATTCCGGCAATGACAGAGAGAATCATATTTTCAGTCAGAATATCAGCCATGACAAAATCCTTTTTGCAGCCGAACGCTCGGCGGATTGCAATTTCCGACACTCGTTGGCGTAGTCGGCTTTGAGTCATCGTTAATAGATTGATTGCCGGCACAATTAACAGAATCAGATAAATCAATAAATGTCTGTTTCTGTTTGGCGTCGGATTGGGATCTTCGTTTGGCATAGTGTTCAAAGCATGGACGGCTTGAGTATATGGGCGTTCATGAGTCACTATCTCGGTTTGTTCGGCGGCAAGAGTTCTGTTGAGTTCTGCTGTCCGTTGTTCGATTTCTTTCTTTATGGCAGGAAAATCGTCGACCGATTTTGCTAAAATAACAGCGCCGAGTCCACCGGTGAAATACCTGTAATTATTAAGATTGATGTCTTCATTTGACGACAAATTCACCCATACTTGACTGTAGGCTCTGTCAGCAAGCTCCGATACAGGCTCAACCACACCTGCTATTGTGTAAAGTTGACCATTCACCATGAACTCGCGGCCTGCTACATCAGCAATGCCGAAGAGTTTTTTTGCCACAGAAGAGTCAATCACGGCAGTCGCTACGCCGGTATTAAAGTCATCATTTGTATATGGCTTGCCTGAAACAAATGTAAAATCGAAAACCTTCCAGAAATTAGCATCCGTTCTTTTTATATTGACCGACATACTTCTACCCCCAACTTCGGACACTACTTTTCTGGTTTTCCAATTGTCAAAGCATGTCACGGCTTCCGGGATTTCCAAAGGCTGTAACAGCTGCTTGTAGAAGCCATAGCTCAATCCTCCGTTTGAATAGCCGTTCTCGTAAATAACACTGTTATATTTATAGTGAAGCATTCGGTCGCGGTTCGATTCAGGTTCGAACGATGCCGTTTTTACCTGCTGTAGCATCACTACGATCATTATCAGAAAGATGGCTAATGCCGTTCCTGAAATATTCACCCAAGTCAAAAGCGGTTGTGACCGAAGTTGATAGATGGTGGATTTGAATAATTGTACAACTTTCATCTCTTTCAAAATAAGATTACTCAATTGCTACTCATCCTTAAGTGCAATTGCAGGTTTGATACGCATGGCTTTAATTGCAGGCGGCAGCGTGCCTAACACAATCATTATCGCCATGACTATGTAGGTAATCAGTATGCAGCAACCTGTTCTGTGCCAACTGATATACTCAGCCCAGGCCGGTGTTAGTTGGTAATGTGCAATAACCATGTCTATCGCAATTGCAGGAATTGTTGCAATCGACAACAGCAGAAGTCCTTCGCTGATTACACGGCAGAGAATTTCACCGGTCGATGACCCTATCGCACGCCGCACGGCTACTTCGCTCGTGCGCTGCTGGGTTCGGAACCAGAATGTGCCCAATAGCCCAAGAAAAATATTGACGATCAAGAAAACGGCAACCACGATGAAATTTCGTTTTTCGTTGGCGTATTCAATTTCGGCATTACGCTTAATATCATTAAACGATTTAACTGAGTTTATTATCAGATTTCCGGAGATGTATTTATTGACATCGGCCAGAATTGAAGGAATAATATCTTTATCCATATCGGGGCGAACACGGAACGCAATATCATTTCCTTGATTTGTGATACTTACATTCGAAATCGTCCATTCTTGAGGATCTACGTAAGTATTTATTCGCATTGGCGGAACTATCGCGCCAAGTGTTCTGGCATCTCCGTTGAAGACTCGCTTGTTTAAAAACTGTCGGGGCTTTACACTATCATTACTAAATGCGTTTTCTGAAAATATAAAGCTGTTATCCTTCAGAACTGCAGCTAATTCTTCGGGTGTTTCACCGTTCGCACCATGGATTCGAAATACAAGTGGGTATTGACTTGTTGTCAGCTGGCTGTAGATTGACGGATTGAATACTAATGAATCATTGTCGTTCCAGTAGCCGGTTCCGTTATAAGTGCTGAAGCTGCTGTAAGGGTACATTCCGTTATAAATCATAGCGGCTGCTTCTACCTCCGGACGATGCTTTATGTGATTTAGCAGAGTAGACATATTACGGATATAATCGTCGGCTGCGCCTGGTGTATAATAAGGACTTGTTTGATCTATCCACGTTACGCTGACAAGATAGCAATGCTCTGTGTTGTGTACGAACGGCTGGTTGACACGCTGATGCGTCACATACAGTGAATCCACAATATACCACAGTACCACGCTGACAATAAGCAGCTCGGTAATAATCCATATATTTGAACGCCATTGGTTTACTATCTGGCGGAAAAGAAATTTATTCATAGATTTTGTAGTGGATTAATTATTTTACTTTTCCTGAAATCGCTGCAGTGATACTTGTGCGTGAGGCTTTCCAGGCAGGAATGCTGTTGCTCAAAATATTTAGAATGAAACAGAACAGCAATGCCAAACCGAATGTGGACCAATGTAGCAGTTCGCTGAACGAGGCCGTTGTGTCGATTGCATAGTTGCTTTTCTGTGCAAACAGATAGGTGTCAAAACCGTATGCAAAGCCGATACTTAAAATAAGGCCGATAAATCCCGCTACAAGTGTGAGCAACAGATTTTCGAAAAGCAGATCGATTATGATTGATATTCGTTGGCGTCCGAAAGCACGTCGGATAGCAATTTCGGAAGTCCGCTGACGCAAACGGCTCTGAGTCATTGACAACAGGTTTATTGCGGGAACAATCAGTAATACTAGAAAGACCGTATATCGTTTTTTCTTGGCTGATTCTAAATCGGGCTCTACATTGCAAAATGCATTCAGGGCATCAACTTCCTGCGTATAAGGACGCCCGCGCAGAATAATCTCACGGTTTTCTGCTTGGTAACGTTTGTTCAGTTCTGCGATACGGCGGATGAGTTCTTCGCGCACTGCTTCCCTGTTTTCAGGCGTTTTCGCAAGAATTGTGGCAGAAAGCATTCCGAAAAGGCTGTGCCCCGGATGTTGCAAAGTTCCTCTGGTGACATTTGTCCATGCCTGGGCGTATGCGGTTGTTGCCAACGAAGACACATCTTTGACAACCCCGGTTATTTTGTAGGGAATCCCGTCGACTGTCATTTCACGACCAACGGCATCAGCGGTTCCGAACAGATTCTTTGCAACACTTTCACATACGACGGCTGTCGCCGAATGTGTGTCATAGTCGTCTTTTGTGTATGGCTTACCATAAATGAAGTCAAAGTCGAATATATCCCAAAAACGATGATCTGTTTCGCGGATATCTGCCGAAATACTGTTGCCACCGATAACCGACAAAATGCTTGATTCAAGTGTAAATCGGTAACATGTGTATGTTTCAGATTCTTCAAGCGGTTCGATGCACTCTTTTATGAATTCCCAGCTGACCGGGCCGTTGTATTCACCGTCGCCTAAACGGATACTTGTATACTTATAGTGCAACAGACGGTCGCGGTTCGACTCGGGTGCGAATGGCGCCGTTTTCACCTGCTGCAACATAACAACTATCATTATCAGGAAAATAGACAATGCTGTACCGGAAATGCTAATCCATGTGAGCAATGGCTGGCTTTTCAGCTGAAAGAATGCAGATTTAATAAGTTGTGAAACTTTCATTCTCAATTTGTGTAAGATTAATTAAACCTGACGTCCGTCGAAAAGATGAACAATACGGTCGGTTTGGGCTGCCTGTTCATTATTGTGAGTAACCATGATAATAGTTGTTCCGTCTTCTTTGTTAAGCTGATGAAGCAGATCCATTACTTCGGCACCCATTTTTGAATCGAGGTTACCTGTCGGTTCGTCGGCAAGTACAATCTTTGGTTGACCAACAATAGCACGTGCGATGGCAACACGCTGTGATTGTCCGCCCGACAGTTGTCCGGGCATGTGGTTTAGACGGTGGCTCAACCCTACTTTCTCCAATATTTCACGCGAACGTGCTCTGGCTTCCTTGTCAGAAACGCCCGGCCGATAAGTAAGCGGTAACATTACGTTTTCAATCACATTTAACGATGGGATTAGGTGGAAACTCTGGAACACAAAACCGAGTTTTTCGTTACGGAGGCGTGTTAGCTCATTATCGCTCAATTTTGATGTTTCCTTTGAGTCGATGATAACCGAACCTTCTGTCGGACTGTCGAGTAGGCCGATAATGTTGAGCAGTGTCGATTTTCCGCAACCCGAAGGTCCCATGATTGAAAGAAACTCGCCTTGATTGATTTCGAGATTGATATTCTCCAGAGCAAGTGTTTTGATTTCTTCGGTGGTGTATATCTTGCTCACACCGCTGACTTTGATTATTTCCATGTTTCGTGATATTTAGTTTATTAATTATTTATTTCAGATGAAGACTTTTATTTGAAGTGTAATTTTTCATGTCGGATATAACCACACGATCGCCCGGTTTAAGACCCGAAATCACTTCGACACTTTCGAAATTGCTCGATCCAAGATCAACTTTTCGCTGAACTGCTTCGTCGTCAGCTGTGATAACGAACATGTTATATTTGCCCGGCCCGTTATAATAGGTTGAATTTTTAATATACATTACGTTATCTTTAATGCCACACTGGACGTATACTTCAGGTTTCTGGCCTGAGCGAAGGCGCGGGTGGCTCGGATTGTCAGGTGTGACTGTAAAGGATATAGCTCCGTTACGTGACAATGGCGTGATATTTGTGATTTTACCGGGTATTTTTTCGCGATTTAGTTTAATGAAAACCGGACTGCCTATGTAGATACTGTCAACATAGGCTTCTGACATATCGCACTCTATTTTGAAGCTACTGAGATCGGACACGACTGCCAGCTGCTGACCTTTTTGAATCTGTTGCCCTACTTCAGAACAGATATTTGTCAGGATTGCTTTCCGAGGCGATTTCACCTGGGCTTCGTCGAGCATACGATCGGTTTCTTCTAATGCACGATGGAGAATCGTCAGTTCAAGCTGCTTCATTTTCATTCCTGCCTGGCGGATATCAGTTTCATTTTTCAGTTGCTGACGGAGCTGTTCAAGTTCCAGTCCTCCGGTTTTATAAGCAAATTCAGCCTCGCGCACTCTGTCGCCGGTGCCAGAACCAAGTGAATCGAGGCGACGTTCGTTATTCATTTCAGCGAAGAGTTTGTTCACCGACATCTCTTTGACTTTAATTTGCATTGCGAGATTCGACAGATATGTTCTGTTACTGATCGCTGTTTGCTCTATTTCGTGGCTTTTAACCTGACATTCGTCGGCAAGCTTTTTGCGCTCAGCTTCGGCGGTGAGCAGGTCGAGGCGCAATAGTGGTGTACCAACCGAAACTGAATCTCCCATTCGGCAATATACTTCAAGTATTTTAGTCGATATCGGAGAATTGATGATTTCCTCTGCTGCCGGCACAACAGATCCTGTTGCAGGAATTGTTGTCGCAAGATTTCCAATCTCGACTGTTGATACGATTAGGTCTTTTTTCTTAATTCCAGGTTGAATCGACATAAGAACAACAACTATAGCAACTATAATGACAGCCGCTATCAGAACAAATTTCTTTATTCGCTTTAATTTGTTTTTTCTGATTTCCTGTGGTGATATGATTTGGTCCATATTATGTATTTAATTTTCATAAATATAATTTACACAAACCGTGCCAAAAATACAATAGCTTGTTTTGTAAGTTGTTATCTATTTTTGTGGTGTCCGTTTTCGTACACCTGACATCGTTTCGTACACCAAAATTGTACGACTATAAAAAAAGTGTGACGAACCTGAATTCGCCACACTTTTTTATTTGTCTTTTTTTGCTTTTTGTCAGATAAGAACCGATGGTGTCAGACACCTGAGATTATATGTCGATGACATTGTTTCTCCGTATGCTCCCGCTGAACGAAGAGCTAGAATATCGCCACGTTTGGTCGGTGGCATCAGTTCATCGGTTGCAAATGTATCAGATGATTCGCAGATAGGGCCAACTACGTCGTAATGTTCTGTCTTGGGAGCATCAGGGTTGCTTAGATTGTCGATACAGTGATGTGCGCCATACAGAGCCGGGCGGATTAGATCGTTCATTCCGGCATCGATTATTACGAACTTTTTGTTGACACCCTTTTTGACATAAAGAACTTTGGAAATCAGAGAACCACACTGTCCTACAACCGAACGACCGAGTTCGAAGTGAACGGTCTTAATGAATTCAAAGTCAATATTATTTCGAAATGCAGCAAAATATTCATCAAAAGGAGAAATAGGATTTCCATCTGGGTTATCATAATCGATTCCAAGACCTCCACCAACATTTACCTGATCAAGGTTGATTCCCTGAGAATGGTATGTTTCAATCAGCTTATTGATTTTTTTGCAGAGCAGCACAAACGGTTCCATTGTAGTGATTTGCGAGCCTATATGGAAGTGAAAACCAACCAGTTTGACGTTCAACATAGCTGTTGCGTTTGCCACAGCCTGATCAAGCATCGACATGTCAATACCGAATTTATTCTCTTTCAGCCCGGTGGTAATATATTGGTGAGTATGAGCGTCAATATCAGGATTAACGCGCAACGCTATTGTTGCAACTTTCGACATGTCGGATGCAATCTGCTGGATAATTTCCAGCTCCTCAATTGATTCAACATTAAAACAGCCAATGCCTGTTTGCAGAGCAAAGCGGATTTCATCGTCGCTTTTTCCTACGCCGGCATATACAATTGATTCTGGTTTGAATCCGGCTTCAACAGCAGCTTTTATTTCGCCACCGCTAACGCAATCAGCCCCCACCCCATATTGTGCTATGAGTTTCAAGATTCCCGGGTTTGCGCATGCTTTAATGGCATAGTGAATTTTGAACGGAGAAACACCTACAGCTTCAGAAATATTATTAAGCGTTTTGCGAAGTAGCTGAGTGTCATATAGATAATACGGGGTGCGCTGATCTGGTAATTCGTTAAGTGAAATCATAGGAAGTTTCTGTCGGTTATTTTGTGTTGTTGAAAAGATGTTCGCTGAGCGACTGCAAAGCTTTAATTTTATCTTCGCTGCGCACGAGGAATGATATGTTATAGTTGCTGCCACCATAAGAAATCATACGCACAGGAATGTCTTTCAGCGCATCGAGTGCTTTGGCTTCGAAACCTCTGTTCTGCCACTCAAGATCCCCTACGACACAAATAATAACCATATCCCGGTCGATAGTTACAGTACCGAACGTGCGCAAATCATCAAGAATTTTGTCAAGATTACGTTCGCTGTCAACAGTAAGAGATACGCCGACTTCCGATGTAGCTATCATGTCGATAGGAGTCTGATAGGTTTCAAAAACTTCGAATACCTTACGCAAGAAACCATAAGCAAGCAACATACGGCCCGATTTTATTTTTATTGCCGTGATATTGTCTTTTGCTGCAACCGCTTTGATTGCTTTTCCTCCGGGAAAGTTGTTTATCAATGTTCCGGGTGCGTCGGGCTGCATTGTGTTGAGCAGTCTAACAGGAATATTGTTAAGTTTAGCCGGCAAGATACAAGTCGGATGAAGTATTTTTGCTCCGAAATATGCGAGCTCTGCAGCTTCTTCAAAGTGGAGGTTATGAACCGGACGCGTATTTTCAACAAATCTCGGATCATTGTTGTGCATTCCGTCGATATCTGTCCAGATTTCAATTTCGTCTGCGTTTACGGCGGCTCCGATAAGTGAAGCTGTGTAGTCGCTCCCTCCACGTTGGAGGTTGTCAATTTCGCCGTAGGCATTGCGGCATACAAATCCTTGAGTAATATATAGCGGAGCGTCTGGATAACGGTTCAGAAGAGCCGACAGCTTTTGTCTGATATATTGTGAATCGGGCTCTGAATTTTTGTCAGTACGCATATAGTCCAACGCAGGAAGCATTACCGCTTCCACGCCACGGCTACGCAGATACAGATACATCAGAGTTGTCGACATCATCTCTCCTTGGGCGAGAATCTCCTTTTCCTCGAAGAGTGTGAAAATATCTTTCGTAAAAGAACGTATGTAGTTAAATATAGCCTTTATCTCTTTCTTAGCTTCTGCACAGGCATTTGCGTCATGTGCGAAAAGCTCGTCAATTGTCAACGCATATTTTGCTTCAAGCTTATTGATTGTTTCTTTAGCTCCGTCAACATTTTTTTTGTAGAGGTAATCGGAAATTTCAACAAGTGTATTTGTTGTTCCCGACATTGCCGACAGCACAATTATATTTCGCCCACGGTCAGCAACAAGTTTTGCAACATCCATGATACGTTTGGCCGATCCGACCGAAGTACCTCCGAATTTTAATACTTTCATTTCTCAAATAGATATTATTTTTGCAAAATTAGCAAATATTTCTCTAAATAAGCGATAAACAGGCCACAACCTATTCCTCTACAATGATATTTTTGTTTTCGCAACGCATTAAACGCCCCGGAAATTGCTGGACAAAAGACAGATTATGTGTTGCCATTATTACGGCTGTCCCATTGTCGGCGATTTCGTGTAAATAAGAAACAATCTGTTCTGCAGTGGCCGGATCGAGGTTACCGGTGGGTTCATCTGCGAGAATCAGTTGCGGTTTGTTAAGCAATGCACGAGCTATAACAATGCGCTGCTGTTCCCCTCCGGAAAGTTCGTGGGGCATTTTATAGGCTTTGTTCGACATTCCGGCTTGATTAAGCACCTGATCGATACGTTCTTCGATTTCCGTTTTGTTCTCCCATCCTGTCGCTTTAAGCACAAAATGTAGATTATCGTGTACAGTGCGGTCGGTGAGAAGCTGAAAATCTTGAAATACAATTCCTATCTGCCGTCGCAACATTGGTATATCGCGACGCTTGATTGTGTTTAGGGCATAGCCTAATACTGTGGCTTGGCCACTTTCGACCGGAATTTCAGCATACATTGATTTGAGTAGTGTGCTTTTACCGCTACCTACTTTCCCGATAATGTAGTTGAATTGTCCTTTGTCGACACTAAAAGTCACATTTTTCAGAACAACATGTTCTTTGCGGAGCAATTCAACATGTTGATAATCGACTATGCTCATATTGTTCAGTAGTTATGCTTTATGGCGTTTTTTAAGTTCTTCCGCAAGGTCTTCAATGCGCAGTCCTTTGTCAGTCAAAAGCACAATAAGGTGGTAAATCAAGTCTGACGCTTCGTACACTAATCCGTCGATAGTTCCGTTGGTGGCTTCTATCACGGTTTCAACGGCTTCCTCTCCAACTTTCTGTGCCATACGGTTAATGCCTTTTTTAAACAGAGATGTAGTATATGAGCCCTCGGGCATCTCTTTGTGACGCACTTCGATAAAGTCTTGGAGATAACGGAAAAATTCAACTCCAACATTGTTCTCTGTGCCGAAACATGTGTCGGTTCCTTTGTGGCAGGTAGGCCCAACCGGATTCACTTTAATTAGCAGTGTGTCGTGGTCACAGTCTTCTTCAATAGAAACTACATTTAGGAAATGTCCGCTCTCTTCGCCTTTTGTCCAGAGCCTGTTTTTTGTGCGTGAGAAAAATGTGACTTTACCGGTTTCAACTGTCTTGTTGTATGCTTCTTCGTTCATGAAACCGAGCATCAACACATTCTTGGTCACATCATCTTGAATTATGGCAGGCACCAATCCGCCCATTTTGGTGTAGTCGAGATTCAACATTTTGATATAATTGAGTTTTATTTTCTAATTACTATTCCATTGTTTAGCAAATAATCTTTTAGCTCACTGATTCGTATTTCACCAAAATGGAAAATACTGGCTGCTAAAGCTGCATCGGCATGTCCTTCGGTGAAGACATCCAGAAAATGCCGACATGTTCCGGCACCGCCCGATGCAATGACAGGTATGCTGAGATGTTGCGAGAGCTGGCGTAATGCATCATTGGCAAAACCTGTTTTTACGCCGTCGTGGTCCATTGAGGTAAATAATATTTCGCCTGCTCCGCGTTCTTGAGCTTCATGGGCCCATTCAAACAAATCTCTTCCCGTAGGAACTCGGCCACCATTAAGATAGCACTCCCATTTCCCATTAATACAATGGGCATCTATTGCCGCAACGCAAACCTGCGATCCAAATCGACTGGCAATATCTGAAATAAGCTGTGGATTACGGATTGCCGACGAATTCACAGATACTTTATCGGCTCCGGCATTCAGCAAAACATCAACGTCGTTTACCGAAGAAATTCCTCCACCTACGGTGAAAGGAATACTAATGTTTGCAGCAACCCGGCGAACAAGATCAACAAACGTTTTGCGCCCTTCGTGAGAGGCCGTGATGTCAAGGTAGACCAGTTCATCAGCTCCTGCATCGCTGTATTGGCGCCCAAGTTCAACAGGATCACCCGCATCGCGGAAGTTGACAAAGTTAACACCTTTTACAGTTGTTCCGTTTTTAACATCCAGACATGGAATTATGCGTTTAGCGAGCATTGGGTTAACTGTTTTTGAGATTTAATTCTTCTATTTCACGAAGCAAAATCCGACCTTCGTAAATTGCTTTTCCTACTATTACTGCTGGGACTCCAGCTCGGTCAAGTTTCTCAATGTGCGACATTTCTCCAACTCCTCCACTGGCAATTACATACAAACCTTCAATCTGCAACAATTGCCGATAGAGCTCGATAGACGGTCCCTGCAAAGTGCCGTCCTGGGATATATCGGTAGATATAACTTGTGATACACCTTTATTGTGATAGCTGTCTACAAATTTGATAACGTCAAGATCGGAGCTATCAGTCCAGCCTTGCACTGCAATTTTCCCATTTCGGGCATCTGCTCCGAGAATTATTTTGTCGCTACCGTATTTTTCTACCCAATATAGAAATAAGTCAGGATTCTTGACTGCGATGCTCCCGCCGGTAATCATGGCTGCTCCCGAATTGAAAGCAATTTCGGCATCTGCAGTGGTTTTTATGCCACCACCGAAATCTATTGTAAGTCCAGTTTGTGTTGCAATTCGTTCAAGCACTCGATAATTAACGATATGCTGCGATTTTGCACCATCGAGGTCCACAAGGTGCAGACGTTTGCATCCGCTGTCGGCAAACCGATGAGCCATATCCAGAGGATCGTCGGCATACACTTTCGACGAGTTGTATTGACCCTGTGTCAGTCTGACACATTTACCGTCTATAATATCTATGGCCGGAATAAGTTCAATCATAAACTAAGGAAATGTTTTAAGAATACAGATCCGACAGCACCACTTTTCTCCGGATGGAATTGCGTGGAGAAGAAATTGTCGCGTCTCATTGCGGCTGAAAACGGCACTATGTAATCTGTTATGGCAGTAGTGCATTCCCCCACCGGAACATAATAACTATGAACATAATATACCCACTCGTTGTCGAGCACATCCGGAATGGGACCGTCTTCTTTGCTTAGTTGAATTGTATCCCAGCCTGTATGTGGAATTTTTAAACTTCTGTCGTTTGTTTCAAATCGTAATACCTTATCCGGGAAGATGCCAAGGCACTCTGTGTTGCCTTCTTCAGAGTAACTGCACATGAGCTGCTGCCCTATACAGATTCCAAGCACCGGGTTAGTTAAAGATTTAATCACCTCGTCGAGCTTTGTTTCTCTAAGATGATGCATCGCGGCCGCAGCCTCACCGACCCCAGGAAAGATTACTTTCTCTGATTGCCGTATCGCGTCGGGACTGTCCGTTACAACTGCTTCCACACCAAGTCGTGAAAGCGCACATTGTACCGAATAAACGTTTCCGGCGTTATATTTAATTATAGCTACCGACATTGTTCCGCTAATTCCCTAACTCTGATAAGAATTTAATTCTCACCAAACGAATTTCCTCTTCGCTGTATTCGTTTCCAAGTTCATTGATGGCTTCCTCAAGATTGTCAGTATCGCTTTCTCTAAAATATTCGAATATGTCAATCTGTCGGTCGTCATCCATAATCTCGTTAAGGAAATAGTCGATCGAGATTTTTGTGCCCGAATAAACTATTGCTTCAATTTCATCGAGCAGCTCGTTGAACTCCAATCCTTTGCTTTCGGCAAGTGAGTCAAGAGGTATTTTACGGTCAATACCTTGAACTATAGAGATTTTTAGTTTCGATTTATTAGCCACGCTTCTGACTCTCAGGTCTTCAGGACGCTCAATCTCGTTTTCGTCGACATGTGCCTTTATCACTTTAAGGAATTCATCGCCATAGCGTTTCGCTTTACCTGCGCCGACGCCGGGTATATTCTGAAGTTCCTCAATTGTGATTGGATATGTCGTTGCCATTGCTTCAAGCGATGGATCCTGGAAAATAACATAAGGTGGTAACTCAAGTTTCTTTGCGATTTTTTTGCGCAGATCTTTGAGAATGTTATACAGTTCCGGATCGACAGCACATGCTGCACCACCTTTCATCATGGGTTCCGGCTCTTCGTCAGAAAAGTCGTTATCCTCCACAATTTTGAAAGATGTAGGCTTCTTATAATACTTTTTGCCTTTTTCTGTCAAACGAATTATTCCGAAATTCTCGATATCTCGATCGAGATAACCTTCCAGTATCGCCTGACGGATTACTGTATTCAATGTTTTTGCATCGGAGCCTTCAAGGCACCCAAACACTTCAAGGTCTTTGTGGTCATAGGTTTTTACTGCTGCGGTGTTTTTACCGAGCATTACATCCACAAGATGGTCTGCCTTGAATTTTTCATTAAGTGCCATTACGGTTTCAATCGTGGCACATAGTTCGTCTTTAGCTTCCACTTGTTTTTTAGGATTTAAACAATTGTCGCAATTACCGCAGTTATCTTGCGTGTATTCTTCGCCGAAATAATGCAAGAGCATTTTTCGGCGACATACCGACGATTCTGCGTAAGCGGCGGTTTCAATTAACAGTTGACGGCCTATCTCTTGTTCTACCAGCGGCTTGCTTTGCATGAATTTCTCCATTTTCGACAAGTCTTTGGCAGAATAAAATGTAATACACTTGCCTTCTCCACCGTCGCGACCTGCGCGCCCGGTTTCTTGATAATACCCTTCGAGCGATTTAGGTATATCGTAGTGGATTACGAAACGCACATCCGGTTTGTCAATTCCCATTCCGAATGCGATAGTGGCAACAATAACTGATACGTTTTCAAGAATAAACGCATCTTGGTTGGCTGCGCGTGTCGAAGGGTCAAGGCCTGCATGATATGGAAGTGCGTTGATTTCGTTGAGTTGCAACAGTTCGGTTAATTCTTCAACTTTTTTGCGGCTAAGACAATAGACGATACCACTTTTGCCGTCCTGTTGCTTGATGAAACGGATGATTTCTCTGTCGGTGTTTGCGCTTTTTGCACGGATCTCATAGTAGAGATTGCTGCGGTTGAACGACGATTTAAACACCGTTGCTCCGAGCATTCCAAGGTTTTTCTGGATGTCGTGCTGAACCTTAAGTGTGGCCGTAGCTGTAAGAGCCACAATTGGACGTCGGCTTATTTCATTGATAATCGGACGTATACGGCGATAATCCGGTCTGAAATCATGCCCCCATTCCGATATACAATGAGCTTCGTCAACTGCATAAAACGATATGGATACAGTTTTGAGAAAGTCAATTGTATCCTGTTTTGTCAATGACTCAGGCGCAACATACAGCAACTTCGTCTTTCCGGCCATGATGTCGGCCTTCACCTTATCAGTTACCGATTTTGTGAGAGAAGAATTTAAAAAATGCGCAACATTATCATCCTCGCTGAAACTCCTCATGGAATCAACCTGATTTTTCATCAACGCAATCAACGGCGAAATTACAATCGCAGTTCCTTGCATCATAAGTGCCGGTAACTGATAGCACAGAGACTTGCCTCCACCTGTCGGCATAAGCACAAATGTGTCGTTGCCTTCAAGCAGATTTAATATCACCGCTTCCTGATTGCCTTTGAATGAATCGAACCCGAAATGTTTTTTCAATTCGGTGGCGAGTGTCATTTTGTCGATTGCCATAGGGATAAAGATTGGGATGATGTAAGAACGCTATTTAGGCGGTATATGGTTGGTTTCGAAGTTTGCTTTTTCAAGCATTTTCAGCGCATAATCAGCCGTTACTTCGAACTTCCGTTTTTTTGTCGACGGAATCTCATACATAGCATCAATCATGATTGTTTCAACGATTGAGCGTAATCCGCGTGCGCCAAGTTTATATTCTATCGCCTTATCTACAATTAAATCAAGAGCTTCAGGGGTAAATGTCAGTTCAACATTATCCATCTGGAACAACTTGGTGTATTGTCTTATTATTGCGTTCTTGGGTTCTGTGAGCACCCTACGCAATGCATCGCGGTCGAGTGGTTCAAGATTGGTCAATATAGGTAGGCGTCCTATGATTTCCGGAATCAGCCCGAAAGACTTCAAGTCTTGCGGTGCAACGTATTTTAGAAAATTGTTGCGGTCGATACGAGCTTTTTTTCCGTCAGTTGAAAAACCAACCGTATGAGTGTTCATTCGATGTGCTATCTTTTGTTCGATACCGTCGAAAGCACCTCCACAAATAAACAGTATATTTTTTGTATCAACCGGAATCATCCGTTGTTCCGGATGTTTGCGTCCTCCTTGTGGCGGTACGTTCACAATTGAGCCTTCGAGCAATTTTAGCAACCCTTGCTGAACTCCTTCTCCACTGACATCGCGAGTAATCGACGGATTATCGCCTTTACGGGCAATCTTGTCAATTTCATCGATGAATACGATACCTTTTTCAGCTTTGGCAACATCGTAGTCTGCAGCTTGAAGCAATCTGGTTAAAAGACTTTCTATGTCTTCGCCCACATACCCGGCCTGGGTCAGTACCGTCGCATCGACGATAGTGAACGGAACATCTAACATCTTTGCGATAGTTTTTGCCAGCAGAGTTTTCCCTGTGCCGGTCGGACCAACCATAACTATATTGCTCTTTTCTATATCAACATCGTCGGTAGTCGGTTGAGCAAGACGTTTGTAGTGGTTGTAGACAGCTACGGCAAGATACTTTTTTGCATCTTCCTGTCCGATCACATATTGATCAAGAAACTCACAGATTTCCTTTGGCTTGGGAACATCTTTAAGTTTCGGAACATTCTGTTTTTTAGTTTCGCCGCTTAATTCTTTGAGCATCTGGTCGATCGCGCCGACGCATTCAGTGCATATGAATGTATCGTTATTTGTAGCCGACGGAATCAGCCCTTCCGACATGTCTGCCGGACGCCCACAAAATGAGCAACATGGGGTGTTTTGTTTTTTTGCCATTGATTTTTATTGTAGCCGCATACTATGTAGTAAGCGGCTACAATTATTGGTTAAGTTAGATTATTCTTAGTGTTTTGCCTTTACAAGAACTTTGTCGATCATTCCGTAGTTTAAAGCCTCTTCTGCAGTCATCCAGTAGTCGCGATCCGAGTCTTTTTCAACTTTGTCGAAAGGCATACCTGAGTGATCGGCTATAATTGTATAAAGTTCTTTCTTTAGCTTTTGAATCTCACGGGCTGTGATTTCAATATCGGAGGCCTGACCTTGTGCGCCACCCATTGGCTGATGAATCATAACGCGCGAATGCTTCAATGCAAATCTTTTTCCTGTAGTACCGGAAACAAGTAGTACTGCAGCCATCGAAGCTGCCATACCGGTGCAAATTGTTGCGACGTCAGAAGAGATATATTGCATTGTGTCGTATATTCCCAATCCGGCATACACGGATCCACCGGGCGAATTGATGTAGATTGACACATCTTTTCCTGGATCGGCCGAATCCAGATACAACAATTGTGCCTGAATTACATTGGCTGTATAATCGTTCACGTCAGTCCCAAGAAAAATAATTCTGTCCATCATCAGACGTGAAAAAACATCCATCTGTGCCACATTTAACTGGCGTTCTTCAATAATTGTAGGCGAGATATAGCTCGATGTTATTGAAGATGCAGCATTATTAGCTGCTGACATATATTGGTCAAGAGCCAGGCCATTCATGCCCATGTGCTTGACAGCGTAGTTTCTAAAATCGTTATTCATAATTGATGTCTGATTTTTTAGTTTTCTATTTCAAAGATAATAAAATTTAGTTGTACAACAAAATTATCCATATTTTAGTTGGCTAATTATTATTGTAACAACTGTATAAATAAAGAAGAGCGACAAAAAATGCCGCTCTTCGTATGTTTGCCGATCAAATTCTATTAGGCTTTCTCTGCAATAGCTTTGAATTCGTCAAGGGTGACATTCTTTTCTTCTGCAGTTATTTTATCTTTGAGAGCACCGTACAGTTTGATATCACCTGTTTCTTCAACAATACGCGGACGGAACTGTTTGTCAGCCAAAATACGTTTGGCATAGTCGAGCAGAGTTTCATCATCGATATTAGTCATGCCGTACTGAGCGAACTGACGTGCAGCTATCATCTTCGCGTGATTTATCAAATCCTGTTCCTCGATCTTTATTTCGCAGACGCCTGCAAGACGTTCTTTGATGAGTTGCCATTTCAGCATCGGTTCGATGCGTACATATTCTTCGTCAACGTTTTCAGGTGTGATTTTTTCGTTGGTGTTAATAAGCCATTTTTTAAGCACCTCGGCGGGCAACTCAATGTTGCCATATTTGTCCATCATGTATTTTTCAACCTGATGACGGAAAAGAATCTCACTGTTCGCCGACAGATCCTGCTCAATCATTTCCTTAACGCCTTTAAGGTAATCAGCTTCGTTATTCACTTTGTCTTTGCCAAGTACGTTGTCGAAAAGTTCCTGATTGGCCTCTGCGGGACGAAGAACGATGATTTCAGAAATCGACATTTCAAAATCGCCTTTGATGTCTGCCGCTTTATCTTTTTCAACTCCGAGCATCGAAGACATTTCAGCAGGATTGCCGTCGCAAGTTTTCCATGGGTTGAATTTTACCTTGTCGTTAACCTTGCGTCCTTCGAAAAGTTTTGCCTGATCGCGGTCTTTGAAATACATAGGCGCTACGATGCCATTAATCATCTGTATTGCATCTTCCGATGTCTTAACTTCGCCATTTTCGTCAAGTTCCATAATTGCACCTTTCACAAGAGCGTTAGGCTCAACTTCTTCGCCTGGAACTTGAGCGCCGAAACGTTCGCGGAATTTTTCGTCCTGTTCCTTGACCATTTCGTCGGAAGCTTCAATTTTGTAGTAAGGAACTTTGTCTTCCTTGCTTACCTCGATATTGAGTTCGGGAGCAAGGCCAAGTTCATATTGGAAGGTGAAATCTTTCTGGTTTTTCAGATCAAGTTCTTTAACATCGACAGGAATGGGCTGACCGAGCACCGGCAGCTTGTTTTCGTTAATGTATTTGATGACTGCTTCATAAACAACGTCATTAATTACATCGGCTGTTACCTGTTTGCCAAAACGACGTTTCAGTTCTCCGGCGGGAACATGACCCTGACGGAAGCCGGGTATAGCGTGTGTGCGACCTATTTCTTTCAGGCGTTTCTCAACTTTTTCTTTGTAATCGTTTTCTTCAATCGACACTGTGAGGGTTGCTGTCACATTGCCGGTTTTGTCTAATAATACGTTCATCGGATATGATTGAAATTAGTGTTGTAATTCTGTTTATTGATTTTTTCGAATTGCAAATTTAATGCTTTCACTCTTCAAATAACAAATTTCGTGCCAGTTTTTGTGCTGACAAAATGTAAAAGTTAGTGAAAACGCCTTGGAATTTTGTTGTTTGGAGGTAATTGTGTAACTTCGTTTTAAACTTGATGCACATTATATATTATATTAATGACTGTTCTTACAAAACTTCATGCGGCTTTTGTGGCTGTGGCTTCTTTGGTATTTTTGTCGGCTCCCGCACAGAATGTGGTTGTGCTTCACACAAACGATACTCATTCTCAAATTGATCCTACTGACGATAATCAAGGCGGTGTGTTGCGTAGAAAAGCGCTTGTCGATAGCATCAGGCTGGCCGAACCGAATGTGATTCTTGTCGATGCCGGCGATGCAGTCCAAGGCTCTCTTTACTATTCGATCTTTAAAGGTGAAGTTGAACGTAAAGTCATGAATGCGCTCGGCTATGATTATATGATTCTCGGCAACCATGAATTCGATTCAGGAATGGAGAAACTGGCTGAAGAGTGGAAATTGCTCGATGCCGAACTGCTTTCAACAAACTATGACTTCAACCAGACACCTCTTGCGGGATTGTTCAAACAATATACAGTTAAGAATATCGATGATAAAAAAATAGGTTTCTTAGCAATCAATCTTGATCCGAAGGGAATGATATCCGGCAATGTTGCTTCGGGATTGGTGTGCTACGACGGTTTGAAAGCAGCAAACGCAATGGCATGGTATCTGAAAAACGTGGAAAAAGTTGACAAAGTTATTGCACTCACACATGTCGGATATTCTGATCCCGCTCCCCCTACTCCGTCCGATCTTGATATTGCCCGTAAAACGGAAAATATTGATATCATAATCGGCGGCCACAGCCATACTGAAGTTGGCCCTGACTCACATGACAATGCCATTTGGAAAGTGCCGAATCTAATTGGTGACTCGGTGACTATTGCTCAGACAGGAAGTCGCGGAAGACTCTTGGGGCGTATTGATATTGATTTCGATCTCAATACAGTGAAAACTTCGCTCTTGCCAGTCGACAGCCGCTACGATGACCGTCTTGATCCTGTTTTGCAAACCGAACTCTCAGGTTATCGTCAGGGAATCGATTCGATAGTAAACGTTGTACTCACGACTTTAGACACAGATATGCCGCAAGGAGATATCATTATGCGCAATTGGCTTGGCGATATAGTTTATTCTGTTGGTTGCGATATATTTAATAATGTTCCCGATTTTGCTGTAATAAACAAAGGCGGCTTGCGCCAGAGTTTGCATAAAGGTCCACTGACCAAGGGTATGATTATGACATTAATGCCATTCGACAACAAATTGATTTTGCTTGAAATCACCGGAAAGGATCTTAAACGCGCTTTACCGCTGATGAAGCAACGCAACGTTAACTGTGTCAGCCGTGGCTTTGATTTTAATGATATAAGTGATGATAAAACGTATCGTATTGTCACAATTGACTATCTTGCTCAAGGGGGCGACTATATGGAACCGTTCACCCATGCTAAAGTGCTTCAGCGAAGTTCGCTCCGACTCGACGATGCTGTCGCCGGATATTTGAAGAGTCACCCGGCGAAGCCTGTCGGTGGCTATGATTTAAAAATCAGGTTATAATATGTTATTAAGAAATTATATATTTTTGTATACAGAATGAAATTCAATTTTAAACAAACAGTCTTAGTGTGTCTGTTGCCGCTATCATTGTCGGCATTCTCAACAGAACCGGGGCTCCTGAAAAAAACTGACAAACAGGAATGTAACCGGTGGGTCGATTCGGTTCTCAATGCGCTCACACCGCAGGAACGTTTACAACAGCTGTTTATGCCCGTAGTTGATCCTACAGACATTCCCACGGCAAAAAAAACATTACACAATCATATAGTCAACAATTCGGTGGGAGGTATACTTTTCAGCGGTGGAAAAGCTCATCAATACACCGAACTAATCGATTATTGTCAATCTATAGCGAAAGTTCCGCTAATGTTTACTCTCGACGGTGAATGGGGACCTGCAATGCGATTGAAAGATGTTGAAGGCTTTCCATATAACATGAGTCTTGGCGCAATACAGAATCCACAGCTACTGTTTGATTACGGAAAAGAAACAGCCCGACAGTGTCGTCTTCTGGGACTTCAGGTTGATTTTGCACCGGTGCTTGACGTGAATTCCAATCCCGACAATCCTGTTATCGGAAAGCGTTCATTCGGAGAAGATCCGGAGCGGGTTGCCAAACTTGGTTGTGCCTACTCCCGCGGTATGGAGGACAATGGAGTTATGGCTGTAGCAAAACATTTTCCCGGTCACGGCGATACAAATGTTGATTCTCACAAAGCTCTACCTACAGTTCACCATAGCAAAGAAAAACTCGATTCGGTCGATTTATTACCGTTTCAGGAATTTATTAATGAAGGTTGTTCGGGCATAATGGTCGGGCATCTGAATGTACCATCCTTGGATTCAAGCGGCACACCCTCTTCACTATCTAAGTACATTTCGTCATTGCTGCTTAAACGGCAAATGGGTTTCGAGGGACTCACATTTACTGACGCACTTACAATGGGCGGAGCTTCGCAAAAAGGGGCAGACAACTGTCTGCTGGCATTCAAGGCCGGAGCCGATGTTCTTTTAAAACCTGCCAATGCTGCTGTCTCGATTAAAGCTATGCAGAATGCAATTGAATCCGGTGAAATAACTCAAAAGCAAATTGACGAAGCGTGTCGCAAAATGCTGACATATAAATATGCTCTTGGCCTGCGAAAACGGCCGGCAAAAGTTGATCGTCCCGATTTGCTCGAATTGTTGAATTCTCCGGAAGCTGAAGCTGTGAGGCGCTCTTTGGTAGAAGCCATGGCAACTTGTCTGAAAAATGACAACGAAATATTGCCTATTAAAGACACAGCACCAAAATCAATAGCCGTAGTGAATATAGGTGCTCCGCAAAACAATCAATTCACAGAATTCTGCAGTAAATATGCTGATATAAATTCATTCTCGGCCCAACAGAGCCTCTCAGCTGCACAGCTCGAAAAGATTAAAGATCATTCTGTTGTGATTGCTGCTGTATATAACGACAAAGCCGCATCACAGCATATTCTCTCTCAGTTGTCTGGCGTCAGAAATCTTGTTACAGTTTTCTTCTTGAATCCATATAAGCTATCTGCGTTTGCTCCTATTAAATCCGATGCTATAATATTAATGAGTGAAGACACAAAACTAACTCAGGAATATGGTGCGCAGGCTTTGTTCGGAGGAATAGAAGTTACAGGTAAACTTCCTGTCAATGTAAAAGGCGTCGCACCGCTTGGTTGTGGCTTAAAGTTGCCAAAAATCAGACTCGGGTTTTCAAGTCCATCATCGGTTGGATTCACGAAACCATTGAACGATTCAATAAATAAGATAATTAAAAAATCTCTGACAGCCGGTGCGTTTCCCGGCTGTCAGGTTTTAATAGCAAAAGACGGATATATCATCCTTAATAAAAGCTATGGATTTACTGATAATACAAGGACTGTTCCCGTAACAGACACTACACTTTATGATCTCGCATCGGTTAGTAAAATAACTGGTACTCTTCCTGGTGTGATGGCAGCATACGACAAGGGACTTTTCAATCTTGATGAGCCTGTCGCGAAATACCTGCCGGAAATGAATGTTGAAGGAAAAGACACAATTACTGTTCGTCAGCTGCTGATGCACCAGAGTCGAATGCCGGCAGCCATTAGCATGTACGATCTGATGATGGACTCGACCAGCTACACCGGTCGATTGTTAAGTCGCCGTCGGCGTGCGCCAAACACAATTCCCGTTCATGGTGGGTTGTATGGCAACAGCTCTGCGAAACTGCGGAGTGATATCGTTGCATCTGCTTCATCTCAAACCACCCCGTTCCATATCGGCAATAATGTATATGTCGGTAGTTGCACATTCGATACGATAATGAATCACGTCTACTCGGCACCGCTCCGTAAGACGCACGGCTATCTTTACTCTGATCTTAACTTCGCCCTTCTTATGAAGTTGGAGCAAAATGTTACCGGAGTGAATCATGACCGTTGGGTTCATGATAAGGTGTTTGGTCCTTTGGGTTGTCACAGAACGGGCTATCGTCCGCTCGACCGTTTTTCCAAACGAGCAATCGCTCCGACCGAAACGAATCGGTTTCTTCGCAAAGGTCTGTGTCATGGTATTGTTCATGATGAGTTCGCTGCATTTTCAGGCGGTGTTCAGGGTAATGCGGGATTATTCTCAACTGCCGGCGACTTGGCTCATCTATGTCAGATGTGGTTGAACGGTGGTAACTATGCCGGTAAACAGCTTCTGAAAAAATCCACTGCCGATACTTTTACCAAAACACAAAGTTCTATCTCGCGCCGTGGACTTGGATTCGACAAACCCGACACAAAAAATCCGGACAAGAGTCCTACAGCCAAAAGCGCACCTGCCTCTGTGTACGGACATCTTGGTTTTACCGGTACGGCAATCTGGATTGATCCTGATAATAATTTGTTTTTGATTTTCCTTTGTAACCGTGTCCACCCAACCCGCGATAACAAAGCATTCTCTCGCGAAAATCCGCGACCGGCTCTGATGCAGGCAATCTACGACTGTATGTAGCCATTTCTTAAGTGTGATTGTTCATTTTGCCAATAAAATAGTTTAAATTTAAAATTATTGCAATTAATTATTTGGAAATACGAACAATTTGATTTACCTTTGTCGAGAATTAAAACAATTTTCACTTATTTTTGATTATTTATTTTAAGTTACGATGAAAGCGACTGAAGTATTAGACAATCTGAAATTACGCTTCCCTAATGAGCCTGAGTACCTGCAGGCAGTCGAAGAGGTAATCACAACTATCGAGGACGAATACAACAAACATCCGGAATTTGAACGTTACAATTTGATTGAACGTCTTTGCATTCCCGATCGAATTTTCTCATTCCGCGTTAGTTGGGTCGATGATAAGGGAAAGGTTCAGAACAATATGGGATATCGTATTCAGCACAATAATGCCATTGGTCCGTACAAAGGTGGAATACGCTTCCATTCGTCAGTAAATCAGTCAATCCTTAAATTCCTTGCCTTTGAGCAGACATTCAAGAATTCGCTCACTACTCTTCCCATGGGTGGTGGTAAAGGCGGTAGCGACTTCTCTCCTCGCGGCAAAAGCGATATGGAAGTAATGCGTTTCTGCCAGGCATTTATTGAAGAACTTTGGCGCCATATAGGCCCTGACACCGACGTTCCGGCAGGAGACATAGGTGTAGGTGGTCGTGAAGTTGGTTACATGTAAGGTATGTACAAAATAATGTCACGTGAGTTCACCGGTACATTCACAGGAAAAGGTATTGAATTCGGCGGTTCGCTGATTCGTCCTGAAGCAACTGGCTACGGTAACGTATATTTCCTGTTGAATATGCTTGCAACGCGAGGAATCGACATTAAAGACAAAGTTGTTGCCATATCCGGCTCTGGAAACGTTGCTACATACACAGCTAAAAAACTACTTAGTCTTGGTGCAAAGGTAATCACAATGAGCGATTCCGACGGATGTATTTATGTACCGGAAGGTATAACTGAAGAACAGCTCGATTACATTTTCAAGCTAAAGAATGAGTATCGTGGCCGTATCCGTGAGTTTGCTGAAGAATATGGTTGTGAATATGTAGAAGGTGGCCGTCCATGGGGATACAAGTGTGATATCGCAATGCCCTCTGCTACTCAGAACGAACTCGACGGCGATGATGCACGTACACTCCTTGCGAATGGTTGCATTGCTGTGAGTGAAGGCGCTAACATGCCCTCTACTCCTGAAGCAATCAAAGAATTCCTGAATGCTAAAATTCTCTATGCTCCAGGAAAAGCTGCCAATGCCGGAGGTGTGTCAGTTTCAGGACTTGAAATGGCGCAGAATTCACAGAAACTATCGTGGAGCGCTGAAGAAGTTGATGAAAAATTAAAAGATATAATGGCTTCGATCCACACACAGTGCCAGAAATATGGAAAAGAAGCCGATGGTTACACCAACTACGTTAAAGGAGCCAACGTTGCAGGCTTCATGAAAGTTGCTCGTGCAATGATGGCTCAAGGTATTCTTTAATCTGACTCGCATATTATAATCTCATTTATTTAGCGCTGCGGTAGTTTTCTGAATGACACCGCAGCGTTTTTTGAGTTATTTGCTGGAAAAAATTTGCGGTTGCAGTGCATGAATGCAGGATTGGCAGAGAATGATACATGTTTACAGTGTGCTTTCTGTAACTTTACAGTGGAATTTAATAAGCTAACATTGTTCACAATGAAATTAGAACCTATTTTCAATCTCACCGCAATAATTGGATTGTCGCTTGCCGCATATCTTCCGGCACAGTCTGAAACCCTTCCTGCCGACTACGTAAGTCCACTCGTTGGCACACAATCGAAGCACTCATTGTCTACCGGAAACACCTACCCTGCTATCGCCTTGCCATGGGGAATGAATTTTTGGACACCTCAGACAGGAAAGATGGGCGACGGCTGGGCCTACACTTATGATGCCGACAAAATTCGCGGCATAAAACAGACCCATCAGCCAAGTCCATGGATTAACGACTACGGACAGTTTTCAATAATGCCGGTAACAGGTGGAGCAGTCTTCGATGAAGATGCACGCGCAAGCTGGTTTTCACATAAGGCAGAGGTAGTAAAGCCAAATTATTATAAGGTTTATTTGGCCGACCATGATGTAGTTGCGGAGGTCACGCCTACGGAACGTGCTGCTGCTTTTCGCTTCACATTTCCTGAAAACGATAGCTCTATGGTCGTATTAGATGCATTCGACAAAGGGTCGGCAGTTCGAATTATTCCGGAACAGAATAAAATTGTCGGTTTCACAACTAAAAATAGTGGTGGTGTTCCCGATAACTTTAAGAATTACTTTGAAATTGTTTTTGACACTCCGTTCACATATTTTGCTACGGTAACCGATGGTCAGATTACTCCTGAAAGTCTCAACACTGAAGCAAACCATGCAGGAGCCATTGTAGGATTCAAGACAAAGAAAGGACAAGTAGTGAATGCACGGGTAGCATCGTCGTTCATTAGCCCTGAGCAAGCTACAATTAATCTAAAAGAACTGGGCGACGGTAACTTTGATCGAATTAAATCCGAGGGATTCGATCGTTGGAACGAAGTTCTCGGACGTGTTCAGATCGAAGATGATGATATCGACCGTCTTCGCACTTTTTATTCCTGCCTTTATCGTTCCGTCTTATTCCCAAGAAGTTTTTACGAGATTGACTCTAATGGGAATACAATACATTACAGCCCATATAATGGCGAAGTTCGTCCCGGATATATGTTTACTGACACAGGTTTCTGGGATACTTTCCGCGCATTATTTCCATTGCTTAACCTCATTTATCCGTCGCAAAACTTGAAAATACAACAAGGTTTGGCAAATGCCTATCGTGAAAGTGGCTTTTTGCCTGAATGGGCAAGTCCGGGGCATCGAGGTTGTATGGTAGGCAATAATTCTGCATCGGTTGTTGCCGATGCGTGGCTTAAAGGGGTTAAGGTTCCCGACGAAGACATAGCTGTTCTTTGGGAAGCCGTAGTTAACGGCACTCAGAACGTGCATCCAAAAGTGTCTTCCACCGGACGACTCGGTCATGAATATTATAATACGATTGGATATGTGCCCTATGATGTCAACATCAGAGAAAACGCTGCGCGCACACTCGAATATGCCTACGACGATTGGTGTATCTACACACTTGGAAAGTCATTGGGAAAAACCGACAAGGAACTTGCGCCATTTGCCAAACGTGCCATGAATTACAAGAATTTGTATGATAAGGAAACCGGTTTGATGCGTGGGAAAAACGCGGACGGTACGTTCCAGACTCCCTTCAATCCTCTTAAATGGGGCGATGCATTCACTGAAGGCAATTCCTGGCACTACACATGGTCGGTGTTCCACGACCCTCAGGGATTGATAAATCTTATGGGTGGCGATGCTAAATTCAATGCCATGCTTGATTCTGTTTTTACTGTTCCGCCTGTTTTCGATGAAAGTTATTATAACTTTGTGATTCATGAAATCAGAGAAATGCAGATAATGAATATGGGAAATTACGCCCATGGAAATCAGCCAATTCAGCACATGATTTATCTTTACAACTACTCAGACGAACCGTGGAAAGCCCAGTATTGGGTGCGTGAAGTGATGGACCGCATGTATACACCTAACCCTGACGGATATTGTGGGGATGAAGATAATGGGCAAACGTCGGCTTGGTATGTATTCTCCGCACTTGGATTCTACCCAGTGTGCCCTGGTAGCGGGCAATATGTATTGGGGGCACCATTATTCAAAACAATCAAGCTAAATCTTGAAAACGGAAAAGCGATAACCATAAATGCCCCTGAAAACAATCATGACAACCGCTATGTAAGCCGACTGGCAATCAATGGTAAAAATTATGACAAAAACTTCATTAGCCATTCCGATCTTACTGCCGGTGCTTCACTTGACTATTCAATGACTTCCAGTCCAGATAAATCTCGTGGCACTTCAGTCGAGGCCAGGCCTTACTCTTTTTCAACTCGGCAAGAAAAGTGAACGAAAAACTAAACCATTGTGTCTGTTAAACGGTTATTATTGTAAAATAACTAGAGATATATGGCACAAGACAATAATGTTAAGACTATAGGATTTGCCGGAGGATGCTTCTGGGGTACGGAACATTTTTTCAAGCAAATAAACGGAGTTGTAAACACCGAAGTTGGTTACGCGAATAGCCGGATTCCACATCCCACCTACATGGAAGTCAGCACGGGCGAAACCGGAGCGTCGGAATGTGTGAGAGTGGAATACGACAGCAGTGTGGTTTCCTTGCAATTTCTGATCGACATGTTCTTCAAAACAATCGATCCGACATCCGTTAACCGCCAAGGCAATGATATAGGTTCGCAGTACCGTACAGGTATATATTACACAACTGCCGACGAACAAGATATTATTCTTGAAAAGCTTAAAGAACTCGCACCTAACTATTCGGGTAAAATAGCCGTTGAAGTGATGCCGCTTAAGAGTTTTTCTCAAGCCGAAGCCTATCATCAGGACTATCTCGACAAGAATCCGGGTGGATATTGCCATATTGACCCCGAGCTATTCAAACTGGCTCAGAAAGCAAAAGATGACACTATAATCCAATAACCAATCTATAATTATATATGCGTAGACGGCTGCAGTAACTAAACCGCAGCCGTCTACATGTTTTTATACACACCGATTAGCGAAGTCTGTCGTAGCTGCGGAGCAACTTTTGGTCGGCTCCTACACGGACATAAGCCCAGACGGATGCCAAAAGCGCCGGAACTGTATAAACAAACGATAACCACAGACCTGTGATTGCCGCGATAATCATCGAACCGACAATCAGAATGCACGATGCTACAATTGTGCGCTTCTGCAAATCGAGATTCTTATACAGGAATATTGAAATAAATAGCAAAACTGCGGTCACTACCCCCACAATCAGTAGTGGAAGCACATCGACTGCTTTAACAAAAGTGACAGACTCCGGATTCATTTCACATGAAACGCCACATCCAAGAGGTAAAACACAAAGCAACACCATAAATACTGTTGCCAGAAATAATAAGACTGATTGCCAGCGTTGAATAACCATATTGATTGCAATATTTTGTTTATTGTTATTTTGCACAAAAATACAACATTTTTTCTTTATTTTGAAGTCAAAACGGCTATTTGACTACTTGGAAAAATTTATACATTGTTTACAAAGTTTACAAAAAAATCGTGTCATTTCGCGTCGTTATTCCGAATTTATTATATACATTTGCGCATGTAATTGCTCTGTCAGGTGCGACAGACTTTTGAGAGAAACGAATCAACCTATTCCAAAATTCATTTTCAATTAAATTTTTGATATGGATATAAATAATATCATGAATGCCCTTGAGGCAAAACACCCTGGAGAAAAAGAATACTTACAGGCCGTTAAAGAAGTGCTTCTTTCGGTAGAAGATGTCTACAATCGTCATCCCGAATTTGAGCGTAACAAAATAATTGAACGCATGGTTGAACCCGACCGTATCTTCACTTTCCGCGTGACATGGATCGACGATAAGGGCGAAGTGCAGAACAACATTGGCTATCGTGTTCAGTTCAACAATGCCATTGGACCGTATAAAGGTGGAATCCGTTTCCACGCCTCTGTTAACCTTTCGATTCTGAAGTTCCTCGGTTTCGAACAAACATTCAAAAATGCTCTTACTACTCTTCCTATGGGTGGTGCAAAAGGGGGTAGCGATTTTTCACCACGTGGCAAGAGCGATCGCGAAATTATGCGTTTCTGTCAGGCTTTCATTCTTGAACTGTGGCGTAATCTCGGTCCCGACCAAGATGTTCCCGCAGGCGACATAGGTGT
>CAYQYL010000010.1:0-39195 GCA_964421745.1 uncultured Muribaculum sp. | reverse complement strand
AGCTCGAGATATTCATCCCCAACGGGCCGCGCCTCGGCAACAAGGTTATCGAAGCGTCCAATCTGGCAAAGGCTTTCGGCAAAAAACAGCTTTTCAACGACCTCAGTTTCTCACTTCCGCCAAATGGCATTGTCGGTGTGATCGGACCTAATGGTGCCGGTAAAACCACACTGTTCCGCCTCATCATGGAGCAGGAAACTCCCGACAATGGCACCTTCGACGTTGGCGAAACTGTGAAGATAGCATACGTCGACCAGCGTCATCACGATCTGTTGCCCGACAAAACTGTCTACGAAGTCATTTCGCAAGGCACAGAAACATTCCGCATGGGAGGTCGCGACGTCAACGCCCGCGCCTATCTGTCGAAATTCAATTTCACCGGCGCCGATCAGGAGAAGAAAATCGGAGTTCTTTCCGGTGGCGAAAGAAACCGCTTGCATCTGGCCATGGCTCTTAAGCAGGAAGGCAATGTGCTTCTGCTCGACGAACCAACCAACGACATCGACGTCAACACACTCCGTGCCCTCGAAGAAGGTCTTGAAGAATTTGCCGGTTGTGCCGTGGTTGTCAGCCACGACCGCTGGTTCCTCGACCGAATCTGCACACACATTCTTTCGTTTGAAGGCGACGGCAACGTTGTCTATTACGAAGGATCCTACTCCGACTACGAAGAGTACAAGCGCGCACGCAACGGAGGCAAAGAGCTGCCTCGTCGTCGCTATCGCAAACTGATGGAATAACCTTACAGACAAGACTACTGTCCCTTTTCGCGGTGAGCCGGAACGCATCCGGTTCACCGCATTTTTTTGTTTTCAAATGTCAATGCACTCTTTTGTAAAACGCTCCAACCAACATTAGCCAATGCCAATAGCTTTCGATTCGTCACGACTGCCGTCGCTGCGTGCCTCGGATAGCCATTGCCATGCCCGATGCCTGAACGACATTGTGGCCGGTTTCGTTTTACACCGACAAAGTTACAAGCCCTTTTGTCCTTCGATTCCTGATGTTAGCAATTTATACATAATTTTACATATATTAATATATAGCATTGCCCGAAATAGAGAAAAAGTATGGATTATGCCAAACAAATTTGTTAAATAACGTGAGTTCGAGATAAGAACAAAGTTTTTGATGAGCCGAGAGTGATTGAGTAAAGAAGATTTGAAGAGTTAAAACCCAAGATAACAGTCTAAATATGTATGCAATGCGAAAGCTGCAGGGCTGCCGCCGGAATAGTAGGCATGAGAAAGCGCTACGCAGTTGCGGGGAGTCCCTGTTACACAGCAGAGGATGAGTGCGCCTCATAGAAGTGTCACATAGCCAATTGTAATTATCACCTCAACGGTGCCTTGCCTACGTGGAAGCTTATCGGAATTTTCATGCGCCGACTTTTCGGGATGTAACCCGATAAAATAGTAATATTGGAGGTCTGAATGTTTTGTAATTGACAGTTAATTGGTAAATTTGCTGACAATTTCAGTTATTGCTGGAGCCTGAAGTGAGAATCGGACGATGATTGTTGCTTTCTGGTGAATTCGGCGCTTGAAATTTAGCTACAATATTTGTTATTTCCCGGCCGGAGTAATAGCGCACCCTGCTCCGGATGGTACGATTTGAATTGTGGTGCGTTATCACATTTTTTTTTGTATGAAAAAGTATGGTTTAAAGTTTCGTCTTGCGGTAGCGTCGTGTGTGCTTGCCGCCGGACTGACCTATGCTTTTAACTCTGGTGAGTTTGCCCAACTGCAGGCTCCGCTCGATCAGGCTCGTCAGCCTTTGTCGACCGATGCGGAATTGTCAGCGGCAAACACTTCGCTGAGCTATAAGCAACTGGAACAAAGTCGTCGTCTGCGCAATGCAGATGCGAACGGAACAACGGCGTTGGCGCTCGATGTTGCCTCGCCGGTGGCCGGAAGTTCGTCGGTCTACGCCGTGATGATGTATTCATCGGCATGGAACGATGATACTGGCGCTCAAAAAGGTATTTACTCTATTCCGACCGACGGCACGTCGACAACACCAACTGTGGTGAAGCTCGATGAAATTTTCACTGAATGCGGTTATGCGGTGGGTATGCCAGACAAATATCTTTTTGCACAAGTGATGAAAACGTATGGTGTTATAATGTCACTGACTCAGTACACCTACAACACTGCCGACTGGAGTCCACTTTCGACTCTGAAAGGCGACATCACTTCGCGTAACTTCTCGGCCTCGGATGCGGCTTATAATCCTGTCACCACCGAAGTCTACGGTTCGGTGCTCGACATCAAGGCCAATACATGGGGACTCTACCGCATCACAACCGAAGATAAACTTGAATTCAAGAAAATCGCTTCGCTCGACAAGCCTTTTGTGGCTATGAGTTTCGACAACGCCGGCAAGCTATATGCCGTGACCGAAGACGGAAAGTTCATCACGTACGATCTCATCACAAAATCGGCTTCGGAAATTGCTTCGGGTATGTCGCTGTCAACTAAATACACCTCAGGAACAATTGACAACACTCAGGGCAAATTCTACTATGCTGTCTGCAACGACAACGAATCGGCTCTTTGTTCGATTGATTTGGCTACAGGCGCGATCGCCAAGCTCTACGACTTTGCCAACGGTGAAGAGTTCGTAGGTATGTATATTCCCTCGGCATCGCCGTCGGGAGTGTTGCCTGATGTTGCCCAAAATCTGGCTCTGTCGTTCGAGGGTGGTTCGCTGACCGGCAAAATCACATTCGATTGTCCCAAAAACAACACCGACGGCTCGGCAGGGGAGGGAGAGGTGACATACACCGTCTACGCCGGAATCAACAAGACAGCCGAAGGTAAATCGGCCTACGGCGAGAGTGTGAGCGCCGATGTTGAAGTGCCCGCAAACGGCGAATACACATTCACAGTCCGTGTTTCCAATGCTACTGGCGAAGGCGCTGCTGCCAAGATTTCGAAATGGGTCGGCAACGACGTGCCAAACAAAATCACATCGGCTCCGAAGGTGACCTACGCCAACGGTAAGGCGACAATCACCTGGAGCGCCCCCTACCAGTCGGTGGGTGTGAATGGCGGCTACGTTGATAAAAACAAATACACCTACACAGTGGTGCGCAACAACGACGGAAAACTGGTTGCTGAAAATACGCCCGACCGCAGCGCAGTCGATGAGTTCGAAGCTCCGGAAGACTTGACTATGTTCACCTACGATGTGACAGTGAACTACGAAGGCGGTAGCTCCGAACCGACAACATCGGCTACTCTGGCTTTGGGTTCGATTCGTCCGCCGTTTGCTGTCGACTTCACATCCGACCCGATGTCGTTCTTCACCACTCTTGACGCCAACAAGGACTACAAGACATGGAGCTATAGCTCGGTTTACAAACGTGTCCACATCTCCACAAACAAAGATAAGGCTATGGACGACTGGTTGTTCACCCTTCCGCTCAATCTGAAATCCGGCCACGCCTATAATTTCAGTTTCGACACATTCGGCGGGGCTGCCAATATGGTTCAGACAATGGAAGTGTTCCTCGGCACAGCCCCTGAGGTTGATGCCATGACAACACTCACCATTATGGAGAAACAGGACTACACCAATGTCGAAAAAACTCCTCTGACAGTGGTGTATGACATTGAAGTGCCTCAGGATGGCCTCTATTACATTGGTTTCCACGCGCTGAGTGAGGCAAACCAAAACTACATCTGTCTTAACAACATCAAGATAGCTGCCGGAACAAGCCTTGATTCGCCGGCTCCTGTGTCCGATTTCGTTGTCACTCCGGCTATGAACGGCGACTTAAAGGCGGAAATCAGTCTTGTGGCTCCTACAAAGACATTCCGTGGTTCTGCTCTTGAAAGCCTTACCGCTATCGAAGTGCGTTGCGGTGATGAGCTGGTGAAGAAATTCGAAAATCCCAAGCCTGGCGAAACATGCACCTACACTCATGTTTTGGAGAAAGGCGGTCAGACCGATTATATTGCAGTTGCAATTAACGACAAAGGCGAAAGCCAGGAAGCGGCAGCTTCGGCATTTGTCGGACACACAGTTCCTTACGCACCGGCTACGGCCTCAATGGTTGAAAATTCGCCCGGTAATGTGACATTCACCTGGAGTGAAGTGACAACCGACGCAAACGGCAAGACGCTCGATCCGGCCACAATCACATATGCTGTCATGGAGCTTGATCAGGACACATATAGTTGGGTAGCACGTGCTGAAGGAATCAGCGGAACCACACACACCATGCAGATACGTAAGGCAACCGAGGAACAGGACTTCCTCTCGCTTGCTATCGGAGCAGATAACAGCTTTGGCCGAAGCAAGTACCGTGCCGTAGAGCAGGTTCCTGTCGGAGTTCCCTACGAATTGCCGTTCATTGAATCGAACGCTGGCAATCGCCTGACACACACTTTCCTGACAAAGAAACTCGCAGGCGAAGGTTATGTGCGTTGGAATCAGGGCAACAACTCGTCGGTTCAGGGTATGATCCCGTCGGACGGCGATGGCGGTTACCTGTACATGACAGGCGAGCAGGTGGGCGACAAATCGGCACTCGTTTCGGGTAAAATCAGTCTTGAAGGCGCCAAGAAACCTGTGATGTCAGTTGCATACGTGCATTTTGCAAACGACCGCAACAAAGTGGGTATCAACATTATCTGCGACGGTGTGGAAACCCCGCTCGACGAATGGGAAACCAATGGCACATCGGCTGCGTGGGCTCGCCGCAACATGTCGCTCGAAAAATATGTCGGTAAAACCATTCAGTTTGTGCTCTATGGCGAAATACAGACTTCGAAATCTGTTTTCGTCGACTGCATCGAAATCATCGACTATCCCCAGAAAGACATAGCGATTTCCGGCATCAGCGCCCCGGCCACATTGCAGTCGGGTCAATCCGACGTGGTGAAGGTGCTTGTCGAAAACAAAGGTCTTGATGCAATCAGTGATTATAAGGTGACATTCTATGTGAACGGCGAGGTTGTTTCCTCACAGGCATCTGCTGCCGAACTGCCTTTCCGCGGTCAGGTTGTTTACTCTTGTCCGATTTCGGCAACTCCGCTTTCCGACAGCGAATACAATGTCTACGCGGAAGTTGTCTGCGCGGGCGATCTTGTTGCCGATAACAATAAATCGAAGGAGGTGACTGTTGAGGTACTTCTGCCGACACTGCCCGCTCCGGAAAACCTTGTGGCCAAGCTCGACGCTTCGGGCAAAGCTGTTAACCTGACATGGAGCGATGCCGCCGATCTGTCGCTGTCAGCAACCGCAGTCACTGAAGATTGCGAAGCACTTGAATCGTTTGCTGTTTCCGGCATGGGCGAATGGACATCAATCGACGCCGACAAGTCGATAAGCCAACAGTTCAATTCACTGAATGTTCCCCACATGGGAAGCGAGGCGTTTGGATTCATGGTGTTCGACGTGTCCGACAGCCAGTTTAACTCAACGTTCAATGCTCGAAGTGGCAATAAGTATTTCATGGCATTCACCAATGAGGCTGCAGCCTGCGATGACTGGTTGATTTCACCTGAACTGAGCGGCAAAGCTCAGACTGTGTCGTTCTATGCACGCAGCTACAATCCCAACTCACCCGAATCGTTCGAAATACTTTACTCGACAACCGGCAAAGAGATTGCCGACTTCAAGGTGGCTAAAGTTTACAACAACATCGATTACACATTCCAACAGTACGCAGTCGAGCTGCCCGAAGGCGCAACGTATTTTGCAATACGCTGCGTGAGCAAAAACGGTGTCATGTTCATTGTCGACGACATCACTTTCTCACCCAAGGGAGAACTCAATGTTGTCGGATATAATGTTTATCGCGACGGCTCGCTGGTTAAATCCGGTGTGAGCGCCAAAGAGTACACCGATGCTATCGACCAGCTTGGTTCGTATGTCTACAATGTGACCGCCGTCTACAACTATGGTGAATCCAAGGCATCGAATGCTGCCGGTGTTGTTCTGAGCGGCATTGAAGACACTGCTGTAGGCGCGGTGAAGGTTTCGGTTGTCGGTAGAGCAATTGTGGTGACCGGCGCTGCTGGCGACGAGGTTGAGATTTATAATCCTGCAGGCACCAGACTGTTTAGCGAAACAAGCTCAGGTTATTCGCGCTACGAAGCTACACAGGGCGTTTATCTGGTAAAAGCCGGAGCAAACACCTACAAGGTTGCCGTACAGTAACAATTCGTATTGACTATTTAGAAAAGAGGTTGTGACCCGGTTGGGGTCGCAACCTCTTTTTCGATATGTAGGGTTGCATGCAAAATATCTTGCAGTGGGTGTGAACAAGTGATTGGCTTTGTCTGTTTTAACTAAAAAATACTTTTATGTGAGGGTGTTTCATAATAAAGAATTACTCTGAGTGTAGGAATGCTCCATGAAAGATACCTGCATCGCGTACGAATTCACAATTTTGACGCAGCCTCTTTTCATCACATTAAATTGACGCTATATGTCACCACAGACCTCGGATACCTACTGGACTATCGACCGGCGAATGAAACTAATTATCAGTCTGGCTATAGCAGCAGTCATCGTGCTGCTGATCGGCTACTTGAGTGATGTATTGCTGCCGTTTTTCGCAGCCTGTTTCATTGCCTATATCCTGCAGCCGCTTGTGCAGCTCAACCGGCGCCTGTTGCACGAAAAAGGACGTGCAATTTCATCGATACTCACCTTGATTGAAGTAGGAGCTGTGCTGGGAGGCGTATTTTATGTGTTTTTCCCACATGTTGTCAAGGAGCTTGATATGCTCGTTGGAATTCTCCATGATTTAACCTCCGGCAAGCGTTCGTTACCCCCGGAATTTGCCGGTATCGTCGAGTGGACAGAGCGCTATCTGAACCCAGAAGGGCTTAGAGCAGAGTTATCGCAGTTGCATTTGGGAACCCTAATCAGCAAAGGCACCTCGTTGCTCAACGAGTCAATCTCCATACTTTTGCAGGTGCTTGGTTGGGCTCTGACAATAGTCTATGTACTGTTCATCCTGATCGACTATCCGCAGATTGTGCGTGGATTCAAGCTCATAATTCCCCATAAGTATCGCGACAACGCTCTTGTTGTTGTGAAAGACGTTGAAGTGAGCATGAACCACTACTTCCGCGGTCAAGGCTATGTAGCTCTTTGTGCAGCTGTTTTCTACTGTGTCGGTTTTTCAATAATCGGGTTGCCGTTGGCCATACCAATGGGTGTGCTTGTGGGCATACTTTACATGATTCCATATTTCCAGTATATCACACTGATTCCCGTAGCTGTTATATGCGCAATATACTCGCTCAGTGGTGAGGTGACTTTCCTGAGCCTATTCGGAAAATCGCTGTTGGTTTATGCAATAAGTCAAAGCATTTGCGATTATATACTCACACCCCACATCATGGGTAAGGAGATGGGACTCAATGCCGCCGTAATCCTGTTGTCGCTCTCGGTCTGGGGCAGCCTGCTCGGCATAATCGGAATGATTATAGCGCTCCCGGTGACTTCGCTCATCATGGTTTATTACGAGCGCTACATCTCCAACCCGCGCACAAAGAAACCCACTGTGCCAAAATAGCTAGAATTCTTTGAGTATGTTGCAGATGTATACGGCTAAAACCACAGTTACGATTCACCGTTGTGGCTAACGGTTAAGGTTGATGGGTTGTGGTGAGGATTATTGCGAAGCCGCCGCCGGGTGCCATGTGGAGAGGGAGGGTTGTGGTGCGGTCGACTGTTATAGTACGCAGAGTGTAGTCATCGGCCTGACGGTGGGCATTATGGCCGTCGGCTATCACGGTGGCTGTGTAGGGAGTGTGTTCGGGAAGGAATGGGAATGTCAGCTCGATGTCGCGCGGCTGCCAGTTTGTTGCGCCGGCCACATACCAGTTGCCATCGGCGTAGCGCGATGTGACAATGTATTCTCCCAATTTGCCCTGAAGGATGTCGGTGGAGGTGAACACGGTTGGCAGAGCTGTTATGAACTGCAGACATTCGGGTTCTTTAAGATAGGCAGTCGGGGCGTCGCACAACATGGTGAATGGAGAGTCGTGGATAATGTAGCTTGCCAGCTGATGGGCGCGTGTTCCCATGCTCATGGGGCGACTGTAGACGGCGCGCCAGTTGGTTTTGTTGGCATTGCGCATTGCACCGGGTGTGTAGTCCGATTGTCCGGCCATCTGGCGGATGTAGGGGAAGGTGACGTCGTAGAGTGGGAAATCGGTGTCGCGCGATGTCCATTTAACCTCTTCAAGTCCGAAAACGCCTTCGAAGTTGAGCACATTGGGGTAGGTGCGGTTAAGCCCTACGGGTTTGTAAATTCCGTGGTAGTCGAGAATAAGGTTGTGCTCGGCGGCTGCTTCGGCAATGCGGTGGGTCATTTCGACGGCCGGCTGATCGTCGCGATCAAGGAAGTCGACTTTGAATCCGGCCACACCCATGTCGGCATACTTCCGGCAGGCTTGTTCAAGTTGTTTGTCGAGCACGTTGAATACAGTCCAGAGCACTATCCGCACACCGCGTTCGCGAGCATGGCTGATCAGTGCCGGGAGGTCTATTTCTGGAATGACGGTGAGCATGTCGCCCGATGCAGGGTCATACCAGCCTTCGTCGAGCACCACATATTCAATTCCGTTGTCGGCTGCGAAATCGATATAGTATTTGTAGGTGTCAGTGTTGATTCCGGCTTTGAACGGAACGCCTGTTAGCCCCCAGTCGTTCCACCAGTCCCAGGCAACTTTGCCGGGTTTAATCCATGATGTGTCGGCTATGCGCGATTCAGGCGCGAGGGCATAGACAAGATTGTTGAGGGGCATCTGGCGGTCGTCGGTGGTGACGGCCATGATACGCCATGGATAGGTTCGCGAACCGTCGGTGACGGCCAGATAGGGTTCGCGTGCGGCAACGTGCTGTTGCATTCGACGCGGACTGCATGTTGTTTCCGACGGATAGGCGGCAAACAGTGCGTTTAACGCCAACGCAGTTGTGTCGGCGGTGACAAACATTCCCGGATAGGATTCGAGATCCGACTCCAAAAGGGTTACTTTAATGCCGTTGTCCATGTCGGCTGTGGCGGGCAGAAAGGCTGGCATGGGGTTGGCGTTATTGAGCGGAGTAACAGTGTAAGGACTCTGAAAAGCCATTGTCAGGGGAGATGCCGTGTTTGTTGAGTGTGGCAGATAGACAGTCGGATTGCCATTGAAGCTGAAAGCGGCAGTTTCGGCGGTAACGGTGTCGGAGGGAGTGGAGCTGTGTGTTATGAAGCGGTAGGCGGCGCCGTCGTCGAACACCCGCCATTCAATTTGCTGGCCGTTGTCGAGAGTGAGAATCTGTGTATTGTAAACCGACTGGAATTCTTTCTGACGATAGAATGGTGATTGAATCAGTTCGGATTTAACTGGCAGATTTTTCGAACGGGTAATCTTTGTAGCAGGGCGTGTGGTTGTTGTGTTAAGGGCTATTTGTGACGGTCGCAAGAGTACAGCACCGTTGTGCGACAATGTAAAGGTCACAATGCCTGCGGAGTCAGAAGAGGTTACGGTGATTTTTTTATCGGGCGACGAAACTGATGTGTTGCGGGCTGCAGCGCTCATAACAGAGGCAACTGCACAAATGGCGATTATGACTTTTTTCATTGTAATCAGGCAAAAAGTGTGCGGAATGCTTCTTCGACTTTGGACACTTCGATGAGTTTTATTGTGAGTTTCGATGTGTCGAAGCCTTTAAGGTTGTTTTTGGGAATTATGATTGTTTCAAAACCGAGTTTCTCGGCTTCGAGTACGCGTTGTTCGATACGGGTGACGGGTCGGATTTCACCCGACAGTCCGACTTCGCCGGTCATACAGATTTGCTGTGGTACGGCTACGTCGACGTTTGACGACAGAATAGCACATATAACAGCCAGGTCTAATGCAGGATCGTTTACTTTGAGTCCGCCGGCTATGTTAAGAAAAACATCTTTTTGGATGAGTTTAAAGCCGACGCGTTTTTCAAGTACGGCCAGTAGCATATTCATCCGCTTGGCGTCGAAACCTGTGACGGATCGCTGCGGAGTGCCATAGGCGGCTGTGGAAACAAGAGCCTGTGCCTCGATCAGAAGCGGACGTATACCTTCGAGGGTGACTCCGATTGCGGTTCCCGACAGATGCTGATCGGCCATGCGAGAAAGCAACAGTTCTGACGGATTGGTGACTTCGCGTAGCCCGCGTTGCACCATTTCGTAAATGCCAAGTTCGGAGGTGCTTCCAAACCGGTTTTTAATCGAGCGCAGAATACGGTACATATTGTGGCGGTCTCCTTCGAATTGCAGTACCGCATCGACGATGTGTTCCAACACCTTTGGCCCGGCAATTGAGCCTTCTTTGTTAATGTGGCCGATGAGGATTACCGGTGTGCCTGTCGTTTTTGCCACTCGCAACAGGCGTGCGGCGCATTCGCGCACCTGACTGACCGATCCGGCTGCCGATTCTATTTCGTCGGAAGCGACTGTCTGTATTGAATCGACGATGATTAGTTCGGGTTTGATTTCGCTGATATGCGTTAGTATGTTTTCGAGCGATGTTTCACACACAATCAGGCAATTGTCGCTCAGGCGGCCAATGCGGTCGGCGCGCATTTTGATTTGCGATGCGCTTTCTTCGCCGGAGCAGTATAGTATGCGGCGGCTTTTTATTGCAAGAATATTCTGGAGGACGAGTGTGGATTTGCCGATGCCGGGTTCGCCACCGATGAGTACGAGCGAACCGGCCACGAGTCCGCCGCCGAGTACACGGTTCAGTTCCTGAGAAGGCATTTTTATTCGCTGTTCGCCTTCGGCCTGGATCTGAGATATCGGAGTTGGGACGGACTGATTGGATGTGCGGTCGCGGTGGCTTTTTGATGATGTAGTGACACGCTCTTCGACCAGTGTGTTCCATTCGCCGCATGAGGGGCATCGCCCTTGCCATTTTGGAGAATCAGCTCCGCAGTTGGTGCAGTACCAGATTGTTTTTGCTTGTTTAGCCATTGTTGTTCAGATGCGTCGGCGAAATTCCGACAGGGTGATAGCCGTCGCTGTAGCGACATTAAGCGATTCGCTGGTTGGTGTGCCGGGTGGATAGGAGGGTATGAGCAGACGTCGGCTGACAAGCTGTGCTACCTCGGGCGAGATGCCGCGACCTTCGTTGCCCATAATTATTATTCCGTTTTCAGACAGCGGGGAAGAATAAATGTTTTGTCCGTCGAGAAACGTTCCGAACACAGGTGCCTCAGGCCAAAGAGCGATGTATTCGGCAAGAGGCATGTAGAGCGGGCGTACACGTGCAATGGCTCCCATTGTCGACTGGATTACTTTCGGACTGTAGGCGTCAGCCGTTTCCGGTGAACAGACAACTTGTGTGATTCCAAACCAGTCGGCCACACGGATAATTGTGCCCAGGTTTCCCGGATCCTGTACGCGGTCGAGGGCAAGCACAAGGCAGGATGTCGCATCGGCCGGCTGTGGCGAAGGCGGAACCTCGTAAACGGCGATAACGTTGGCCGGAGTTGAGAGTTGCGACATGCGTTCAAGATCGGCCCGGGTTGCCTGAAGGCATTGAGTCCCGGCCGGAATAAGAGCCGCATGCTCTTTGAACCACGCGTCAGTGGCCAGGAGCATGCGGCAATTAAAGTATGAGAGTGTGTCGATGACACATTTACTTCCTTCGGCAGTGAACAAGCCGTTGAGGCGACGCTGGCGCGGATTGCCGAGCGAGGCCACGAACTTGCGAGTGGCTGCTGTAAGGTCGGTTGGCATAGGCTTATTATCGGATTAGGCGATACATGACAACGTCTTCACCTGGGACAGTGATAGTGCGGGCTTTGTCGGTCTTACCGTCATTTTTACCTGTCCACACGTTGCGGATGCCGTAGGTGATGTTAGCGAAATCTGTTGCGCGACGGCTCAGGGAGTCGGTGAAGTTGAAGTCTTTTTTCCAGTCGAGTGTTACTTCGGCCGGAATCTTGTTAGTGTTGAGAACACAGAAAGCCCAATCGCCATTCATAAGGGGTTTGAACCAGTACTGCAACCCGTTTTCGTTTTTAACGCGCAAACCCTGAATTCCGAGAGAGTCCTGGTCGATAGCGATGGCTTCGCGGTTCTTTACGATTTCGAGAGTTTCGGGAGTCATGTTGCGCACGTCGTTGCCGAGAATCAGCGGAGCAGCCATCATGCACCACATTGAGAAGTGTGCGCGATCCTGGTTGACAGTCATTCCGTTGCCGACTTCAAGGTTGTCGGGGTCGTTCCATGCGTTCGGACCGGCACATTCGCGGTAGGTGTTGTTGTTTTCGATGCACCATAGAATAGGTTTTTCGTGGCAGTCGGATTCGGCAAAATACACGCCTATGTCGCCGCCGGTGCGCCACAGGTGGCCGGTGCGCGGTGCCCATTTGCGGGTTTTGTTTTCGCCCCATTCGCAAATGCTGAACACAATCGGACGGCCGGTTGAATACAGTGCGTCACGCATCAGAGTGTAGGCCCCCTCAGCTCCTACAAGATCCTGACGGAACCAGTCGTACTTGAGATAGTCGACACCCCATTTTGCATACTGGAGCGCATCTTGATACTCATGTCCGCGCGAACCGGGGTATAGGGCACAAGTCTGTTCGCCGGCATCGCTGTAGACACCGAACTTCATGCCTTTTGAGTGGATGTAGTCGGCAAGTGCCTTCATTCCGGAGGGGAAACGGACGGGGTCGCACTGGATGAATCCGAGTGAGTCGCGTTGGCCGTGCCATGCGTCGTCAAGATTAACGTAGATGTAGCCAGCATCGCGAAGTCCTGTTTCAATCATGGCGTCGACAACACCTTTGATTTTTTCTTCATCGATTTCTGTGTGGAATTTATTCCAACTGTTCCATCCCATGGGGGGAGTCATAACCAGTCCCTCTTGCTTCTGGGCGGCAGCGGGAAAGATTGCTACGGCAGCGAGAGCAAGTGCGATAATTGATTGTTTCATTAGGTTAGTTTGTGGTTGTTATACAATTATGTTCTGAAATTCACCACTAAGTTACAAAATTGTCGGCTTACAGGAAAGCGCGAAAGTTAAAATGTTGTCAGGTCGTGAATGATAGCGTCGGCTGTGTTACGGAAACAGTTGCCGTTGCCAAGAATCTGTTTCATTTTTTCATAGCCTTCAAGCTGAGCGCAACGTTTAGGCGAGTCGGCTAATAACGGAATAAGTTGTTTGCCTACAAGAACGGGTGTGCATTGGTGAAGCAGCATTTCGGGAATAATCATGTTGCCGGCAATGAGATTGGGGAGGGAAACAAACGGCACTTTCAAAATGCGCGACATGATGCTGTAGGACAGTCGGCTGCCGTTGGCTCGGTAGCAGACCACTTGTGGAGTGCCGGCCAGAGCACATTCCAGGGTTGCAGTGCCGGAGGTTACAAGCGCTGCACGCGAAAAATGCATCAGTTCGAGTGTTTGCGAACGAATAATGCGTAGGCCTTCGGCCAGATACGGACTGTAGAATTCGTCGTCGATTCCTGGGGCGGCCGTAATAAGGGGTTGAATAGTGCTGTCGATTCTCGTAGCGAGCCGTGCGGCTCCGATCATAACGGGAAGATTGTTGCGGATTTCGCCTTTCCGGCTTCCGGGAACTAAGGCGAGCCATTTAGCCGCAGGGTCAAGGTTGTGTGAAGCAGCGAATTCGTCGCGTGATGGCATCCGGCTAATCTGTCGGGCAACTTCGGCGGCCGATGGATTGCCGACGTATGTGGTTTGATAGTCATGTCGACGCCGGAAGAAATCAACCTCGAATGGGAGTATACAGAAAACGTGGCGAACATAGCGCTTGATTTGCTTGACGCGATGTTCTTTCCAAGCCCACACTTTAGGTGAGATAAAGTAGTAGACGGGTATACCTTTGGAATGAGCGTGGGCGGCAAGCTTGAGATTGAATGACGGATAGTCGACAAGAATGAGAGCGTCAGGGGCAGTTCTGTCGAGCATTTCTTTGGCATAACGTAGGTTGCCGAGTACCTGAGGCAGATGGCGGAGCACCTCGCTGAATCCCATATATGCCATTTGACTGTAGTGAATCAGCGGTTGGCACCCGGCACTTTCGGCCATCATGTCGCCACCAAGAAATGCGAATTCGGATTTCGGGTCGGCTTGCCTGAGAGCTGTGATTAAGTGGGATGCATGAAGGTCGCCTGATGCCTCACCGGCGCAAAGAAAATATTTCATTCAGTTGACTACTAAATTGTTGTTGAAAATAACGCGTAACTCGATATTTCGGGGTGCTCTATGCACCCCGAAATATCGGGCGATTGTTAGTTAAGACACACGTCTAACATACGTTGTGTGGTATTGCTCATTCTCAACAGTGACACTCTGTGCTTATTCTGTTGCTGTAGTGTCAGCAGGAGCCATGGCATGACGGAAACCTTTCACTTTCTGCCATGCTCCACGTGTGAAGTCGGGAACTTCTACCGGAGCCGAGCCGTTTTCGATTGAAATTGCTGTCAGAGGAGCCAGTGAGCACCATTCAGCAAGGTCGTACACGTCCATGTCGAGTGGGAGCCCATTTCGCAAGCAGTAGACAAGTCGATAGTCCATAATATAGTCCATACCTCCGTGTCCGCCAACTTTTTTTGCCTGTTCGCCAATCTCTTTCACAATTGGATGAGTGTATTGTTCGAGCAGGGCTGCTTTTTGATCGGCATCGAGGTAGCGGTGGGAATTCAGGTTCTCATGGCTGATTTTAGAATCGCCGGGAAGTGCGTCGGGTTCGAAAGCATAGCCGGCGTTAGGATATTTGTTTGCAAAGCCTTTTGTTCCGGTGATCTGATACATTCGGTTGTAGGGACGTGGATTCATGACATCGTGCTGAATGTGGATAGTTTTTCCGTTGGCAGTGCGAATCATTGTCATAGTGTGGTCGCCGTTGGCAAACGAATCTGCTTTTTCTCCGGTTATTTTTTCAACGATGCCAGGACCGGTGAATGGGTCTGAGTCCATTGCAACGAGAGTTGTCATGCGGTCGCCACGGTGAATGTCGAGCAACTGGCAAGCCGGGCCGAGGCCGTGGGTGGGATAAACGTCGCCACGGTGTTTTTGGTTGTAATCAAGACGCCAGTTGTTGTAGTATTCGTCCCAGAACGGTTCGAGATTGTGGATGTAGGCACCTTCAACGTGCACCGGTTCGCCGAACAGTCCGTTCTGAGCCATGTTGAGGGTGTTCATTTCGAAGAAATCGTAGACACAGTTTTCAAGTTGCATGCAGTGTTTACGTGTTTTTTCGGAGGTATTTATCAAAGCCCAGATCTCATCGAGGTTCATGGCTGCGGGCACTTCGATAGCAACGTGTTTGCCCTGCTCCATGGCATAGACTCCCATTGGCGCGTGGTTAACCCAGTCGGTAACGACATAGACAAGATCGAGGTCGGGACGTTCGACCAGCGCACGCCATGCAGTGTCACTTCCGCTGTATGCGGCTGCATCGGGCAAACCGGCGCGACGCAGAATCTGCTGTGCGCTGTCGACACGCGCGGGTTCGATGTCGCAAAGAGCTACGATTTTGGTTCCGGGAATTTTTGTAAAGCGCTCAACTGCGCCGGGACCTCTCATTCCCAGACCGATGAAGCCTACACGAACCGTGTCGATCGGCTCGGCTGCAAAAGCAACCATGTCGGTCTGGCCGGGTTCACGTTCCGGAACGTCGGTAGTGATGATGCCAGTTTTGTCGGATTTAGTTCCACCGGTGCATGAAGAGAGTAGCGCGCCCCCCATACAAAGAACTGATGCTATTGACCAGATGATAGTTTTCATGTGATTATTGATTGATTTTAGTAATTGATGTAAAGTTAATAAAAATTATATTTCCGATAAAACTACTAATAGATAATTTGTAAATCAATTAAGATTATAGATTATTCGATTGACAAATTGTATATTTGTGAAAAATTTTGAATATGGATAATCTGAATGATATTTTAGGCAAGTTTGCTGTCGAGGACATTGTTTATGAGATTAAACCGCTTGGTAACGGTCTGATCAACGACACGTATGTTGCACGAGATGCCGACGGCCGGGCCCGTTATGTTTTGCAGCGTATTAATCATCACATTTTCACTGATGTAGAGTTGCTGCAATCGAATATCGTGGCAGTGACTAACCATCTGCGCGGTAAGCTTAAGGCTGCAGGCGAAAGCGATTTGAAACGAAAAGTGTTGATGTTGGTGCCGTTGCGCGATTCCGACAAAACTTATTTTCACGATGCCTCATCGGATACGTATTGGCGCGTGACTGAATTTATTCCCGATGCAGTGACAGTTGAGGAGGTGACTCCTCAGTCGAGCCGCGATGCCGGACGTGCTTTTGGCCGTTTTCAGGCAATGTTAGTCGACATTCCCGATGAATTGGGCGAAACAATTCCTGATTTTCACAACATGGAACTGCGTTTACGCCAGTTGCAGGATGCTATCGATGCAGATCCGGTCGGGAGAGTGAAGGAAGTGGCAGAGGAATTGGATCAGATTAAGAAACGAGCCCACGACATGACACTGGCTCAGCGGTTGTTTGCCGAGGGTAAACTTCCGAAGCGTATCTGTCACTGCGACACAAAGGTGAACAATATGATGTTTGATCGCGATGGCTCGGTGTTGTGTGTGATCGACCTTGACACAGTGATGCCTTCGTTTGTGTTCAGCGATTTCGGCGACTTCTTGCGTACTGCGGCGAACACCGGTGCCGAGGACGATAAAGATCTCGACAACGTGGAGTTCAATATGGAGATTTTTAAGGCTTTCACTGAGGGGTATCTTGAGAGTGCATCGGCATTTCTGTTGCCGGTGGAGATCGAGAATCTCGCTTATGCCGCAGCTTTGTTCCCCTATATGCAGGCAGTCAGATTCCTGACCGATTATATTAATGGTGATACATACTACAAGACAACCTATCCGGACCACAATCTTGTGCGCACACGTGCACAATTGAAGTTGCTCTACAGTGTGGAACGTCATGCTCCTGAGATGCGCGAATTCATTTCAACACTTGCTTGAAACGATAGTATTCAAAAACCGAGGGTGCCTCCGCTAGCGGAGGCACCCTCGGTTTTTATTGTCACTCATGTTGATTATTTGCGAGCTTTTTTGGCGTTGTCGATGTCGTGGAGAAGAACTTCGACAGCTTTTTCGAGCTGCTGATCACGGCCGGTTACGATGACCGCCGGATCGTTAAGGATGAGCACATCGGGTTCGAGCTGAGAATTTTCAAGATAGTTGCCTTCGGCCGTGCGATAGCCGATTACAGGAATACCGAAGAGCATACTGTTGTCCTGAAGATCGACCCAGTTGACCGATGTCATTGTTCCGGGTACGGGGGCTCCGACGAGTTTACCAAGGCCTTTGTGTTTGTAGACCCATGGAGTACCATGAGCATTTGAATAGTTTGCTTCGGCCTGAAGCATGATGCTCGGTTTGTTCCAGCGGCGCGAGGGCATGTCGCAGATGTCCTGACCGCGGATAACCTGAGTAAGATATTTGTCACCGCTGAAGAGGACTTCGATGTCTTCGTGCAGACGTCCGCCGCCGTTCCAACGGGTGTCGATAACGATGCCTTCGCGATCTACATATTTGCCGAGCAGATCGGCGTAGATTGTGCGGAAGCTGGCATCGTTCATCGATTTTATGTGGACGTAGCCCAAGCGGCCTCCTGATAGTGAGTCAACGTCGGCAGCGCGCTGTTTAACCCAGCGGTCGTAGAGAAGATTGTTCATCGCTGCTGTGCTAATGGGCAGCACTACTTCTTCGACGCGTTTTTCGCCGGGATTGGTGAATGCGACGAGCGTTTTCTTTCCGGCAATGTCGGCCATCAGGGTTGTAAAGTCGGCATCGGGTTCGATTTCCTGTCCGTTGATAGCATTGATTATTGTTCCGGGACGCACGAGTGTGTTGGCGTGGTCGAACGGACCCTTTTCAACAACTTCAGCCACTTTGAGGCCTTTGCCATTGTAGTCGAGATCGAAGAGCAAGCCTAACGAAGCAGTGCGGTCGCCCGAAACCGGCGGATAGTAGCGCGCACCGGTGTGCGACACATTTAGTTCGCCGAGCAACTCGGAGAGCATTTCAGTGAAATCATAGTTGTTGTTGATGTGGGGCAAGAACCGCGAATAGGCTTTCGTCATAGCCTCCCAGTCAACACCATGCATCTTGACATCGTAGAAGCGATTTTTTTCTTCCTGCTTGACGAAGTTGAACATGTAGTCGCGTTCGGCTGCAGGGTCGATTTTCATCACGGCCGAATAGGTGATAGGAGTAGTCTTTTCACCTGAGAGAGCCATTTTTGTCATACCACGAGAACCAAGCAGGAACATATTTTTTCCGTCTTTGTCGAATGACAGGCGGCGTGAACCTGTGTTGAGTTTCTTCGCAATTGAGGGTTCACGTTTGCGCAAATCGAGTTTCCACAGGTCATAGCCGTCTTCGAATGAAGCGAGATAATAAAGCGTTTCGCCGTCGGGGGTGATAGCAAAGTCGGCTATGCTTGATGAATTGGGAGTCAGGCGTACGACGCGGTCGCGAATGCCGTCGAATTCAATTATGATGTCTTTGGTCTTTGCGGAGTCTTTATCGGCTTTCTCTTTTTTATCTTTGTCGGCTTTTTTGTCGCTTTCTTTCTTGGTTGCCTTTTCTTTGTCGGCTTTCTGACGTTTTTCAAGTTCTTTGCGCAGTTCGTAGTCTTCTTTCGACAGACGGAACTTGTCGTAGGCGTCCTGATTGAGGAACATCAGCATTACGTCGTACTGTGATCCCCACGAAGCATGGTTGCGCATGCCATAGCGTTCCGATCCGAATGCAATGGCATTTCCGTCGAGTACCCAGCGGGGCGATTCATCGAAATATGACGATTGTGTGAGGTTGCGGACCTGTGGAGTGCCCTCGGTGTTGACTACGGCGATGTCTGTGTAAGGTTCGTGGCCGTTGCCTGTGAGTTCGAACAGAATCCATTTTCCGTCGGGGCTCCAGCTGTAGTTGAACGAGCCATAACGTTCGGGATTTGTTGTGCCGTCGGTGAGCTGACGAACTTTGCCTGACTTCACGTCGCGAACCATTAGTTTCTGACGGCCTTCGATGAATGCCATTTTCTTTCCGTCGGGAGAGTAGACAGGGTGAGTGCGATCGACTTTGTCGGAAGCCGGGAATATGGCTTTTTCAGTTATAGTTGTAGCGTTGGGAAAGTTGAGGTCGTCTTCGCGGTCGATGGATGCTTCATAGATATTGAAGTGGCCGTCGCGTTCGCTGACATAGGCAATTGTGCGGTTGTCGGGATTCCAGGCCGGTTCGCTTTCGGCCTGCGGTGTGTTGGTGATCTGTTTTGTTGTTTTGTATTCAACGGATGTGACGAAGAGTTCACCGCGGTCGGTGAATGCCACCTGTTTGCCATCGGGTGAGGCGGTTGCTTCCATACTTGAACTGACGGGTACACGTTTAATGGGATTCTCCTCGTCAAGCAGGACATCGATTTTAACTTTTTGTGGTTTTGCACCCTGACGCATTGTATAGATTTCGCCATCGTAGGTGAAAGCAAGTGTGCCGTCGGCACCTTGTGATAGGAAACGGACAGGGTGTGTGTTAAAATTGGTTATCTGAGTTAACAGTGAGGGGTTGCTCACGGGGGCGGCATAGACGTTCATTGTTTTTCCATCGCGTTCACTCAGGAAGTACATTGTCTTTCCGTCGGGGGCGGCAACGGGATTTCGGTCTTCGCCGGCGTGCGATGTGAGATTGGTGTGCTTGCCGGTGGCTGTATCATAAAGCCATATATCGCGGGTGACGGACGATGTGTGGTGTTTACGCCATTGATCTTCCATCCCTTTATTGTCCTGATACAGGAATGTCTTGTTGTCGGGAGCAATGAATGAAATCATTTCGGCAGGAGTGCCTACGACCATTTCGATGCGTCCGCCGGCAACAGGCACTTTGTAGAGTTCGGTCATGCGTGTGCTTGGAAACAGAGCGCTCTTAGGAGCATCCTGAATGTGTGTCGAAAAATAGACATATTTTCCATCGGGGCTGAATGCCCAAGGAGTTTCATTACCGGATTGTCGGGTCAGACGCACCGGTGTGCCGCCGCTTGCCGGCATTACATAGATGTCAGAGCTTCCGTTGCGGTCGGAAGCGAATGCTATTGATTTACCGTCGGGCGACCAAACGGGTTGTTCGTCGTAGGCCGGGCTGGTTGTAAGACGTGTGGCAGAACCGCCATTGACAGGCACTGTGAAAATGTCGCCTTTGTAGGTGAAAACTATGTTTTTTGCGTCGGGCGAGATTTTGACATCGCGTAGCCAAAGAGGTGTTATCGCAGATGCCTGCAGTGCGACTGCTGCGGCAAGCAATGTGATTGATTTTCGAATCATTATATGTTTATTTTACAGGTATTTTAAGCTTCTGGCCAATTTTCAGATTAATGTCCTTGAGATTATTGGCGCGTTTGATTTCGTCGACACTGACGCCGTATTTAACTGAAAGCCGATAGAGATTATCGCCTTTTTGAACAGTATGGGTTCTTGTTTTGCCTTTTGGTTGAGTTTGCTTTGTTTTTTCTTTGGCTTTTGGCGCAGCGGGAGCCGGAGCTGGTTTTGTTTCAGGCTCTGGAACTATTGTGCTTTCCTGTTCGACAGTATCAACGGTTGGATTTTCAATATTGCTAATCGAATCGGGTTGTTCCGATGCTATATTTTCGAGCTGATCGTTGTTGACCGCTGTTGTGTCAGGCTCTTCTTTCTTGGGTACGGCTACACGCTCGTAGGTGTGGATCTTTAGAACTTTTCCACGGGCAATGGTTTTGGTGGCTTTCTTGATTCCGTTCCATTGTTTGAGCTCGTTGATTGTTACACCGTATTTTTTTGCAATAGATGAGAATGTTTCGCCACGTTGCACTTTGTGGCGTTTTACAACCAGTTTTGTGGTGTATTCGCCGTCGCCCGATGTTGCGGAAGTTGGTTCAACAGTTGTGCGCCGGTTGTAAGTGGAGGCGTCGTGGGCGATGATGCTGTCCTGACTCATGATGAAGCTGTAGACCTGCATCGAGGGGAGGACAAGAGAGTATGGACGGGTGTCGCCGGGTATTATGTCTTTCCGATACTGAGGATTCAACACACGGATTTCTTCGACGGGAATGTTGAGTACGTCGGAAATCTGTTGGAAATGCACGCGGTGGTTAACATGTACAGAATCGGTAACAATGGGACGTCGTGCGAGAGCCGGGCTGATTCCATGTTCCTTGTAATAGGCCATAACATAGTTTGCGGCAATGAAAGCAGGAACATAGCCACGAGTTTCCTGAGGGAGGAAGTAATAAATACTCCAGAAGTCGTTTTTGTCGCCACCGGCACGGCGGAGTGCCTTGTTGACATTTCCGGGTCCGCAATTATAGGCGGCTATAGCCAACGACCAATCGTTGTACATATCGTAGAGCTGTTTCAGGTATGTTGCAGCAGCTTCAGACGAAGCAACCGGGTCGCGACGTTCGTCGACAAGGGTATTGATGTCGAGTCCGAGTCCACGGGCTGTCTGCATCATCATTTGCCAGAGTCCGACAGCTCCGGCACGAGAAACAGCGTCGGGATTGAGGGCAGACTCGATCACGGGCAGATAGCGAAGTTCGAGTGGCAAGCCCTTCCGTTCGAGAGCCTGTTCGAAAATCGGCATATAGTACAGGCTCATACCGAGCATGTTTTCAACCAGTTGTCGGCGGCGTTCTACATACATATTTATATATGAACGGACAATCTGATTGTAGGGCATTTCGATTGTAGTCGGGATTCTTGACAGGCGGTCGATGTAAACCTGGTCGGATTCGCCTTTGGCTGCCTTTTTGGAGAAGTCAGTTTCAAGTACCGTGTAGTTCTGGATATACCAGTTCTGAAGCATTTTGTGTGTATCGGTTTCGAAGCTGGCTGGGTAGACTATAGCAGTGTCGGTAATGGTGTTTTTTAAAGAGAGTATATTCTGGGCGGTCGCTGCCATAGAGGCGCAACTTATGATGAGCAAAATTGCAATTCTGATGCGTTTCATGCGTGAGAGAATATGATGATGAGTGGTTGATGCTAAAAAGTGACAGCCCAAGCCAATCCTACTCCCGGAAGTGAATTTCGGGTGTCGGGAATCAGGGAGGGTTTTATGTCGAACGAAATGTCGGGCGAAATGTCGAAGTGGGTGAGCGATGCATCGACATAGGCGTCGACCATGGCTACCATGTAGACGGCTATCATGCCAATAACACACAAGTCGCGGTTGCGGCGATAGAAGTCTTTACGGGATTTGAATGTTTTTTCAAGCCACGTTTTGTTGAGTTTGGATTCGTCGGTTCCGGGAGGGTAGAAATCCATGTAACTTTTCGTTGAGGGGTCGTTGTCCATAAGGTCGCGATAGGCTTGAGTGTAATCGTCGAGCATCTGGTTGTTCCACGACATGCCGTAGATAAGCCCCATGAAACCGCCGGCAACGATTGGTAGTTTCCAGTAGCGACGGTTGTAGAATTGTCCCAAACCTGGAAAGAGAGCCGACAACCATACAGCACGGGTTGGATCGGGATTGAATTCCCGCACAACATAGTCGGGATCAATTTCTGTTGGAAAACAGGTGGTGCATGTGTCGAGAGCAACGCTCCCCTCCGGGATAACGCGGAGTGAATCGCCTGTGAAAATAATCGAATCTCCTGTTACAACAGTTTCGGGAGTGGCATTGTCAATCCAGAGTGAATCGGGAAAAGCGGCAAGAGCAGCGCTATCGGCAGGCTGCTGCGCATGAGGTTTTATGGGTTTTCTTTTAAGCCGCGAATTGATTGAAGGCACACTATCGGTGCTATTGTGAATATTGCTAAAATGTGCTGAATAAACGTTAACAGGCAGCATGATAGCGGCCAACAGCAGGATAATGACTGCTATTCCGCAATGTTTGCCGTGTTTGTTAGCTTTATGTGCCTGTATCATCGTTTTGTAGTATAAACAGCAGTCAGTGAAGCTGATAAGTTTCACTGACTATGGATTTGCCGTACATTGACAGACTGGTGGGTCAGTTGTCTGCTTGCTTTAGACTGTCAAAGATAGCAATTAATTGTTCAAGTTCATCGGCGTTTTTGAACGGAAATGTGATTTTCCCTTTGCCGGCGGGTGTGCAGGTGAACTGTACGGGTGTTTTGAAAGAGGCCGACAAGTGTTTTTTCAACAGTTCGAATTCGTCGGAAGTGTATTTGGTTTTAGAGGCAGTTTTGTCGGGTGTCAATGACCCGTTTTGATAAGCTTTGGCTAGTTCTTCGACACGGCGTACCGACAGACCTTGCTTGATAATCTGGTTGTAGAGTTTGAGCTGTAGCGAAGGGTTGTCGATTGACAGAAGAGCACGGGCATGTCCCATATCGACGCGGCGGTCGCGCAGTCCGAGCTGGACTTCGGCCGGCAGTTTTAGAAGACGTAGGAAATTGGCAATAGTGGCGCGTTTTTTGCCGATTCGTTCGCTGAGTCGTTCTTGAGTCAGGGAATACTGGTCGATGAGCTTCCTGAACGTGAGTGCTATTTCGATTGCATTGAGGTCTTCGCGCTGAATGTTTTCAATGAGAGCCATTTCGGTCAGCTCGGCTTCGTTTGCAGTTCGAATATAGGCCGGAACGGAAGTTAATCCGGCTTGCAAAGCGGCACGATAGCGTCGTTCTCCGGCGATAATCTGATATGCGTCGGGGCCGGTTTTGCGCAGTGAAAGAGGCTGAATAATTCCCAGTTCTCTGATTGAAGAGGCCAGTTCCTGCAGAGCTTCCTCGTCGAAAGCTTTTCGGGGCTGATCGGGGTTAGGAGAAATCTGGTTTAATGGAATATCGTTTATGGCAGTTGTGCCGCGTGCAGGCACATCGTCCATTGAAATCAGCGAGTCGAGGCCGCGGCCAAGAGCGGGGCGTTTTGGTAGGGACATAATAGAGGATGATTATGTTGAGTTAATGACGGTGCTTGGCAATGAGTTCTTTTGCAAGCATTGTGTGGCTTGTGGCTCCGCGGCTTTCCGGGTCGTAGAGAATTGCGGGAAGACCGTGGGATGGAGCTTCGCTAAGACGAATATTTCTTGGAATGACCGTTGAGAAAACCATGTCGCCGAAGTGGCCTTTGAGTTCTTCGTAGATTTGATTGGCCAGACGCAGTCGGGCATCATACATAGTCAGGAGGAAGCCCTCGATCTCCAGATCAGGATTGAGTTTCGACTTAATGATGCGTATAGTGTTCAGTAGCTTACTGATTCCTTCGAGAGCAAAGTATTCGGCCTGAACAGGAATGATGACGGAGTTGGCTGCAGTAAGTGCATTCACCGTTATCAGACCAAGTGATGGCGAGCAGTCGATTAATATGTAGTCGTATTTTTCGGAAACCGGTTGGAGGACGTTTTTTAGGATACGTTCGCGGTCGGGCTTGGAGATGAGTTCAAGCTCAGCACCGGCAAGATCGATTCTGGATCCTACTAAATCGAGCCCTTCGATACAGGTAGCAACCTGTGAGCCGTCGACAGGATACTGGTCGACAAGGCATTCGTAGATCGACGATACCATTGTCTTGGGGTCGATACCGTAGCCTGACGTTGCGTTTGCCTGCGGATCGGCGTCGATAATCAACACGCGTTTGCCTTGTGTTGCCAGCGAAGCGGCAAGGTTGATAGTTGTTGTGGTCTTACCTACGCCACCTTTCTGATTTGCTATTGCAATAATTTTACCCATAGATAGTTACAATTATCAATGCAAAGTAAATAATTGTTTTTTACAATGCCTAATTCAAGGGGTAATAAAATGCGTTAAATGTTGATAAGTGGGGCATTTTGTTGATAACCTCAGGCTGGGTAAATAAAAAGCCCGGACCGATGATGTGTCCGGGCTTATTGCGAAGAGAATTGTTAGTTCAGCTTTAGAGAGCTACTTTCTGAGTTTTGTTGCCTTGGCGACGTAGGTAGAGGCCGGGCGCTGCTGTTTCGGGGTTAACGCGTACGCCCTGCAGATTGTACCATTCAACGGGTGCATTGTCGTTGTCGTTTATCACTGAATCGATTCCTGACGACTGCGAAGCGTCGAGTTTCAGGTTGTCGAAGTGCCAGGGATAAGCTAAAGATTCAACAACGATGCGGTGTGTGCCGGCTTTAAGCATAACTGTCTGATAGTCGGGCTGGTCGTTGTAGGTTGTAGCATACGAGTTGTCGCCACCGGCTTTTGGCCAGAAGTAAAGAACGTCGGAAGCTGATCCGTCGGCGTTAGCAGTCGATTGCCACAACGATTTGTCGGCAAGAATACGGTTGAATTCAGCTCCGTCTTCTGTGAAGATTTCAGGAACGGAAGGACGCATGGTCTGGTTTGACGGAGTGAGAACTTCGCCGTCGAGATAGAGCTTCATAGAAGCTGCGTATTCTTTGGTCCAGTTCAGTGTGGGTTCGCCTTCGATTGTGTAGCTCAAACCGGGTTCTGCACCCATTGATGCCACGCGGCCGTATTCGTTCCAAGGAACTGAGTGGCCAACGTAGATATTGACGGGCATGTCTTCCGGAACTTCGAAGGTGTAGCTGAACTTAGAACCCCAGTGGGTTTGAGCAAGATTGCGGCTGATGGCGCGGTCTTCGGTCTGGGGTGTGATTCCACCGTAAATGCTCCAGCTTGTGTGACCCATGTCAGAAACATAGTAGCCGTTGGTGGCATCGCCGTTAGCAGAGATGATCACGTCGTTTGCATCGTCGCGGTAGTTTGAGCGTTCGCCGGGGGTAGAAGCGTAGGTGACGAGCTCGGGCGCATTTTCAGTAACGAGGTAGAGTACGAAGCGACCGGGTTTGAGGTCGTGGCTGTAGGTGCCGGCGGCAACATCTTCTGTTGTCCCGTCCATGAGCACACGCTTCATGTTGGAAGTAACAGTAACGTTAACTTTTTGGTCGGCAAACAGGTCGGGGTTGAGAATCATCATGAACTGGTTTTTGCCGTTCTGGAGAATTGAAACCGGCATACCTTTGCCGTCGGTTTCAACTTTGTCGATTCCGGCGGGGAGCATTGCTTTTGTCAGGCGAAGACATCCACGTGGAGTTTCAGCGTTTGTGTGGCCTACACGAAGCATTTCGGCGCCGAGGAAGACCCAAGTGAGCGCTTTAACGTCGGTGTTGATCGATTTTGCATAGTACCAGGCGGGGTTTTTGGTGCCGTCGCGAGTGATAGGCGCGTCTTCGCAACCGTCGCACGACATGTAAGGCCAGTACTGCAGACCCTGTGCGCCGTACATGAGTGCGCTAAACGCCTGAACGCGCATGTGATCTTCGGTTGGAGCAGGATACTTGTAGTTGTAGGTTCCGGTGACTGATGACGCACCAGTGTGCCATACTGACGACATTGCACGGGTGAAAGCCCAGAATTTGGTGTTGTAGGCTTTTGCAAACTTCGAAATGATTTCAAGGTTTTCGAAGAAGTTTGGCATCAGGATTGTGTTTTCAGCTGTGGCTGTTTCAGAGTCGTCGAGCTGACGAACAGCGTAGAAGTCGTAGCTGAGGAAGCCCATGTCGGTTTCGTTGATATAGCGGTCGACGTAGTCGTCGTAGCTTGTTGCACCGATATCGCCGGGACGGGTGTCGATGTTGAGCAAGTTACCGTAGAGAAGGTGAGTGTCGTCGAGGTCGCGGATTGCGTTGAGTTTGCCTTTCATTGCTGCGAAATCTTTGCAGTGGGGCTCGTCTTTGACGCAGTAACCGGCAAGACGGGGCGAGGTTTTAGCACGTCCGATAACGCTTTCGCGGTCTGCATCAAGACCCGAACGGATAATCATCTTGAGTTCGGTTCCTTCGAAGAGATCGATAGGTTCGTCTGTGTTGATTGTCTGGCCGGGGAAGAGGGCAGCGTTGTCAACACCTGAGAAGGCGCAACCTTCGGTGATGTTGAAACCGGCTTCATAAAGATCCTGATATTTTTTCTGCATCAGTGTTTCCCAACCACGCATTCCGTCGGGGTTTTCGATAACTTCGAAGCCAACTGATGTAAATGCGTAGATAGGGAACTGGCCGGGATAGGGATCGATGTATTTGCTGAGCGATGACCGGTCGGTTTGACGAGCTGTGTGACCTGTGCCTTTTTCGCTTACATTGAAGTTCTCGGCTTCGATCAGAGTTGCTTTTCCGGGCTGAAGAGTGACGGCAGCATAGGCGTATTCGTCGGATTCGATGCGCGGGTTGCGAACATTAACGGTTGAGGGAGTGACAAGATCCATGAAGGCAAAATCGAAGTATTGTCCTTCCAGACCGAATTTTGCAAGTGCGTTTTTGCGTGCATTAGCAACCGACAGACGGAATGTTTTCCAATCTTCGGTGGCCGGCATACTGATAACATAGTCGAATGTGCGTGTTCCTGTGCCTTTCGTACCGGCTTTGTAGAGCGTGATTTTGAAGTTGCCTACCGGTTTGTCGCTTCGATATTCGAAAGCCAGAATATCGAGTTCGTCGTCGATAGTTGACGACAGAGGTGCGAATCGCACAGTCGGACGAATATTTCCGAAATTGTTCTGGCTACCTGTTAGTGTCCAGAATCCGTCGGTATTGTCCCATTTCACGTCACTGAAGCCTGAATTAGCAGGAATGGTGCTTTCGATTTCAAGCTTATAGGGCGTTGCTGCTACTGCTGCAGAGGCTGCAAGAGCTGCAAACGCGGCGATAATTGAACGAATCTTCATGTTTTAATGATTGATAGATTTATTATAATGCAATTTTTTCAGTTTTGTTGCCCTGACGGCGCAGGTAGAGGCCGGGTGTAGCTGTTTGTGGATTGACGCGCACACCTTGCAGATTGTACCATTCGACCGGTGCATTTTCGTCGCTGACAATTGTGTCGATTGAAGAAGTTGATCCAACTGGGGTGATACGGATTGCATCGAAGTGCCACGGATAGCAGAGCGATTTCACTTTCAGGGTGTGTTCGCCGGCTGTCAGGTGAACGTTTGTGTAGTCGGGTGTAGTATTAACGGAAGGTTCAAACGAATTATTGCCTCCGGCTTTCGGCCAGAAGTACAGAACGTCGGATGCAGTTCCGTCGGCATTCTTAGTTGAAATCCACTGCGATTTGTCGGCGAGAATGCGGTTGAATTCGGCTCCGTCTTCAGAGAACTCTGCCGGAACGGCCGGACGGAGCGGCTGGTTGGCCGGGATTAAGGCAACGCCGTCGAGTTCAAGCACCATTGAGGCTGCATATTGAGCAGGCCAGTTGACAGATGGATTGTTTTCCAAGAAATAATTGCCCGGTTCTACGCCTGTGGCAGCAACCAAGCCGTATTCGTTCCAAGGAACTGAATAGCTGATAGCAATATCCATGTCTGTATCGGCTGCAACTGAGAAATCGTAGTTGTACCAGCTTCCCCAGTTTTCGAGAGCCTGATCGAAAGAAATAGTTGCAGAAGCATCGTCGGTGTATTTCTTCATGTGGTAGCTGTCCCATTCGGGGTCGCCCATGTTGGCCAGATAGTGACCGTTTGAAGCGTTTTCGTGTGCACGCAGGTCGGTTCCGTTAATCTGTACACGATATTCGGCAGCTTGTCCCGGTGCTTCGGGCAGTGGCAGGTGTGCATCGTCGAGCAGATAGTAGGCGGTGTGTTCGGGCAGATTGTTTTTAACCTGATAGATGATGTAGCCGCCAATGGGGAGATTGTATGAGTGGTTGCCGGCGGCGAGGTCTGTGATTGTGCCATCGGGGTTAACCTGATGCATGGCGGTTGTGGTGGTTATTTCAAGTGTCTGCTGATTGTTGACATCCGGATTCACAACCATTAAGTAGAGCGATTTTCCGTTGCGGAGGGTGGTGACGAGCATTCCGTTTCCGCCGGTTGTCACTTTGCTTACGCCTTCGGGTAGCATGTCGTCAGTCAGACGGCGGCAGCCGCGTGGTGTCACGGCATTAGTGTGAGCCGACATTACAAGCTCACTGCCGAGGAAAACGAATTTTTGAGCCTGTACCTGACGGTTGATAGCCTGAGCGTAGTACCATGTGTCGGTGCGTTCGCCGTTAGCATCGGTGCAAGCATATTCGTAGTTATACTCCGGACTGTAGTCCCATGCATACATATAATATTGTAAGCACTGCGAGCCGTAGGCCAAACCGGAGAATGCGCAAACCGACATCCATTCCTGAGTGGGTTTGGGCTGTTCGTCCATGTTGATTGCCGCACTTGACTGGCATGACTGTACGAAAGTCCACATCGGAACTTTATAGTGGCGTGCCTTTGCAGAAACAATTTCAAGGTTTTCAAACCAGTATGGATCGAGGAAGATGTTGTCTTCAGTTTTGTGGTGACGAACGGGGTACATGTCGAACGACAGGAAGTTGGGGTTGACTGTAGTCATGAATTTGTCGACATAGTCCTGATAGTCTTTTCCTCCGAGTTCCTGCGGATTATTTCCTCGTGGGAACATGTTGCCGTAGAATATGCGGTCGGAATTGTCCCATTCTTTCAGCACTTCGAACCAGTATGACATGTTAGGCAGATCGGCTACAAGGGGTTCGTCTTTGATGTGGTAGCCGGCCAGATTGGGCGATTTGCTGATTTTAGCGACACGTTCTTCGTTGCGTATTCCTGCTTTAGCTAAAATCTTCAGACCGGTGCCTTCAAAAAGGTCGACGTAAACGCCGTTAACTTCTTGTCCGGTGAACAGGGCTGCGTCGTCGACACCCTCCCATGCTGAACCGAGAGTCATGTTAAAGCCGCATTCCCACAGATCCTGATACTCTTTTTTCAGGCCGAGCGGTCCGCGAACGTTGTTGAAATCGGGGCCTCCCCAGGCGTAAATCGGGAACAGATCGTCGGTTGGATTGACATACGGGCCATGTTTGGGTCGTGTCTGCTGGCGGGCTGAGAATCCGGTGCCTGTGTTGAAGTCTTCAGCTTCGATTGTCACGGCCGAACCGTCGACAACTACATCTTTGTAGCCGATTTCGCCTGAGTCGTAGCGGATGTTACGAATCTGCAGCGTAGATCCTACAATGGGTTCGTAGAAATGAATCTCCTGCCACTGGCCTGCTTTGCCAAGCTTGTTGAGTTTTGTGTTGACGAGATTTTTAACGTCCAATGTGCATGTCTGCCACTGGTCGGAGGGGTAGAGTTCGGGGCGGTATTCCGCTTTCTTTTTGGGAGATGTGGCCGTTGCCTTGTCGTACATGTTGAAGAACAGGTAGCTGAGATAGTGGGATACCTTGTATTCGAACGACAAGTTTACGATGCCTTCGGGAAAATCGTTTTCCAATACCTGAAAACGGAATTTCGGATGATTGATTTGGGGGTTGCGCGCCGCTGTGAGCGTATACACTTTTGTGGTTTCGTCGTAGGTCATGTCGAAACCTGATACATCGGGCACTGTTATTGTCAGCGGAACTTTCACGGCGAACGCCGATGAAAATGCCGACAACAGCAGTAAAGCAGAGATTAATCTGGATTTCATTATTATGTGATAGTTGGTTTATAATTTAATTTTTTCTGTTTTGTTACCCTGACGGCGCAGATAGAGTCCGGGAGATGCTGTGGCTGGATCAACTGCGATACCCTGCAGATTGAACCATTGCACTGGTTCGTCGCTGTAGTCGCCGGCAACATCCATTATGCCCGACGTGTTGGTGTTGGTGATTCTGATGTTGTCGAAGTGCCAGGGATAAGAGTAGGATTGTATCGTTATCTTGTGCATTCCCGCTTTGAGAGGAATAGATTGATAGTCGGGGCGTTCGTTGTAGCGGGGCTGGAATGAATCGTCGCCACCGGCCTTTGGCCAGAAGTAGAGTTGATCGGCCGTAGTTCCGTCGGGGGCTGCAGTGGATATCCACTGCGATTTGTCGGCCAAAATTCTGTTGAACTCTGCACCGTCTTCGCTGAATACGGATGGCACAGCCGGGCGCAAAGGTTGATTTGACGGTTTCACTATTGTTCCGTCGATAGCGAGAGTCATCGAGGCAGCATATTGTTTCGGCCAGTTGAGTTCGGGCGCACCTTCAATTGAGTAGCTGTTGCCGGGTTCAGCGCCAACGGATGCTACACGTCCATAGTCGCTCCATGGAACTGAGTGGCCTATGGCGATGTCGACCGTCATGTCTTCGGGCACATTGAATGAGTAGCTGTAGGTGGAACCCCAGTTTTCGAGCGCTTGTTCGGTTGACACGACACGGTCGGGCGATTCGGGGGTGATGAGTGAGTACAGATTCCAGGCCGTGGTTCCCATGTCAGACAGATAATAGCCGTTCGAGGCGTTTTCGGCCGGAGTGATTGCCACATTAGGAGCATCAAGACGGTAGTCGGAATGGGCTCCGGGGGTAGATGCGTAATTGTCGAGAGGCTGGCGGTTTTCGTCGGTCAGATATAGGATGAAGCTACCCGGACGCAAAGCGTGGGTGTATGAGCCCGAGCCTACGTTTTCCGTTGTTCCGTCCATGAGTACTCGTTTGATGCCTTTGTCGACAGTAACGGTTACAGACTGTTGGTTGTGAATATCGGCGTTGAGCACCATTACAAACAGATTTTTGCCGTTCTGTAGAATACCTGTGGCAACGCCTGAGCCGTCGGAAGCGACTGCCGTGATTCCTTCGGGTAGCATGCCGGGTGTGAGGCGACGGCATCCGATTGGCGTTTCCGGATTGGTGTGGCCAACGGCGAGCATTTCAGCGCCGAGGAACACCCATGTGAGTGCCTTAACGTCGCGGTTGATGTTCTGAGCGAAGTAGTAGGTCGGGCTCAGATTGCCGTCGTCATCGATGGGTGCCATATCTCCGTCTTGGCAAGAGGTGTAGGGCCAGTATTGCAGACCCTGTGCGCCGTAAAGCAACGCTGCGAAAGCCTGTACACGCATCCATTCTTCGGTTGGGATGGGGTATTTGTAGCGTTGGCTACCCATGACACCTTCAACGTCGTGCCATTCTGTACTTGCGCTTGCGCGGGTGAAAGCCCAGAATTTGGTGTTATAGGCTTTTGCGAATTTTGAAACGACCTCAAGGTTCTGGAAGAAGTTGGGCATGAGAGTAACCTCCGATTCGTCGGCCGGGTTGTTGCAACGAACGGGATAGTAGTCGTAGCTGAGCAGTCCCATGCATGTTTCGGTAATGAAGCGTTCAACGTAGTTGTCGTAGCTTGTGGCGCCGATTGCCAGCGGAGGTGTGTTGATGTGCAGGAGGTTGCCGTAGAGCAAGTGAGTGTTGTCGACCGATCGCACTCGTTCAAGTTTTGTCCGCACCGATGCGAAATCGCTGCAATGAGGCTCGTCATAAATGCAGTAGCCTGCCAGGCGAGGTGAGTTCTTGTTTTCGCCTACAAACTCTTGCACCTCGTTGTTGTCGTTGAGTCCGGCGCGCATCATCAGTTTCAGTTCGGTGCCTTCAAATAGATTGATCGGTGCACCATTCACTTCGCGACCGTCGAAAAGAGCAGCCTGGTCGACACCGGACCACGCCGTGCCTTCGGTGATATTGAAACCGGCAGCATACATGTCCTGGTATTTTTTCTGGAGCAGGCGTGCCGATGCAGCCCAGTCCCAGCCATTTTCGCCGGCCACCATTTTGTAGCCGGCCGATGTGAATGCATAAATTGGGAATTGCCCGGGCACCGGATTGATGTAGCGTGCAATCTGCGAACGGTCGATTTGTCGTGCAGAATGTCCGGCGCCTTTGGTGCTCAGGTTAAAGTCTTCAGCTTCGATAATGTTTGTAGCGGTTGCCGAGAGTGTCAGCGGGTTCGGAGATGCTTCATCCTCTTCAAAACGGATATTGCGCAGCTGCAGATTTGAGGGAGCTACCAGATCCATATAGGAGAGCAGGAAATACTGTTCGGCCTGGCCAACTTTGTGGAGTCCGTTTTTGCGTTGCGACTCAAGCGATACGCGCACAGTGCGCCATTGTTCGCTTGCCGGCATGGAAACCAGAAAGTTTGTTGTCAGTGTGCGGTTTTTCGACGCGCCTGTTTTGTTGGAAATTATCCGGAAGTTACCAACAGGTGTGTCGGAGCGGTAATCGAAAGCCAACACTATCAGTTCAGCTTCGAGATTTTCGGTTAGCGGTTTGGTCTGGACTGTCGGGCGTGTATTTCCGAAATCGTTAGCTCCAACAGTTAAATTCCAATAGCTGTCGGTCGCATTCCATTCGATCTTCGAAACGCCGGAGCCGGACGGAATAGCCGATTCCAGTTCAAGCACGTATGGAGTGGCAGCTATTGCAAAAGATGCGATAGCTATAGCTGGAAGTGATAATACTTGTCGTAGGGTCATATCTTACAGTTTTATTTTTTCGGTTCGGTTGCCCTGGCGGCGCAGGTAGAGCCCGGGAGTAGCTTTTGCCGGGTCGACTGCAATGCCTTGCAGATTGAACCATTGAGCCGGCTCGTTGTCGGCGTCAGCGCCAATGGTGTCGATGCTCGAAGTGTTTCCGCTTTTGGGTGTAATCAGAATATTGTCGAAATGCCAGGGGTAGCAGAGCGATTTGACAGTGATTGTATGTGTTCCAGCTGAGAAATGTACCTTGGCATAGTCGGGCTGCGGGTTGTAGCCGGGTGTGTTCGAGTTGTCGCCGCCGGCTTTGGGCCAGAAGTAGAGCGCCTTCGAGGGTGTGCCGTCGGGCTGACGTGTGCTGGTCCAGCGCGAACGGTCGGCGAGCATATCGTTGTAGGCATCGGCATCGGCGGCAAGTACCGGGTCGAGCGACGGACGCTGAGGCTGATTGGTGGGTGTGAGCTCAACACCGTCGAGTTCTACGACTGCCGATGCGAGATACTGAAGCGGCCAGTTGGCTGTCGGGTCGGTGTCGAGGGTGTATGTGTCGCTTTTCACTGCATTGCGGGCTGCGGCGTCTGTGTAGTCGCTCCATGCAACAGAGTGGCCGATGTAGATATTCAGGTCGGCTTCTTCGGCAACATCGAATGTGTAGCGGTATGTAGCACCCCAGTTTTCGATGGCCTGCTCCGGTGTAATGGTGTACGAGGCAGCGTCGGTGAAGTTGCTCATTGTATAGACAACGGCGTTGCAGTCGCCCATGTTTGCCAGATAGCGGCCGTTCGACATCGCTGTGTTGCAGCGCAGGTCAACACCGTTGCAGCCCGAACGATAGTCATCGTCGAAGGGCTTGTCGCCATTGTCGGCAACAGTAAATTTCTCTTTATAATAATAAGGAGTGTGTTCGGGGAGATTCTCTTCAACAACGAGGCAGACGTATTGGCCGGGACGAAGGTCGAATGAGTTTGCACCGGCAGCTATGTCGGCAGTGCTTCCGTCTGTGAGTACGCGGCGTGTTGCCTTAGAAGTAGTGATGACAGCCTGTTGCGCGTTGTTAACGTCGGCGTTGACAGCCATCAGGAATTGGTAAGTGCCCTTGCGCAGTGTTGTTACAAGCAGACCCGAGCCGTCGGAAGTGACATTGGTCACGCCCTGCGGCAGCATTTCAGGTGTCAGTCGGCGTGCGCCGATAGGGGTAACGGCATTAGTGTGGGCTGCCACTTCAAGTTCGCAGTCGAGGAACACCCAGTCGAGAGCTGTAATCTCATGGTTAATCTCCTGTGCCATATACCATGTTTCGGTTTTGTTGCCGTCGGGGTCGATACATGCATCCTGGTATTGGTATTGGGCATCGTAGGCGTGCGGATAGAGGTAATATTGTATTCCCTGTGCGCCGTAGGCCAGCGAAGTGAAGGCCTCGACCGACATTCCCTCGCGTGTAGGCTTGGGATAGCGGTCGCTTGGGCGCGACAGACAGTTGGATTTCACCGAGTGGATAAACGACCAGAAAGGCACCTGATAGTAGCGTGCTTTTGCCACGATGCGTTCGAGATTGTCAAACCAGTGCTCGTCGAGGAAAAGCTGGCCGTTGGAAACGCGTTCGCGTACGGGGTACATGTCGAACGACAGGAACGACAGTCCGGTTGTGCGCATGTAAAGGTCAACATAGTAGTTGTAGTCTGTGATTCCGTCGCCATAGCTGGGGTAGTCGGAATGGATAAGGTTGCCATAGTAGAAGCAGTCGGTGGAGTAAGGGAAGTATGACTCCATTTTTGTGCGTATCTCCGGTATGTTTGGAATGAATGGCTCGTCAACAATGTGTACGCCGGCAAAACGGGGCGATTTCAGGTATTCTTTCAGAAGTTCCGGGCGGTAGCGCACTTCCGAATTGTAGACAATCATTTTCAGCCCTGTTCCTTCGAAGAAGTCCCAGATCTCGTCGGTGTTCACTTTCGTTCCGCCAACTGTGAGTGAAGCCAGGTCAACACCGTGCCATGCTGTTCCCTTTGTGAGGTTGAAACCGCATTCCCAAAGGTTCTTATAGTCTTCTTTCATGCCTGCTTCGGCGCGGCGGCTGAATTCGGGACCGCACCATGCGTAGATGGGCATTGTGTTGCCGACAGGATTTTTGTAGGCCAATGGAGTTTGTGCCGGATACTGACGGCCTGAATGTCCTTTCGGACCGAAGTCGTAGTCCTCGGCCTCGATAACGTTGTCCGACAGCGGGGTGACGGTTCTCATTACGAAAGGCGATGAATTTTCGCCCGATTCGTAGCGGAGCGCGCGCACTGTCAGTTTGGTGTCGTCGGGAATCTGATAGAAATCCACCTCCTGATACTGTCCGGCAAGTCCGAATTTGGCAATTGCGTTCTTGCGGTAGCTCGTAATCGGAATTATCAGCGACTCCCATTTGTCGGTTGCCGGCAAATAGTTGAATTCGTAAACATAGTTGCGGGTCTTGTTAGATCCGCATTTGTAGGCGCGCAAATGCAGAGCCAATGTCGGCTGATCGATTTTGTAGAGGAATGTCAGCTGCGAAATGTCTTCGGGCAGATCTTCGGTGAACTCTGACAGACGTATGCGTGCGGGCGAAGCCAACGGGCCGCCCTCCTTGTGAAAATGGTAAGTTTGAGTTTCCGGTTCATAACTGTCCAGAACCAGACCTGAATTTTCAGGAATTGTGATTTCAGGCACAACTACAGACGCAAGCGCAGTAGTGGCGGTGAATAACATAATCACTAAAGGTAAAAATCGTGATTTCATGGGCTAACTTTATGGTTAGTAAATGAATAAGTTGGTTTATAAGCTTAAGTGCAATAATATGTGCGTAAAGATAATGTTTTTTTTATCTTTTGCAAGTCTGTAGAGTGCCAAGTTCTGCAACAACAGTGTAATTTGTCGCAGTATCCGCCCCAAAAGCCCGTAAATCGGCGGCCTGCCGGACGCCATAGAGAGTGATCCTGTGTCCCCGCACGTGTCGCTCTGCTCCACGTACGGGGTTACTGGTTAACCGGCGTCCTGTGAGGACGCCACAGGGTTGATGTGGCGAGGGTGCCATGTAGTCCGGAGTAGCGACATTGACGTCCGTTAGGACGTTATTATTAGTAACCCGGTACGTGGAGCGTAGCGACACGTGCCGGGTAGGAGTGGGAGAGAGCTGGCGTCTGAAGGACGCCGATTTACCTGATAGTTGAAGCAAATGCTTGTAATATAGGTTGATGTGTTGAGTTTAGCTGCGCAAATCGGCGTCCTTGGCGGACGCCATAGGTTATATAACAGAAGTGGCGGAACCAACCCGGTTCCGCCACTGTAGTATGGTGTTGTGTAGTCTGGGTTCAGATTACTTTACAACAACTTTCTGAGCAGCTTTGTCAGCAACTACAACGTAGAGGCCAGCTTCAACAGCAACAGTTGCATTGCCTTCGCCTGCAGCAACAGCTACACCAGCGAGGTTGTAAACTGTGAATGCACCGTTAGCTTCAACTGCGATAGCACCTACAAGACCTGTAGCTTTAACAGCGTTGTCTGCTGCAACTTCGTCGATTGCGCTTGTGTTGCCACCCTTACCGTCGGTCAGACGTATGTTCTTGAAGTAGATGTATGTTTCGGGATCTGAATCTTTCATGCCAACCCAGATGCGGTCGTTAGAACCAAATGTGCGAGCGAATTCGTGAGTAGCGAATGCTTCAGCGAGGTCGAACTGGTAAGCGGTGTAAGGAGTTTCGGGATCGAATACTTCTTCTTCGCCACAACCTTTCAGGCCATTTTCATCAACACCTGCAACAGCGGGAGCACCCTTAGAACCTTTGTCGATGTAATATGTGATAGAACGTACGTCAACAGAAGCTTTGTAGTCGAAAGCAAGGATTGTGTTTTCAACGGGAACGTTGGCTACCATGCTTGAACCGAAGAGTACGGGGTTGTAACCGTTGGGGTCACCGTCGTTAGTGATGTAAATGTCTTCACCTTCATCATCTTTTTCTGTCAAGAAGCATGCATTACCGGGTATAAGTGTAAGACCTACATCACCTTTTGCACCGGCGCATTCAGCTTCTGCTTCAGCGAGTGTGAGGAGGCGGAGGTTCTTAACGCGGATAACGATTTCTTCGCCGATGTTCTGCCAGCCGTTGTGTGTGATCCACAGGTAACCACCTTTTTCGTCGTTGATCCATGCTTCGGGAAGGTTAACGATGGCGTAGATGCTCTTCCAGTCGTCAGCAACTTCGTAGCTGAGGTTGTGCATGTCGAGGCCACCGGTTTCCTGATACATGATAGCACCGTTAGAAGAGTGGCTCATGTTTGAGATGTAGTCGAAAGCAAGAACTTTGCAGTCTGTTGTTGCGCCTGCAGCAGCCCAGCTTGAGGGACCGCCTGAAACGGGTACGGGAACACCGGGACGATCTTCTTTAGCTTGGAAGCCGGTGATAGTGGGCTTACAAGTGCGGAAATAGCGGGGACCTGAAGTGGGGTCAGCTTCGTTGCCGGGCCACCAGCCGTTTTCAGTTACCTGGTCTGCCCAGGGGCTTGTGGGGCTGAGCTGTTCGTCCTGCTTTTCAGCATAGTTGTGCATGTAGTCGAGAAGATCCTGTACAGTTGTTTCAGCGCTGATCGATTTGTAAAGAACTTCGTCAGTGCCTTCTGTGTGCCAAGACATGAAGTGTCCACCAAAGTCAGGGTTCGCAAGAACACCGTCGCGGAAGAACATGTTAACCTTAGCGACAGACACCAACGATGTGCCTATCATGGCAATTGTGAGTACTTTTTTTAACATAATAATGTTTTTTTGGTTTAGAAAAATATTTGATATAGGTTGGTTGCTTAATCACGCTGCAAATATGGCTCAAAAGTTTGAGATAGCAAGCGCGATTTGTTGCTTTTTTTGTTGTACAAATTTGAAAAATACGGTGTTTTTTTGAAATTGTTAGGGCTTAGAGTGTTTTTCTGTTTTTAAAACATGTTTTATAGCATAAAATCCCTTGTCGGAGGTCTTTAATCTAATAACGTCAGTAGAAATCAATTTATTTTTAATCGTTAACAATATTATTGGTGATTAAATCAATTTTCACATTTCCCCCCGGCACGTAAACCAGCGTCCTTGCCGGACGCCACCTCGGCGCATCCTGTGTCCCCCGCACGTGTCACTACGTTCCACGTACGGGGTTACTGGTTAAACGGCGTCCTGCCGGACGCCATCAGGATGTTTTCTGCGTACCCCGCACGTATCGCTTCGCTCCACGTACGGGGTTACTGGTTAACCGACGTCCTGGTCGGACGCCATTGGGTCGATGTGGCGAGGGCGCCATGTAGTCTGAGTAGCGACATTGACGTCCGGAGGACGTTATTATTAGTAACCCGGTACGTGGAGCGGAGCGACACGTGCCGGGTAGGAGTGGGAGAGGGATGGCGTCTGCAGGACGCCGGTTTACGGGTCGGGATGGTTAACGGAGGTATCCTCTGGCATGGTGTACCCGGCTTCTGTCATTATTTGACGATATTCGTCTTCGAAGTTAAATCGGCTGTGATGCTGTTTCTGGTTCATAATGTATGCGACACGCTCGCTTCGTAGCGAAGCATCGACTGTAAATCCACCATAACCTTCAGCCCAGCCTTCCCAGAATGGGAAGTGGGAATTCATACGCATGAATTTACTTGTTTCGCTTTTCAGAATTTTTATAAAATCAGCTACCGCTATTTTGGGTGGTATATCACACAATATGTGGATATGATCGGGCATACCTCCTATTCTACGTATCTTAATGCCTTTTGAAGTGGAGAAGTCGTAGATGTACTTATATAATTCTCTTTCATGATTGATATCAATGACTCTCTTTCTGAGATAAGTGCCAAATACGATGTGATATGTAAAAACTGTGTGACTCATAGAGCTAAGATAGTAAATTATATGGAGTCGTGCAAATATGCAAGAAATATAATGGTAGTCCTACTCTCAACAAGCAAGTGCAAAATTAGGAAATGGTGCGGAAAAACTCTTTG
>CAYQYL010000009.1:0-39266 GCA_964421745.1 uncultured Muribaculum sp. | reverse complement strand
CTTGGCCACATTGATGTTGCAAAAATGTTGTGTCTGTCTGAAAAATCGTGCATGAGCAATTTTCAAACATAGATACATGAATTTTACCCTTGAAAACGTTACATCATAAAACTAAATTCACGGAAGTATGATTTATATTTCTGTATTATATGAGTAATAGTTATATATCTATGCAACAGTTATATATATTTTATAATATGTAATTTTATTTATATATCCGACATATTTGTTAATAGTGCGAGGATTTTGTATGTTTCTTTGCATTGCAAAAATCAAAAAAGCAAATCGTACCTGAAAAATATATATTGGAATTATTATCCGGGGTTAGTATAGATTGTTAGAAATATTTAATGCGATGAAATAAATAGTGCATAATAGTAAATGTGTTTTATGTTAGGTTTGGAAGCCTTTTAATAAAGGCGACAATATCGGCTACTTCGTGAGAAGTGGCCGTTTTTGGTTTTATTGCGTGAGTTGTTTTGAATGCATTATATTTTAGTTATATTTGTAGAATAAAATGTCAAGGCGTGCATCGAGAGCGCGACGGACTTAAAAACGAATGCCGACAATTATGATGAAACATATTATATGTTGTATAGTTGGATTGCTTGCGATGTTTGCAGTTTCATGCACTGATCATAGTAGCAGGAGCGTGGCGGACGATTATCCGCGAAGCCTTGCTGATGCGCTTAACATTATCGACTTGGAACTTGCGAAGAAGCCAAACTATGTTAAGACACATTTAGAGCATATCGATTCGTTGAAATCCCTTTTAAATACTGTGTCGGAGGCTGATACAGGGATGCGCTATGCAGTGTATGACCAATTGGTGGAGTCATACAAACATTTCAACCTTGATTCACTATTAAAATACTCTGATATAGCATCAACTTATGCATCTTTGCATGGCGACTATGATCGGGCTAAGTGTTGTGAGATAAAAAAAATGCATGCACTTCCACTGTTGGGTAACCTTCTCGAAGCAGTTGAATTGATTGACACGACTAACCTTGCTAATTTATGTCCTCAGAACCGGGAGTTATTCTTATTGCAGGCGTGGAATGTTTCGTTGTCAGTGTTGTCGCTCTACTCTTCAAGAGAGATCAATCAAGATTATTTGAAACAGTTTGTCGACATCAATAATAAGCTTCTTGAAACGCTTCCCGAGTCGCATCCATTCCGTCCGATAGCGGAATCAGTTATTGAATTCGACCAAGGGAATACTACAAAAGCTGTGGCTACGGTTGCTGCAGCAATGGATGGGAAGAGTATGAACGACGAATTTTTCATAGATATGGTGCGAGTTTTGTCGATTTACGAATATTCGCGCGGCAATATGGAACAATGGCGCTATATGATGGCACTCGCAACGATTATCGAGATTCGTTCGGTCTGGCTCGACGGAGAGTCCCTCCGTCAATTGTGCGCCGGTTTGTCGCATATCGATGAAACAGACCGTGCTCATCGCTATCTGCTCGAAACGCAGGTTGACAATGCACGGAGCGGGGCACTTATGAGAGGTGTGTTGATTTTCGATGCCGTACCGCTTATCAGTGAAAATTTCCATCATCAGGAGGCTGTGCGCAACAGACTGCTCTACGGTGTCATCGGTTTGCTGTTCGTTCTTCTGGTTGTCGGTATGTTGGTTTTCATCGGTCACATGCGGCATCGTGAGAAACTCCTCGATCTCCACTCCTCGCTTGAAATCGCTAATGAGAGAAAAGAGGACAATCTGGGGCATTTCATCACGTTGTGTTCGTCGTATATGGAACGCCTTGAGGACTTCAACCGTATAGTTGTGCAGAAGCTGGGCGCAGGGCAGGTGAATGAGTTGCATTCGCTGGCCAAATCCGGAAAGTATGTCGACGACCAGCGCCGACAATTCTACGAAGTGTTCGACTCGGTGTTTATGAATATGTATCCGACGTTTATCGACGATGTGAATCGACTGTGTCAACCCGACAAGCAGGTAAAGCTGTCGGAAAACGGTATGCTGACTCCGGAGTTACGAATTCTTGCTTTTCTGAGATTGGGCACTGACGACGGGGCTCGTATCGCACGTTTGCTCGGATTGTCGCTTAACACCGTCTACACCTATAGAAACCGCGCAAAGAGCCGCGCCAAAAACCGCGAAACATTCGAGGCGGACATCATGAACATCGGCCGTGTCGAACTGGACGACACACAACAGTAGCCGGCATATTTCCATAATTTCAGTAGATTTATTTCGCTTCTTTATAGGTTGATGAATGGGTGTCATAATGAAGATTAACTCTAAATGTAAGCATACTCTATGGGTGTCTTCTTTATAATCAGTCAATTAGTCCTTTGGGCTGTTGGGTGATAAATATTTGTATATGTCTGTAAATCAGGAGTATGCTCCATGGAGCATCCCTACATTGCGGACGAATTCACAATTATGCCACACCTTCTTTAGGGAGAATTAAATCGATTTAACAATATCTAATTTCTAAATTTAAAATCAATTATTTATTGTGTGAATTAAAAATAGTTACTAAATTAGCGGAGCTGACCGCTGTAGCAGAAGCCCTGGTCAGGGGCAATGTGGGCGGGGTGGCAGACATTTATGAAAGCGTTTATCCGCGCTGATTCTTGACCATTGGAAATTCTCGCAAAGTTTCGAATCGTAGTCAAGGATTGAGCAACGGTAGATGCCCGTGGTTTTGTAATATTTGCTTCCGGAGTATTTCTCAACAGAGATGCCTCGGAGAGCATTGATTGCATATACAAGCGTGGGCTTCTGCGTTGCCGTCCGACTACGATTAGGCAATGCGAGAAGCCTCCAATGGTAGGACGGTGACAGATACAGATTCCTACGCTTTCTGCTTTATAAACCAATTAATTAAGCCGAGGAGAGGAAGACTGCGGCAACGGATAGTACAATGAGTTACCATTATTTTGGCCGATTGCTTTTAGCTTTGGTCTGCTGTTTTTATGCCGGAAGCATGGCTGCTTTAACGGATGATGCCGCTACAGTGCTTAAACTCCACTTGAAAGACGGAACGGCGCCGACATATATTTTAGGTAAAGATACAAAAATCACTTTTGCCAATGCCAACATGTGTTTCTCAGCTTCAGACTATCAGTTTGAAGTTCCGTTGAGCGACATCGTGAAATGGACTTACGAAGATTATACCTCAGGCATCGACGAGGTAGCCGGGAATGGTATCACAATAACGCGCAATGGCGATGTTATAACCATATCAGGTATGGCAGAAGGTTGTGATGTAGCTGTCTATGCTACCGACGGTAGACTGATTCACTCCGGACGAAGCAGCGCGACTGTCTATGTTGTCCGTGCTGACAACTGGACTCCCGGAGTTTATGTGATTAAAGCAGAAAATTCATCCTTTAAAATCGTGAAACTATGAAAATACGCAAGCTAAATTTAATTTGCATTGCGGCAATCATTGCCTCGATGTTTTCAACAGTTTCGGCTCAACAGACATTCAGAGTGTACCGCAACGATGGCACAATGGAGCTGTTTTTCTATACCACTCTCGACAGTATCACATTTAGTCCCGCCGACGAGTCGGAACTGTCCGACGGTTATGGCTTTACCCAGAATATCCACACGACCGACAGTGTTTACCACTTTCTGACAAGCGAAATAGACAGCATCGCTTTCCAGCCGTTACCAACGGTTTATAAACCGGGTATTGTCCGCATCGAAGGACGACTACGCGATTATGTTACCGGCAGCGATTCTCTGACACTTTTCGTGCGTACAAGCATACCCGAAACGCTTTTGCCTAAACCGGGCGATGATGTTGCGACACTTGATTGCGACGACATTCTGCCATATGGTTTTCTCGGACATGTTGAAAAGATTACGCGCACTACAGAATCGATACAGATTGGATGTTCGCAGGTGTCGCTGCTCGATATTTTCGACAGTCTTGGATTGGAAGGAACCTCTACATCTGACACAAATGAAACGGCAGCCTCGCGAGGAGCGCTCGATGTATGGCCTCCGGTCCATGATAAGTTTGTTGTGCCAACATTGAAAAAGAGTTTTCCGTTGAGCCACGAAATAAAAGCTCCCGGAGGACTTACTCAGACGTATGATATGAACGTATACGGTGAATTGAGTACACAATCCTGTGAGGTAAACTGGGCGTATTTAATAACGCCTATGCCATTTCAAACACCACACATCCATTGGAGTCTGACATATACGGCTCAACAAAGTGTAAGTGTTGGCGGTTCATTCGGTTCGACTGTTAAATGGGAGAAAAAACTCCCGTTTGTAAAGCAACGAAACATAAGAATGCCAGGTGCAGCTGCTGTAATAGAATTTTTTAATGAAGCCGGCGTCTTTATTGAAATAGAGGGCGAAATTGGACTAAATGCTTCATTCACAAAACCTTTTACTACTGTTATTCATGCAAGCTACGACAATAAGACACAGACGGCCATTGCCCCCCGGTTCAGTATGATAGGGCGTGATGCCGTTACAGAATCTATGCTTGAAGGGTCAGCTTCAGTAACGCTTGGTTTATATGGAAAGTTAGGCATTGCGCCATTGGTCAAGGAAATAGCGACTATCGAGGCTGAATTTAAGGCGGGTGCAACATTTTCATCGTCAATAAATCTTGCGGCAGGCGTGGCACCTATAGAAATTCTCAACACCGAGATGTACGACGAAATGAACCGTGATGATTTTTATCGCGTCGATCTGTCGCTCACCGGTGAAGTTACTGAAACTGTGCTTGGGAATCCCATACAGAGCAATGGACTGGAAATAGGTGATTTAGTGTTTAAAAATCCAATATTCAAGCGTGGATCAGTCCCTCGGTTCGACAATGTAACATTGACCGACGAAGGAGATAAAGGATCGTTGACAGCTTCGGCCACGCTTAACCGCAAACTGATGTTCGACGTGCCCGTTGGCTTCGCTTTATATGACGACAATAAAAAGTTCGTCGACAAATGGTGGGCCGACGGTGAATACAAGAATAATGAAGGCCGCAAAATTACTCACAAATTCGAAGGGCTTAAAGCTAACACTACCTATACGCTACATCCCATAACGCGCGCATTTAACGACAATATGGTTGCTAACCCCTCGGCAACATCTAAAATTGACATTTCATTGGACACATGGGATGCGATTGATATAAAAGGATCTTCGGCTAAGCTTCGGGGATATGTCAAAGGATTGTCCGATGAAGACAACTACACCTGTGGCTTTAATTACTGGACAGACTCATCGCTTAACCCAGAAACCGCAACATATATAGAAGCTACTGAAATTTCCGAAGGGGTTTTTACTGCTCGCGTTAATAACCTTCAGCCAGAAACGACCTACTATTTTAAATCTTGTCTTTTACTTAACGGAACAACAACCGTTGCAACTTCAGTTAAGCAGTTTACTGCACTTTCTACCGGTGAAATAACTTGTACAATGGAGCAATTGGATCTGATGGCTTTTAATGATAACTATAAACATTATAAAGGAATTTATAAGATCCAATTCCAAAATTTGGGGAATCGTAAATTGCACATGGAAGATTGGGGGCGTTCCAGTAGCACCCCTGGTTCATTTCAAATTGTTTCAGGAGAAAATTATAGTAATGTTTCGTTGACCTTTGATGGCGTATGGCATGCTCGCCTATATGATAACAACGAATGGATAGCGTATATTGGAAATATATTTGTTTACCCTGATAACAATCCCTATTTCTATGCGGTGATAAATTTTAAATGTGATGATAAAGAATGGATAAATATGATTAATAGTGGAGTTGCTACTTTTTCAAAACCATGTGGGTTAAAGATTCATTATGATGTTTTTAATGGTATGTATAATACTGGTGAAGAGGGGGATATTATCGGGGAATTTAATGTCAGGTATGATAAAAAACCTGAAATAAAAGATTTGAGACTTGTAAGAACCGAAATCGACGAAGCAAATGCAGACTCGGTGTTACAGTTGAGATTTAATGTGTCCGGTGCTCACTGGATTAAGAATGTAGAAATAAATCAATATGTTAGCGGAAGATTTGTGCGTTTTAGTGGTGACGACGATTGGATTGAAGAGAAGGAAGAACTCATTGATAAATTTAAGCCTGAAATTGCAGACTCAGGATCATTTACGCAAGAAGATTATTATAATGCTATAAATGTTCCAGATATAGATAGAGATCAAAATTCTTTGAACGAGATCCTGTATTGTATCGACCCGTCCTATTTGGCAGATCCAATTATTCATATTAAGTATGTATTAACCTATACATTAATAGACGGAACAACTTCATCATGCGAATTTAGTATTCCAATAGACCTAAGAGAGGCTCGGCAACCCAAATAACGAAATTCGATATGCGTTTGAAATAAATTAGCCTCCAGATGTTTGGCAAAAACATTTGGAGGCTAATTATGATTGATGATTTTAGTGGCTCGAATCGGGGACTGGCTACAAGTAGTTGGCGAGGAATTGGGCGAGGGATTGGGAGAAGGTTTCGTTTGAGGTTTTGGGGTAGCGGACGTCGGCGAAGACTTGTGCGAGAGTTTGTTTGTTGTTTTCGGCGACGAATGCGCGGTTGTCTTCGCGGGCTTCTTTGGCAGCGTAAATTTTGGCGATTTCGGCGTCGGTGAATCGGTTGTAGGTTTCGTTGTGGACGATGGCTTGTACCGGCAGACGGTCTTGGTCGGGTGCCTGATAGGCGTTTTCGGCCGGATAGCCGCAGGCTATAGAAATCAAGGGGATTACGCCGTCGGGCAGATCGAGAGCCTGGGCAATTTGCGGAGCATTGTAGGCTGTGGTGCCGAGGTAGCAACAGCCGAGGCCGTTCATTTCGGCAATAGTGTTGAACTGCTGGGCGAAGAGCGAGCAATCGATAGCTGCGGCCAGGAGCATTTGCAGATTGTCGAAGCCTGGTTTGGCATCGGAAACTTCGCACCAGCGGGTGAAACGCCAGAAATCGATGCAGAACGTCAGCATTGCCGCACACGATCGGGAACAGGGTTGGTTGAAATGGAAGGGCGCGAGGCGTTCTTTGCCCGCAGCAGAAGTGGTGACAACAACGCTGTAGAGCTGCATATTGCCGGTGTTTGGCGCTTTCGACGCATCGGCAAGCATTTGGTTGAGCAACTCGGGGTTGATTTCTTTATCGGCAAAGGCACGTACTGTGCGCCGGTTTGCAAAATATTCGTTAATGTTCATGGTGAATCGGTTGTTTTGCTGCAAATTTACGAACTTGTTGACAATCCGGCAAAACTTATCAACATGAGGCGTATTTTAGCTGATAAGATTTGCAACAGCGCACAAACGTTTGCTATCTTTGCGCATCTGAAATCACAATAACGCAGTGGAAAAGAAAAGCTATACATTCGACGAGGCGCAGCAAGCCACACTCGATTATTTTGGCGGCGACGAACTTGCCGCACGCGTATGGGTGACTAAATACGCGCTGAAAGATTCGTACGGTAATATTTTCGAAAAGACACCCGACGATATGCATCATCGCATAGCCGCCGAAATTGCCCGAATAGAGAATAAATACCCAAACCCGATGTCGCATGACGAGATTTTTTCGCTCATGCAGCACTTCCGTTACATTGTGCCGCAGGGTAGCCCGATGTCAGGCATCGGTAATAATTATCAGGTCGGATCTTTGTCGAATTGCTTTGTTATCGGACTTGACGGCGAGCCGGATTCGTACGGCGGCATAATGCGTGTCGATCAGGAGCAGGTGCAGCTGATGAAGCGACGTGGCGGAGTGGGGCACGACCTGAGCCATATCCGGCCCAAAGGGACACCGGTGAAGAATTCAGCCCTGACGTCGACCGGCCTTGTGCCGTTTATGGAACGCTATTCGAATTCGACCCGTGAAGTTGCTCAGGACGGTCGCCGCGGAGCGCTGATGATGTCGGTTAGCATTCAGCACCCCGACAGCGAAGCGTTCATCGATGCCAAGATGACAGAAGGTAAGGTGACGGGGGCGAATGTTTCGGTGCGTATAGATGACGCATTCATGAAGGCTGCAACAGAAGGCGGTGTCTACAAGCAACAATTTCCGGTCGGATCGGCTGACCCCTGGACAGTCAAGGAGATCGATGCACAGGCTCTGTGGAAAAAGATTGTACATAACGCCTGGAAATCGGCTGAGCCGGGTGTGTTGTTCTGGGATACCATTATCCGCGAGTCTGTTCCCGACTGCTATGCCGACCTGGGTTTCCGCACCATTTCCACCAACCCATGCGGCGAAATTCCGCTGTGTCCATACGACAGCTGCCGCTTGCTTGCAATAAACCTGTTCGGATATGTGGAGAACCCGTTCACAGCCGAAGCGAAATTCAATTTCGACCTGTTTAAGAAACATGTGGCCAAAGCTCAGCGCATGATGGACGATATAATCGATCTTGAGATGGAAAAAATCGATGCCATTCTTGAGAAAATTGATTCTGATCCCGAGCCGGAAGAGGTGAAGAGTGCCGAACGTCATTTGTGGGAAAAGATACGGGCCAAAACCCTGAAAGGACGTCGCACGGGCGTCGGAACAACCGGCGAAGGCGATATGCTTGCTGCTCTCGGATTGCGCTATGGAACGCCCGAAGCAACTGATTTCTCAGAGTTGGTGCATAAGACATTGGCCCTGGCTGCCTACGGGTCGTCGGTCGAGATGGCCAAAGAACGCGGGGCTTTCGAGGTGTTCGATGCAGAGCGCGAGAAGAATAATCCGTTCATAAACCGGTTGAAGGAGGCTGATCCGGCATTGTACGATAATATGGTTAAATACGGTCGGCGCAACATTGCCTGCCTGACAATAGCACCGACCGGGACAACAAGTTTGCTCACACAGACAACATCGGGAATCGAACCGGTGTTCCTGCCTGTTTACAAGCGTCGTCGCAAAGTGAATCCAAACGATCCGGAAGTGCGCGTCGATTACGTTGACGAAACAGGCGATGCGTTCGAAGAGTATGTTGTATATCATCCGAAATTTCTGGAGTGGATGAAGATAAACGGCATCGAACGTCGGTCGGATTATTCGCAAGAGGAATTGAATGCTCTTGTGGAGCGCTCACCCTATTATAAGGCAACGTCGAATGATGTCGACTGGCTGGAAAAGGTGAAAATGCAAGGCCGAGTTCAGAAGTGGGTCGATCACTCGATTTCGGTGACAATCAATCTGCCCAGCGACGTTTCGGAAGAACTGGTCGGTAATCTTTATGTTGAAGCGTGGCGATCGGGATGCAAAGGCTGTACTGTCTATCGCGACGGATCGCGTTCGGGGGTGCTTGTGGCTTTGGAGAAGAAAACAGAAGCGCCGAAAGTTGCCGCTCCGGTTATTGTGCATAAACGCCCGATTGAACTTGAGGCAGACGTTGTCCGTTTCCAGAACAACAAAGAAAAATGGATTGCTTTTGTCGGTTTGCTCGACGGCAAACCATATGAAATTTTCACAGGTCTGGCCGACGATGAAGACGGTATTTTCTGCCCCAAAAGCGTGACCCACGGTAAGATAATCAAGGCTGTTGACGAAAATGGCAACAAGCGCTACGATTTTCAGTTTATAAACAAGCGCGGCTACAAGACAACTATCGAGGGTCTTTCTGACAAATTCAATCCCGAGTATTGGAACTATGCCAAGCTGATTTCGGGAGTGCTGCGCTACGGAATGCCTATCGATCAGGTTATGAAACTTGTCGGTGGTCTGGAGCTGAATTCGCAGAGCATCAACACTTGGAAAATGGGTGTTGAACGTGCTTTGAAGAAGTATTTGCCTAACGGTACGCAAGCCAGCGGCCAGAAATGTCCAAACTGCGGAAATGAAACGCTGATTTATCAAGAAGGCTGTCTGATCTGTACGTCGTGCGGAACATCGAAGTGCGGATAATGGATGACGGCATTTGATAGTTGACATTTACAATTAAGGGGAGCATTATTCGTGCTCCCCTTAATTGTAAATATCTGGATATGGATTTTCTAACCAACGAAAGGATTATATCGTTTCTCTTCGCCGATTGTAGTGGGTGCTCCGTGGCCCGGGTAAACGACAGTGCTGTCAGGAAGCGTAAACAATTTTTCTTTAATGCTACGCATCAATGTGGAGTGATTGCCACCGACAAGATCGGTGCGCCCAACGGAGCGCTGGAAAAGTACGTCGCCTGTGAAGACACAATTGCTTTCTGGAAGATAGACGGCGACACTTCCGGGCGAGTGCCCCGGCACGGATAGTATAGTTGCCTGTTGTCCACACAATTCAATTTTCTGTCCGTCGGTCAGAGGAATGTCGATGCTGACAGGTTCCGGATTGAATGGCATTCCGAACATGCGGGCCTGGGTGGAAGCCTTTTCTCCGAAAAATTCATCGGCCATCCCTGCTGCAGCCCCAAGTGAATAGGTTTGTTTAACATGGTTGTCGCCAATTATATGGTCGAGATGCATATGGGTGTTGATGAGCTGAGTGAGTTTCAGGGAATTATCAGCTACAAAACGGTCGAAAGTGTCACGTTCGGCTCGGTTGTGCATGCCTGGGTCGATAACGGCGGCTTCAAGCGATTCGGAGTCCCAAATCAAATATGTGTTCTCACCGAACATGTTGAAAACAAATGTCTTAATTTTTAGCATAGTGGCAGTAAGCTTGGTTTTGTTATCATAACACGTCGGACAAGACTAAAGTTGTACATAGACGAGTTTTTTTGTGTCGAAGAAGTCTTCGTTGAAATATGTGTTGACAGATTCAACTATGTAAGGATATCGTATATTATGAAGCTCGCCGGTGAGGTCGCCCCCCTTTAGCACGATAACACCGTTAGGATAGCCGTTGTTACCACCTGGCAGAATGTTTTTTCTGACAAGCGGAAGGAGTTCGTCGAGCCTCATTACAGCACGCGACACAACAAAATCGAATTTAGAACGGCATTCACCGATGTCACCATGCTGGAATGTGACATTCTGTAGGCCGATCTCATTGGCAATGGTTTGCGCTACCTTAATTTTTTTTCCGATGCGGTCGATAAGGTGCAAACTGCACTCCGGCCATAGAATTGCGAGTGGGATGCCTGGAAAGCCGCCTCCGGTTCCCATGTCGAGGAATTTTGTACCGGCAACTGGTTGCAGGAAACGTGCTATTGCCAGAGAGTGAAGGATGTGGTTCACATAAAGGTTATCAATGTCTTTACGTGAGATTACATTAATCTTTTCGTTCCATTCGGGGTAGAGATGTCCAAGCGCTTCGAACTGCTGACGTTGGAGAGGCGAAAGGGTGAAATATTTTGAAATTATATCAATCATCAGACGCTATTTTTGATGTTTTGCAAAGTTAAAAAAAATGGCGGCAAAACAGCTCCAAATTGCAGTATTTATGGCTAAACGGCACTTAATACAGCTTGATAAGGCATTTTTAAGGTTAAAAATTATATAAATATGATTTTTTTTATGCAAATTTGCACTTTGATTAGAAGAAAGGACTTTTGTAAAAAGTCTGTTACAGCGAACAAAAACCATAAGAATGGAATTTTCAGCCAATCAGATTGCTGCACTTGTCGGCGGAATCGTCGAAGGTGACGGCAATGTAACAGTAAGCACATTTGCCAAAATTGAGGAAGGGCATCCGGGAGCAATCTCGTTTCTTGCCAATCCGAAGTATACACATTATATATATGACACTGAAAGCTCTGTGGTGTTGGTAAGTAACGGTTTTGTTGCAGAAAAACCTGTTGCGGCAACATTGATTAGAGTTGAGGATCCTTATGCAACAGTAGCGCAACTGTTGGATATGGTCAGCAAACTTACACAGCAGCATCCAGTCGGAATTGAACAGCCGAGTTTTGTTGCCGGCGGAGTTGAAACGGATTCAGAAACCTATGTGGGTTCTTTCAGTTATGTTGCCTCAGGAGTCAAACTTGGGAAAGGTGTAAAAATCTATCCACAGTGTTATGTTGGCGCTGGCGTTGAAATTGGCGATAACACAGTGCTTTATCCCGGAGTAAAAATCTATTATGGCTGTAAGATCGGCCGCAATTGCATAATTCATTCCGGAGTAGTGATTGGTGCCGATGGATTCGGTTTTGCACCCAAAGATGGTGCGTATGCCAAGATTCCTCAACTGGGACATGTTGAAATAGCCGATGATGTTGAAATCGGAGCAAACACATGTGTCGACCGTGCAACAATGGGTTGCACCCGCATTGGACGCGGAGTCAAACTTGACAATCTGATTCAGGTTGCGCATAATTGCGAAATCGGAGAGAATACAGTAATGGCATCACAAACAGGTGTGGCCGGATCGACAAAAGTCGGTGCGCATTGTATGGTGGGAGGCCAAGTGGGTTTTGCAGGCCACATTCACATCGGTGATGGCGTTCAGATTGGAGCACAGTCAGGAGTTCCGCAGAATGTAGCGCCCGGTATGCGTATAATGGGCTATCCGGCAGTTCCGGCAGCAGACTTCATGCGTCAGGCCGTGAATGTGAAGAACCTCGGTGAACTTAATGCAAAAGTGCGTCGTTTGGAAGCGGAAGTTGCCGAAATGAAAGAGAAATAAAAAGAATTGAATATACAAACCAACTCATTAGATATGAAACAGCGAACACTCGCCCAGCCGTTTAAAGTGGAGGGAAAAGGTCTTCACACGGGGCTGATGATAGAAGCCGAATTTTGTCCGGCACCGGAGAATCATGGCTACAAGATACAGCGTGTCGACCTTGAGGGGCAACCCACAATCGATGCTGTAGCCGAAAATGTGACATCGACACAGCGTGGCACCATGCTCCAGAAAGGCGATGTAAGCGTCAGCACGATTGAACATGCCATGGCAGCATTGTATGCAGCCGGGATTGACAACTGTTTGATTAAGGTGAACGCACCTGAAGTACCTATTCTTGACGGAAGCGCTCGCGAATATTGCGAAAAAATCGAGAAGGCAGGTATTGAGGAACAGAACATGGACAAAGACTACTATATTGTTCGTTCAAAAATAGAGGTCCGTGATCCTGAAACAGGATCATCTATAGTTGTCCTTCCGGACGATGATTTCAGTATCGATACAATGATATCGTTTAACTCTCCTGTGTTGTCGAACCAGTTTGCTTCGCTCGACAATATGAACGATTTCGCCAAGGAGATTGCCGGTAGCCGTACTTTCGTATTTGTGCGCGAAGTAGAGCCTCTGGTAAAAGCGAATCTGATTAAAGGTGGTGATCTCGATAATGCAATTGTTATCTACGACAGCCCGATGGAGCAGTCTGAACTCGATCGGTTGGCCGATTTGATGGGTGTTCCCCATAAATCGGTTCATGAATTCGGCTACATAAATAATAGACCTCTGACAAGCGACAATGAACCTGCGCGCCATAAATTGCTTGACGTAATGGGTGACATCGCTTTGATCGGACGTCCGCTGAAAGGCAAGATTATAGCCACACGGCCAGGACACACAATCAATACGACTTTTTCAAAAAAGATACGTAAGGAAATCAAGCGTCAGGAAATACAGGCTCCGCTCTACAATCCGTCGGTTGAACCGTTGATGGATGTTAACCGCATTCGTGAGTTGCTTCCTCACCGCTATCCGTTCCTGTTGGTCGACAAGGTGATAGAAAAAACAAGCAACCACATCGTAGGTGTTAAGAATGTGACTGGCAACGAACCATTCTTCCTTGGTCACTTTCCACAGGAACCGGTAATGCCCGGAGTGCTGCAGGTTGAAGCAATGGCTCAAACCGGTGGACTCCTTGTTCTTGACTCGGTTGACGACCCCGAAAAGTATTCGACCTATTTTATGAAGATCGACAACGTTAAGTTCCGCTCAAAAGTAGTGCCGGGCGACACGTTGCTTTTCCATGTGTCGTTTATGACACCGCTCCGTCGCGGATGCGCGATGATGAAAGGTTATGCCTTCGTTGGTGAGAAAATCGTGTGTGAGTGTGAGTTTATGGCTCAGATAGTAAAAAACAAGTAAATTATTGAATATGAAGCAACCGTTAGCTTATGTGCACCCTGCAGCAAAAATTGCTCCCAGTGTGGTGATCGACCCGTTTGTGACAATCGATGCTGACGTTGAAATCGGCGAAGGTACTCGTATTGGCAGCAATGTGACAATTATGGAAGGTGCCCGCATCGGCCGTAATTGTACAATCTTCCCAGGAGCTGTTATCGGCGCAATACCGCAGGATCTTAAGTTCCGCGGCGAAAAAACAACAGCTATAATCGGCGACAACACAACAATTCGTGAGTGTGTTACAATTAACCGTGGTACAGCTGCTAAAGATAAGACTGTTGTCGGTAGCAACACACTCATTATGGCCTACTGCCATGTGGCTCACGATTGTGTGGTTGGCGATAATGTTATTATGTCGAATGCAACTCAGCTTGCCGGTGAAGTTGTTGTAGATAATTTTGCTGTGATTGGTGGCGGTACATTGGTTCACCAGTTCTGCCATATCGGTTCACACGTAATGGTTCAAGGTGGTGCGCTTATTAACAAAGATATTCCACCGTATGTGAAGGCTGCACGCGATCCTATTTCGTATGTTGGAGTAAACTCCATAGGTTTACGTCGTCGTAATTTTACAAATGAACAGATAAACGAGATTCAGGATATATATCGCTATATCTATCTTTCGGGTCTGAATGTTTCTGACGCCGTTGAGCGTATCGAGGCCGAACTGCCCGCAACAAAAGAACGCGATGAGATAATTCTGTTCATACGTAATTCGAAGCGCGGTATACTCCGCGGTTATGTGTAAACACTATTACTGAATAAAGATATATAGTTATAAGTCAGCAGTTACCGATCAAGGTGGCTGCTGGCATAATATTAATATATAATATAATGAGAAAGAAGAATTTGTTTTTATTGGTAGTTGCAGCTTGTACACCCATGTTTGTGTCGGCACAGCAGGTTGACAACTCTGATTTTGAAGGAGAGTGGGTGGATTGCGCACCTTGGACCTATCTTCAGGGAGAAGGCACAGACGGCAACACCGTTAGTTCGCACGTAGTCGGAACTCAGCCCAAAGGCTGGGTGATCTCAAATGTAGCCGGAATGGCTTCTACCCAAATGGCGTTGGGTGCTACAACCGTTGGCGAACAAGTCGAAGGCTTTAACTCTGAGAGCGCAGTAAAATTAACAAATACACCTAATCCATTCATGGCCGCTCAGATTGTGCCGGGCTATATTAATCTCGGAACAACTTGGTCTACAGCTATGCCCGCCTTTGGAGCAGGAGGAATTACAATCAACAACAGCGATGGTGGTGTGTTTGGCGGACAGGCGTTTTCTAAACGTCCGGCAGGCCTGGAATTTATGTATAAACGCACACGCGGCGAAGACAAACCCGCTGAAAAAACTACAATTCTGGCTTATTTGTGGAAAGGCCATTGGACTCAGAAAGATGTTCCTGTGTCGATCGTTATGGCAGGTGAGCCCAAAAAAGTAGACATGGTCGACCGTGATCGTTGTGTGCTCGGAATGGATATGGAAGGATGTCAAGGTGGTGATGTTGTTGCTTCCGACGATGCTGAGCTGATTGCAGTAATTAATGTAGACATAACAGAAAATGCTGACGACTGGACCAAGTTCGAGGCCAAGTTTGATTACAAGTCGGATGCCACTCCTGAAATGATTAATATTGTGATCGCGTCGGGCGATTATTTCGGCGGTGCTTCCGCTGTAGGAAAAGATAATACGATCATTGTTGACGATGTTAAATTGGTATATGATACACAACTGCCTAATGCCGGTTTCGAAGAAGGCTGGGGCGATTGTATACCTTGGACAAGCAATAACAATGTGAAGGCCGTAGGGCAAACTCCCGCAGCCTGGACAATAGCTCACGTTGCTGGTATTAATGGTGCTATGGGTATGACAACTGTCGGCGGAACCGCAGAAGGCCGCAATGGAGGTCAAGCTGTCATAGTCAAGAACTCACCGAACTCAATCATGAAAACTCAGATTGTACCCGGGTATGTTACTCTTGGAACGCCGTGGAACACAGCAAAAGGTATCGTAGCTGCTAATAAAGATGGAGGTACATTCGGCGGTGTTGATTTCACAATGACTCCCGACGCACTGTCATTCTGGTATCTGCGCGAGTATGGCGACTCTGAAGCCGCCAAATCAGAAAAGGCACAGGTGATTGCATATTCGTGGACCGGCAAATGGGAACAAGCCGATGTTCCAGGCGACATTCAGCTTGGCGCGACACATAAGGTTACAATGGTTAACCGCGAACGCAATATCTTGGGAATAGATGCTGCTGAAGGCGGAGAAATCACTCATTCCGACGATGCTAAGCTCGTTGCTAAGATTATGTATGAAATCGAAGGGTCGGCCACAGAATGGACCAATCTTGTAGTTCCGTTTGAATATACAGATGGTGCTTCTGCTCCCGAAAAAATAAACATCATATTTGCCCCGGGCGATTATTTTTCGACGACCCCGCAGGTAGATAATTCACTCACAGTTGATGATGTTAATCTTGTTTATTTCTCTCGTCTGTCATCTCTTAAGGTTAATGGAATTGATGTTGACAAATTCGATTCGAATACATATGCCTATAAAACAGGAATGCCTGACTCGGCAGAGGATATCTCTTTTGAAGTAATGGGTAGATCAGCTAAAGCTGCTCTTAACTTCGACAAAGAATCGATGAAGGCGACTATTACGGTAACTAATGTCGATGCCGATGTTGATGGCTTGAAAGAGCATGTCTATACCATTAACTTCGAAAACGGTTCCACTTCAGCCATTGAAGCTGTAGAGGTTGACAATTCGGATGCACCTGTTGAGTATTTCAATGTAAATGGTGTGAAAGTCCATGGTAACGAACTCGCTCCAGGCCTATATATACGCCGTCAGGGCACAAAAACAACAAAAGTTGTTGTGAAGTAAAAGCTCTACCATAAATATCAAAAAACAGGCTGCACATCGTGCAGCCTGTTTTTTGATATTTATGGTTATTATTGTTTGTTAGGGTAGGGTTGCGCGTGGGCAATCATGTAGTCTTTCACACGTTGGAATAATTCAGTTGCGAAAACGAAATCGGTAAGAGCTTTATTGGTCGCTGTATAAATCATTGTGTTGTCGCCAACCCACTCACGTGAACCGTGATTCAGGAAAATAATATTCTCACCTATTCCGAGCACAGAGTTCATATCATGGGTATTGATTACGGTGGTGATTCCGTATTCGTGAGTCAAATCGCTCAGGAGTTCATCGATTAATATGGATGTTTTAGGATCGAGTCCGGAGTTGGGCTCGTCGCAGAACAGGTATTTAGGATTCAAGGCAATGGCACGTGCAATAGCAACACGCTTTTGCATACCTCCGGAAATTTCACTCGGGAATTTGTTGTCGGCATCCTTAAGCCCTACGCGCTCCAGACAAAATTGAGCGCGTTTGCGGCGCTCGCGATAGCCCATGGAGGTGTACATCATCAGCGGGAATTCAACGTTGCCCAAAACTGTTTCCGAGTCGAACAGTGCGGAACCTTGAAATAGCATGCCTATTTCGGTTCGCAAGTGTTGAATTTGTTCTCGGTTCATCTGAAGCAGGTCGCGACCGTCATATAGAATTTGCCCTTTGTCGGGTCTTAAAAGTCCGACAAGCGATTTCATTAACACAGTTTTTCCGGAGCCGCTCTGTCCGATTATCAGATTGGTTTTGCCTGTTTCGAATGTGGCAGAAACGCCTTTCAACACTTGTACGCCGTCGAACGATTTTTCAATGTCGCAAACCTGTATCATTGCAAGAGCAGTTTAGTTAGAATTACATCGAATAGGAGAATAAGAATTGAACTGGCAACTACGGCGTCGGTTGATGCTTTTCCAACCTGAAGAGCACCCCCCTTAACAAAATATCCATAATATGACGAAACGGAAGTGATGATAACGGAGAATACGAGCCCTTTCAGTATAGTGTACCAGACATACCATTCATTAAACATCGTTTGTATGCCATATATGTAGCGCGACACAGGAATCATGTCGGTGAAGGCTGCAATTATCCATCCTCCGAACAAACCTGTAGCAATTGAAAAAACAATCAGAACGGGAATGAAGACTGCAAATGCCAATATTTTCGGGAGCACAAGAAATTGTGCGGAATTAATACCCATAATTTCGAGCGCGTCAATTTGTTCTGTCACACGCATCGTGCCAATCTCGGAAGCGATGTTTGATCCGACTTTACCAGACAGAATCAAACAAAGTACTGCCGACGAGAATTCAAGCAACAGAATGTCACGGGTGGCAAGACCGGTTGCGTATGCCGGTATGACCGGAGAGAACATGTTAAGTTCCATCTGGATGCATATAACGGCACCGATAAATATAGAAATTACGATTGTCAGAGGGATTGAGTCAAGACCGAGCTTACATATTTCCTGTATGAATTTGCGAAAGAATACGCGCCACTTCAGTGGTAGCGAAAATACGCGGTACATAAATATGCAGTAGTTGCCGAAGGTGGTTAACGATGATTTTATTAACATTTTCTGATGTATTGACTGTGGCAGGTACGCCACTTTGATGCAAAGTTAAGCAATTTCTTTGGCTTATAGCTGTTTTTTTGCTTACTTTGTAACTATATAGACCTTATAACGGGTCATCACAATCCTAATTATTGACAATAAAAATGATAGTTATAGGAATTGCCGGCGGAACCGGTTCGGGTAAGACCACGGTGGTTAACAACATAATCCGTGCTTTGCCCCAGGGGGCTGTAGCGGTGTTGCCCCAGGATGCATACTATCGCGATTCAAGTCATATTCCACCGGAAGAACGAAGCAAAATAAATTTCGATGAACCCGCTTCGATTGAGTGGGAGTTGCTTGAGAAGCATCTGGCGGCGCTGCGGAATGGTGAGTCTATTGAAATGCCAACTTACAGCTATCTGACTTGTACCCGTCAACCCGAAACCGTTACAATTGAGCCTCGCGACGTAGTGCTTGTCGAAGGAATCCTGATATTGACACAGAAAACACTCGTTGACTCGCTTGATGTGAAAGTATTTGTCGACGCCGATGCCGACGAACGGCTGATTCGAGTGATTTCACGCGACTGCATAGAACGCGGACGTACTCCCCAAATGGTGATCGACCGTTATCAATCAGTACTTAAACCTATGCATGAACTCTACATCGAGCCTTCGAAACGTTGTGCCGACCTGATTGTGCCGCAAGGTGGCAATAACCGGGTGGCAGTGAAGCTACTTACACAGTACATTGAAAGCCGTTTGAAATAAATGACAATAGAAATGGAACAGAATCCCGATATAGCAGCCGGACAGATTATTGATCCGGACGCAAAGATAATGCTGTTTGACGACAAAATGGTTCTCCGTACAGAAAACCTGGTGAAAAAATATCGCCAGCGCACCGTCGTAAACCACGTGTCGATTAATGTAACACAGGGTGAGATTGTTGGTCTGCTTGGACCAAATGGTGCCGGAAAAACCACTACTTTTTATATGACTGTAGGGCTTATTACACCCAACGAGGGAGAAATATTCCTTAACGATCTTAATATAACAAAGTACCCTGTCTACAAACGGGCTCAGAACGGAATCGGCTATCTTGCTCAGGAGCCTTCGGTGTTCCGTAAATTGTCGGTGGAAAACAACATACGTGCGGTTCTTGAAATGACAAACACAACGAAGGAATACCAACGAGAAAAACTTGAAAGCCTTATTTCGGAGTTCCGCCTTCAGAAAGTGCGAAAGAATCTCGGCGATCAACTCTCCGGTGGCGAGCGTCGACGAACAGAAATAGCGCGTTGTCTGGCAATTAATCCTCGTTTTATAATGCTTGATGAACCCTTTGCCGGGGTCGACCCAATTGCAGTTGAAGACATTCAGGAAGTTGTCTACAAGTTGAAGGAGAAAAATATCGGTATCCTGATCACCGACCATAATGCTCAGGAAACATTGCGCATCACCGACCGAGCCTATCTCTTGTTTGAGGGAAAAATCCTTTTTCAGGGCACATCCGAGGAGCTGGCTGAGAATCCTGTAGTTCGTGAAAAATACCTTGGTCGCAACTTTGTTTTCTATCGCAAAAAATTTTCCTGATAAGTTCAGATAAGAAAATCGCCGGTCAGCATTCAAGTCGACCGGCGATTTTCTTATTATTAGAGTTCCTCTGAGGAAGGCCTATTCAGCTAAAGGCTGTTCCGGCTGGGGTTTAAGCCAACGGTCGAGCCAACGGAAGAATACACGCTGCCAGAGTATTGCATTCTGTGGTTTGAGAATCCAGTGGTTTTCATCAGGGAATATGAGCATTTCAGCCGGAACGCCGCGCAGAAGTGCTGCATTAAATGCCATCATGCCCTGCGAAGCCAGAATTCGGAAGTCGTATTCCCCATGAGTGATAAGTATGGGGGCTGTCCATTTGTCAACAAATTTGTGAGGTGAATTTGCGAATGAACGCTGGGCAACTGGGTTTGATTTGTCCCAAAAGGGTCCGCCGAGATCCCAGTTGGCAAACCACATCTCCTCTGTTTCCAGGTACTGCGACTCTGTGTTGAAAATTCCGGCGTGGGCTATCATGCAAGCAAAACGATTGTCGTGATTTCCTGCGAGCCAATAAACTGAGAAACCACCATAGCTTGCACCTACGGCTCCGATATGTGATGCGTCAACGTATGGACGCTGTTTAACAAAATCGACTGCACTCAGGTAGTCACGCATGTTCTGACCGCCATAGTCGCCAGAAATCTGTGCATTCCATTCAGTTCCGAATCCAGGCAGGCCACGTCGATTTGGTGCGATGACAATATAGCCTTTTGCAGCCATCAGTGCCAGATTCCAGCGGAAACTCCAGAACTGACTTACAGCTTGCTGAGGTCCACCTTGGCAGTATAGAATAGCCGGATACTGTTTGGTGGCATCGAATTCGGGAGGCAAAAGCACCCATGTGAGCATCTGCTTGCCATCGGTAGTGGGAACCATAACACGCTCCACGGTAGGCATGTTGAGCTGTTTAAATATGTCGCCATTGACATCAGAGAGAGCTATTGGGGCAGTGTCAAGGTTGGCAACTTTGTAGATTTCATTGGGGCGTAATAGCGAATGAGCCATTGTGACAACACTACCGTCGGCAAGGGGTTCAAGACCTTGGTAGTCGCATTCTCCTTGAGCTATAACTGTTATCGTGCGGTCGAGGGCAATATTGAAAACTGGTTTTACGCCGTCGCGATAGGCGAGGAAGAAAATCGAACGGCTGTCATGTGCCCATGCAATTTCATCAACTGTATAATCCCAATCTGCTGTGAGATCGTTTTTTTCACCGGTAGCCATATCCATGACAAAGATTCGGTTCTTGTCGCTTTCATAGCCGTCATGCTCCATTGACAGCCATGCCAGCTGAGTGCCGTCGGGTGAAAAAACTGGGTTGGTATCGTAGCCCATCATGCCTTCTGTCAGGTTTCGGGTCGATTTATCTTCTATATTATATAGGTATAGGTCGGAATTAGTAGAAACGGCATATTCCATACCTGTTTTTTTTCGGGACACATAAACCAGGCTTTTGCTGTCTTTGGCCCATGCAAGCGATTCAATACCGCCAAATGGTTTCATTGGTGACTCATATGGCTCGTCTGCCATGATGTCTTCAACTTCAGTTACGGTTTTTCCGTTGAAAGAAGCAACGAAGGGGTGGGGGATTTCTGTTACCCATTCATCCCAGTGTTTATACATCAGATCGTCAATGATACGTCCGGTCGCTTTGGGCAGATCGGGATAAACATCTTGAGCCGTGCGCGCATATTTTACATTAGCAATCATAACAATATGCTTTTCGTCGGGGCTGATGCGGAAACCGCTGATTCCGTTTTCGCATTCGTAGATGCACATGCGTCCACTACCGTCGACATTCATTGTCCATAGCTGTCCATGACCATTTTCGTCGGGATATATAAAAGCAATTTTATTGCCGTTGTCGAACCAGTGGGCGTTCTGTTCAGACCGAGGAGTCTTCGTCAGCTGTTTGGCATCAGTACCATCGGTGTTCATTACCCATAATTCGGCATTGGATTTGTTGAGTTCAACGCTTTCCCATGAAACTGAATATAAAACCTTTTTCCCATCGGGACTGGCAACGGGAGAAGACACACGGCCGAGTGCTTCAAGAACGGTATCAGTGTAGCATCCGTTCGACACATTAATATCCGTTCGTCCTATAATCGGCTGCTCATCAGCGTTGCCTTTTGGCTGGCAGGCTGTCGCGCCGGCCAGCAATGCAGAGGCTGCCATAAATGTTGATAGTGATTTAGAGTGTTGCATATAATATATATGTATTAGTGATTTCGCATTGCGAAATTACTAAAAACACTTGGTTTTATTGGCTCACATGGCCTGTTTTTTCAGTGTTGGGCTTGTGTGCAGAAGAAAATTATCCGAAAACAAAAAATTTTTTTTGCAAAAGATGATTTTTACTGCATTGTATAATTGATTGATAACCAATGAATAATATTTCGTGTAAATTTTTATTGTAAAAAAAATGGTATTATTGATATAAAATTTTTAACTTTGAGAAAACCTTTTCCTGCTCAGGTTGTTTTAAAAGTATAAAAACATTAAATCACTCACTCAACTATTAAAATGTTTATGAAAAAAGCTTTATTAATGATGGCCATCATGCTGGGTAGCGTGACAGCTTTCGCACAGAAAATGAACAAAGCCGAGGTAAAACAGTTACAGAACTTCGTAGCTCAAACTTCAGAAAAGGGCGGTACAAACGGCGAGGCTCTGAAAATTGTCGATATGAATGCTCCCTCGACATGGGAAGGTATTACAGTTGAAAACGGACGTGTTGTTGCCATTGATTGGAAAGACAAACACCTGGCTGGTTCTCTCGACCTTTCTGGTTTTACAGCTCTTAAGAAGGTAGATGTTTCGCGTAACGCTCTTACAGCTCTTAATCTTTCAGGCGATGCAGCTCTTACCGAACTCAACGCTTCTCGCAACAAAATCTCTACACTTACTCTTGAAGGCAACGCCGCTCTTACAAAAGTGACAATCTATCGCAACCGTATTTCTGATGTAGACTTCACCGGCACTCCGCTTCTTGAAAACCTGAACTGCTCAAACAACCTGTTCGTAGAACTTTCAGTTGCCAATGCAGTTAACCTGAAGACTCTCAACTGCCAGGGTTGCCACCTCGAAGCACTCAACGTGCAGGGTTGTGCCTCACTTAAGAACCTCTACTGCGGTTACAACAAACTGACATCGCTCAACCTCAGCGGAGTTGAAAGCCTGACTAACTTCAACGTTGACGACAACTCTATCGACAACCTGATCATTGCTAATCTTCCTTCACTTGCTACATTCGTTTGCTCTGACAACCGCATGACAAACCTTGCTCTTCGCAACTGTAACAACCTGATCGACGTTGTTTGCTCTTACAACAACTTGACATCTTTCTCGCTCGAAGGTTGCCCCAATGTTCAGTTCATCGACTGCTCTTACAACGACCTTACTCAGCTCTACGTTCCTAACCTGACTTTCCTGCAGCGTCTTATCTGCAACAACAACCAGCTCACAATGCTCGATGTTTCGTTCGACTCTGCTCTTAGCTACATCAACTGTCGTTACAACTACATCACAGACTTCCGTTCTGTAGCTTGCAACAACCTCCGAATGGTAGCTTGCCAGTGGAACTACTAATCTAAGACAACAATTAATTAAATAACAGACGGGCAATGCCAATTGGCATTGCCCGTCGTTTTTGTGTCGCTATAATTCTTTTTGGATCGTGCGTTTATTTTGATTGAAAAGGTGTAGCAAACGCCAGATCAGAAATGAAGTCAGGACAACACTGCATAGACACCATTGCCAGGTTGTGCCGAAGTTTTCGAATTCAATAGCATCAACATTTCCTTGATTGGATAACCATGTGAAAACAACTACTATTGAATTATTAAGTGCGTGTGCAATTACCGGGAGCCAAAGTGAGCCGCTCCAATAAAGAAGATAGCCGAAAAATGCTCCCATTAAAACGCGTGGAAAGAATCCGAAAAATTGCATGTGAATGGCACTGAAAACAATTGCCGTGATCCAGATAGCCACATGCACATTACCAGTCAGACTTGTTAGAAGTTGTTGCAAACCGCCGCGAAAAAAAACTTCTTCCGCGATTCCAGTCAGAACACCAATAATGAGAATGCTGATCACAAGATTCACTACGTCGCTTTGCCCCATAACCATGCTCACCATTGATTCGGCTGTCTGCTCAGCGTTTCTTAATGCAGATTCAAGATCTGAGAGTCCGGCAGGAAAATGTATATTCTGGTTCCAGAGCACAAGAGAGTTCATACATGGAATAGAGGCAAGCAGAATACCGATGCCCAGCACAGTTATTCTGAAAGGAGGTAAAGTTGCCACCCCCATCGTGCGCCATGGCCTGTGAGCAATCAGCCCCATAGTCATAACAGTGGGAACGATAAACATTATAATATCCTGAATAATAGTTGCCAGTCTTACTTCTGTCGTGTCTGCAACTCCGATGCGCGCAATAACAACTGATCCGAATACCCATGCGAGTACCCACCAGCAGATAAAAAGAATTAGGGCATGAGCCGGTTTAACTCTTAAAAGCCCATGCCATGAATTAGTGTTGTTTTGTTGCAACATTTTTGATTTTTCGATTGGAATATTAATAATTTGCAAATATCGGAAAAACAATCGATGTTGTGTCGAGTAAAGAAAAAATATTTTAACTTTGCAGTCGAAGAGCATTAAAATAATAGGGGTGCGTCGGTAATTTGCTCAATTCTGTTGCCGAAGCTGAGATTATACCCTTGAACCTGATCCGGGTAATACCGGCGTAGAGAAATTAATTATAATGAAGAAAACACTTCTTTTGCTGCCCACTCTTACATTGTCTGTGGTGGCTTTTCATGCTTATGCATTGGAATCGGAGAATAACAGATCGGAGAGAACCGATTCAGTTTTCCTGACACTAAAAAATGTCGATATTGTCGCAAACAGAGCCACACAAAAAACACCGGTAGCTTTCACAGAAATTCTTCGCGACGAACTGGACAAGAAGAACGACGCACGCGACATTCCTTACATTTTACAGTCTACTCCTTCTGTCGTGACTACATCCGACGCAGGTGCCGGAATCGGATACACCTCAATGCGTGTTCGAGGTACCGACGGTTCGCGTATCAACGTGACTGCCAATGGCATTCCAATCAACAATCCCGAAAGCCATAATGTATATTGGGTAAATATGCCTGATTTGGTTTCATCGCTGAGTAATATTCAGCTGCAGCGTGGAGCCGGAACATCGACCAATGGAGCGGCAGCTTTCGGCGCGACTATCAATATGGTAACCGAGGCTCCGTCGGAAGATGCTTATGCAGAACTCAACGGAGTTTATGGATCCTATGGAACAAACCGGCAAACCGTGCGTGTCGGTTCCGGATTGTTAGGCGATCACTGGAGTGCCGATGTACGTCTTAGCCACATGGGTTCTGACGGATACATCGAAAGGGCTTCTTCGAAATTGTGGAGCTATTTCGCACAGATTGCATACTCCTCGTCCAACACTAATTTGCGTCTGCTTGCTTTCGGAGGGAAAGAGCAGACTTATATGGCTTGGGATTATGCCTCGAAAGAGGATATGCAGAAATACGGGCGTCGTTATAATCCTTGCGGGAAATATACGGATTCCGATGGGAACACAGCCTATTATCCCGATCAGCACGACAATTACATTCAACATCATCTACAGCTTCATCTGATTCAGCGCTTAGGCGATAATTGGCGGATGAACGCAGCGTTGCACTACACTTCCGACGATGGTTATTACAACCAATATAAAACTTCGCGCACATTGAAAGAGTACGGTTTGACTCCATTTTATAATGCCGAAGGCGAACTGATTAAAAAGAGTGATCTTATTCGTTTGAAAAAGAATGACAACGGTTTTGGAGGCGCAACACTGTCAGCAACGTATCAGAAAAACGGATTACATGCCGTAGTAGGGGGTGCTGCAAATTATTTCTCCGGAAATCATTTCGGACAGGTTGCTTGGGTTAGAAATTACATAGGAGCAATCGATCCTCTTCAGGAGTATTACAGGAACAAGGGTAAAAAATTTGATTCAAACGTTTATGCGCGGGTTAATTACGACTTTACGCCTCGTTTTTCGGGTTTTGCCGATTTGCAATATCGTTATATCCATTACACTATAAATGGAGTTTCGGATAATTTCGATTACAATACAGATTCTCCCGCAATGCTCGATATTACTCGTGATTGGGGCTTTTTTAATCCGAAAGTAGGTGTGAATTATATTAATGGCTCCAATCGTGCTTTCATATCATGGAGTGTAGCTCACAAGGAGCCGACGCGTGATAACTTTACAGACGCCGATCCTTCGCGAATGCCTCATGCTGAAACCCTTTACGATTACGAAGCCGGCTATTCATTGTCAAGCAATATATTCACTCTTGGTGTCAATCTGTACTACATGTACTATCGCGACCAGCTCGTGGCAACCGGCGAATTGTCGGACACAGGCAATCCGATCAGTGTCAATGTTCCGTCAAGCTATCGTGCCGGTGTCGAACTGCAGGCCGGATTAAAACCCTGTTCGTGGTTCGAATGGCAGGCAAACGCGACTTTATCGCGTAATCGAATAAAGAATTTCGTTGAATATATTTATGAAGATGAATGGACTAATCCAATCACAGTTGATTGTGGTGATACTCCAATAGCATTTTCTCCCGATTTTGTATTTAATAATTCGTTTAATTTCAATTTTCTGGGTGGGGCGGAAGCATCGTTCACATCCCACTATGTGAGCAAACAATATATGAACAATGCACGTAGTTCTGAAGCTATTCTCGATGCGTACTTTGTTTCCAACCTACACTTGGCCTATACATTTAAAAAAATTCGAAGTATAAAGTCGCTCAGACTTGGAGTGTCGATATATAATATTTTCTCTGAAAAGTATTTTAATAATGGCTATACGGGAGCCGGTTACTATGTTGATGGCGGAGAAAAAGTCATTTACCGATATGCCGGTTATGCAGCGCAAGCACCAGCTAATGTAATGGCCACAATATCTGTTCGATTCTAAAAGATGGAATTTCTCTCGATAATTGAAAAATATTCCTTACTGTTTGAGGTGACAGGTTTCTTAGTTGGAATACTGTATCTGTGGTGGGAATATCATGCAAATGCCAAGGTCTGGATAGCAAGTATAATAATGCCTGCAATAAACATGTGGGTTTATTTTTACAAAGGACTGTATGCCGATTTTGCCATTAATATTTATTATCTGCTTATTGCTGTCTACGGTTATCTGGCGTGGACACTGCCTCATAGACAAAAGAAAGAAAAGCATTTGCCTGTGACACATGTCAGTCTGCAAATGACAGTCGTACTAACTACTGTATTTGCCGTGTTGTGGGTGCTGTTGGCGTGGGTGCTGATTAATTTCACCGATTCAACCGTGCCATGGGCCGACGCATTTACAACCGCACTCAGTATTGTCGGCCTATGGATGCTTGCTCGAAAATATGCCGAACAGTGGTTGGTGTGGTGTGCTGTCGATGCTGTTTGTGTGTGTCTGTATGTTTATAAGGATATATATCTGTATGCTGTGCTGTATGCCGTTTATACCGTTATTGCTATCTATGGCTACAGAAAATGGGTTAAAATGATAGGGAAGTAACGCGAAAAAATGTGTAACTTTGTGGAGTATGACACATAAGTATTTCACAGCTTTTTTCTCGTTATTGCTGTTTGTTGAGCTGTATGCCGGATCGCCTTTGAACTTTCCGGGCGCGGAATCGGCTTATACAGGTATTTACATAGAACATCTTGCCACCGGCAAAGTGGAAACGGATTATAATTCATCGCAGGCTTTCGTGCCGGCATCTGTGATGAAATGTGTGACGTCTGCAACCGCACAAGTAGCGCTACCGGCCGATTTCCGTTTCCGGACAACAGTTGAACCGATCGGAAAGATTAACGGATCCGTTCTCGAAGGCGATCTGCTGGTTTGCGGGGGCGCCGATCCGACACTCGGATCTCGACATTTCCCAGACCAACCCGGTTTCGGCTCCGAAGTGGTTAAGTATTTGAAACAACTTGGTGTTGATTCAATTACTGGCGATATAATAGTAGATGATTCATGTCTGCCCGCAATTGGAACGTCGCCTTACTGGCTTCAGGAAGATATTGCCTGGGAATACGGTGCCGGTTTGTTCGGCATTAATTTCCGGGATAATTCATTTTCATTGACTGTGAAACCCGGAATCGAAGTGGTTTCCGACCAGGTTGAGGTGGTGAACCGGTTGAGGCGTGGAACTAAAGGCGAAGTCATTGCCATGCGTGCTTTTGATTCATCTGTGCTGACTTTGTCCGGAACAGTCACCGGTGCCTCCTATACATCGCGCTACTCAATGCCTTCTCCTGCATTTTCGCTATACAATTCTCTGCTGAGAGAATTTAAACGTGCCGGGATTGCTTGTCAGGGTGTACCGGCAGATGCCGCAGGATCTGCGGCTGCGCCATTTGTCTATCAATCGCCATTACGCGATGAGATATTGCATTCATTAATGGTACATTCCAACAATCTTTTTGCAGAAGGTATGCTTCGGGCTACGGTGCTCGGTAATGGTTCCGGCGAGCGAGATTTTGCTGATGCTATTGCTGCTGAAACAGATTTGTGGCGTACACGCGGAATTAACATGTCCGGATGCCGTTGGTTGGACGGATGTGGGCTTGCTCCTGTGCAGCGAATCACGCCACGTACGCTTGCCGGGGTGCTGGCATTCATGGCTAAGTCGACGCGCGGCGACAATTATGTGGCACTTTTTCCTAAAGCCGGTGTAGAAGGTACAGTGAGATCGCTGCTGGCAAAAACTCCACTTGCAGGACGCATGGCGTTGAAATCAGGATCAATGAATTCTGTGGTGTGTTACGCCGGATATATGCTCGATGCTAACTCCAGACCTACTCACACCGTAGTGATTATGGTTAATGGTTTCAGTTGTCCAGCGTCAGCTGTCAGAAAAGCCATATCCGTGTATCTACAAAATAGGTTTTGTCCATAGTTTTAACTGGTGTATATGTTAAAAAACATAATAAAATAAAAAGTTTTTTGTTCTCACCGATAAAAATGCTTATTTTAGGTGTTACTAATTAAACTGGTCGACAATATTTTAGTCTGACTAATAAACGGCAATCAATTGCCGGTGATTTAACAATATAAACAACTCATAATTAATTAGGAGGAAAAAACATTATGATAGCTAAAAATGCAATAATCGCTACCGGACTTATGCTTGGCTGCGTTTGCTCGGCCATGGCACAAAGCTATTATGACGACGATATTTACTACAATCCTGCTAAAGATACAAAGTCAAAACAAGTTAATGCCGCTGTGCAGAAAGCCCGGAAGGAGCGCCAGCAGCAGGAAGCTGCCGAACAGGAGCGCTTGAATCAAGAGGCTTATCAGCGCTTGTATCAGCAGTACTACGGCAATTACGATCCCACTCTCGGCGGCGGTGATTTTGCCGCAGCCGACACTTACACTCCTGCATCAGGCAGTTCGACACGCGATGTCGACGAGTACAACCGACGTGGATCTTCGATGCGTCGCGACACTACTTCGTTGCCGAATTCACAATCGGAAGAATTTGCCTACACTCAGCGAATCGAAAAATTCCATAATCCCGACATAATCTCATCGGTTAATGATCCTGATTTAGTGGAATACTATTATTCTTCTGCAACCTCTCAGCCAAACATAAACATCTATGTTAATCAGCCCGGTTGGGGTGGCTATTACAGCCCTTGGGCTTGGAACTACTATGATCCGTTCTGGTATGGACCGTCATGGAGTTGGGGATGGTCAAGTCCGGCATGGGCTTGGGGTCCCTCCTGGAGTTGGAGCTGGGGTTGGGGTGGTCCGTCCTGGTCATGGGGTTGGGGCCCTTCTTGGTCGTGGGGCTGGGGTGGCCCTGCATGGGGTTGGGGAGGTCCGGCATGGGGCTGGGCTCCCGCTGGAAACTGGGCTTGGTCGCGTCCCGGAAGCTATACTCCCAATGGCCGTCGACCCACAGGAATTCGTAATGGTTACACCGGAGTCGGTTCCAACCGCCCCGTGACCAGTAGCCGCTTTGAAAATAATTCGTATACGGGACGTCAAAACAACAACCGTTATCAGCTCACTCCCGGTCAGGTAGGCAACTATCGGCCCGGACAGTCTTCGCAACCGCGGCCGGCCGCTACACAGGGCACTACTTCACGCCCGTCGCAGTCGGGCAACTATGGTACAACGTCTGGCAATCGTCGTGGCACATCAACACAGAGTCGTTCCTACCAGTCGCAACCTTCACAATCACGCTGGGGATCGTCATCGTCAGGTTCTTCGAGTCGTTCGAGCGGCAGCTTTGGTGGTGGCGCTTCTGGTGGTAGTCACCGTGGCGGACGCCGGTAAACGTAATGTTAATTAAAACAATAGGTAATCAGAATAATGAGCCTTGGCCTTGTGTCATGGCGATAAAATCAAACGGATTCAACTATGAAGAAAGTTATACTTGCCGCAACTATGTGTGCCGCTGTTCCATCGCTTGCTAATGCGCAGGCTGCTGTCGACCTTGCAAATCTATCGCAGACCGATATGATCGGTACCGCCCGATATATGTCGATGGGTGGTGCGTTCACAGCCCTCGGGGGCGACCTTACCTCGCCTGCAACAAACCCTGCCGGGGTGGGTGTATATCGTTCGAGCGAAATTGCTCTTACTCTTGATCTCAATAGCCGTAATACAGAAACTTCGACTCGCGATTTGACCGATAAGCATAATAAGACATTGTTTAGAGTCAATAACTTCGGATATATCGGCTCGTTCAATCTCTACAACAATACGACGCCGTATATTAACTTCGGCGTAACCTACAACCGCGTGGCATCGTTCGACCGGGTGATGTCGGGTGGTTGGGCACAGATGAACGGTTCTTCGCTCAGCAACTACATTGCTGCAATGACTAATTCTGAAGGCAACATTCCTTATCAGGATATGCAATATCATGGCAATTATAATCCATATCTCGACAGCAATATTCCGTGGTTGAGCATTCTGGCCTATAACGGATATGTTATCAACGACAATCCCGACGGAGTTACATACAGTGGCCTTATGGGACAAGGTACTACCGGCAGTGGAGAATTTAAAACCCGCGAGAAGGGTAGTGTTGATGAATACAATATCTCGTTTGGTGGCAATGTGTCCAACGTATTCTATTATGGTATTGGTGTTGGAGTGACCGATATTGACTATAAACAATATAGCTACTATCAGGAGAATCTTGACAACGCCTACATTTCAGCTTCGAAAGTCGGTGCTGAAAACAGCAGTACGAATTATATAGTTGATGGTCGTGCCGATTATCGCTTGGACAACTATCTGCATTCGTCAGGTAGCGGTTTTAACCTGAAGTTTGGTCTTATTGTTAGACCTATTAACCAGTTGAGAATTGGTTTGAGTGTCCAGACTCCTACATGGTATAACATGACTGATACTTATTGGGGAGGAATCAGATATTTATACACTCCCAATGATCCCGGCTATAATGTCAATCCCATCGATGAAAAAGAACCAATGCCAATTACAAACGACGGTTCATCGTGGCACAACTACCACATGCGCACACCGTGGCGTATGTCGGTTGGTTTGGCTGGTGTGATCGGTTCGCAGGTTATTGTAAGTGCCGACTATGAGTATCGGGGTAATGACATGCAGGTATCAGAAGTTGAAGGAGATGAATACACGCAAGTAACGCGCGATGTGAAGACTTATTATAAGGGTGTTCACACAATGCGCCTCGGAGCCGAATATCGTGTTACACCTCAGTTAAGCCTACGTGCAGGATATGTCTATCAGACATCGCCAATGAAATCTATTGCTGAAAACGATGGCATCATGATATGGACAGCAGGAACAATTCCGTCGTATACTTTTAATAAATCGACACAATATGTGTCGGTAGGTGCCGGATATCGTTTTACCAAGCATTTTTATGCCGATTTTGCCTACGTAAACCGCCAGCGCAAAAGCACATTCCATGCCTATTCGCCTATAATTGTTGGCCAGTCGTTGGATCAGGCCTCCCCTTCGGCTTCGGTGTCGGCAAACGATAACGAATTCGTATTAACAGTAGGATATAAATTCTAAATCACATAAACTGTATCATATTAGCCGCACAATCCCGTTCTATGAAGAATGTGATTGTGCGGTTTAAATATAATAATGGAAAAAGCTAATATTTCTCTGCCGGAAAATTTAGACCTCGATAATCCTGAGTTCCAGAACGCATGGAAGCTGCTTCAATTCACCCACCGCTCAGTGTTCCTGACCGGTAAGGCCGGTACCGGAAAATCGACGTTTCTGAAATATATCTGCGCGAATACTCGAAAAAAATATGTTGTGCTTGCCCCGACCGGCATCGCAGCTGTGAATGTCGGCGGCCAGACGTTGCATTCGTTTTTTAAGTTGCCTTTCAAGCCGTTGTTGCCCGACGACCCGGAATTTGCGCGCAACTTTAAGCAACGAATGAAATATGGCAAGCCGCTCCAGAAACTGATACGCAATCTCGAACTGATAATAATTGACGAGATATCTATGGTTCGCGCCGATATAATCGATTTTGTCGACCGTATTCTTCGTGTCTATTCGGGCAATTCGCGCGAACCTTTCGGCGGTAAGCAGCTTCTTCTGGTTGGCGATATCTTCCAGCTCGAACCGGTTGTCACGGCCGATATGCGCGACATTCTTGCCCGCTACTACCCGAATCCTTATTTCTTTTCGGCAAGAGCACTTACGATGTTGCAAATGGTTTCGATAGAACTGCGAAAGATCTACCGGCAGAACGATTCTGATTTCATCCGGCTGCTCGATCGTGTCAGAGTAGGTGCGCCTACAAAAGACGATTTATTGTCTGTGAACAGTCGGGTTGTTAACGATTGTACGGCGAGTAACATGGAATCGTCGGAAATGACGATGACGCTTGCAACGAAGCGCGATATGGTCGATGCAATAAACACGTCGCGACTAAATGCGTTGCCTACACCTGAAGTAGTGTACGAGGGCGAAATTCACGGCGACTTTCCTGAAGCATCGTTGCCAAACACAATGAAGCTTGCACTTAAAGTCGGGGCGCAGGTGGTTTTCATAAAAAATCATCCGCAGCAGTTGTGGGTGAACGGAACCATTGGACGGGTTCACACGGCGAATACCGACAAGCTGATTGTCGAAACCGAAGACGGACAAATTCATGATGTACCGCTCGCTATATGGAGCAATATTCGCTATCGTTACGATGAGAAAAGCAAGAAGATCGAGGAAGAAGAACTCGGCACATTCATTCAGTATCCCGTTAAGTTGGCTTGGGCACTTACAATACACAAAAGTCAGGGCTTGACATTCTCGCGGGTGAACATCGATGTCGGCGCCGGCACATTCTCGTCGGGGCAAACCTATGTGGCTTTGTCGCGTTGCCGTTCGCTCGATGGTTTGAAACTGCTTACTCCAATAAATGCGCGCGACGTGTTTGTGAATCCATGGATTGTGCAGTTTAGTCGCACGTTCAATAATCCGCGGCTGATAAACGCTGCATTGGAACAGGCTCGCGCCGATGACACTTATTCAACGGCATTGAAGCACTTACGGTCCGGCAATCTGTCGGATGCGTTCATGCAATTTGTCAACGCAGTTCAGTTGCGCGACGAAACTGCCAACAAATTGCTGATGCGTTTTGCACGACGGGAATTGGCAAAGGCTCCGTTGCTGAACAGCCGTACACAGCGACTCGAAAATGAACTTACTGCTGCTAACGAGCGAATAGCTGAATCGGAGAAGAAGTTTTTTAAGCTTGCTGAGCAATACTGTCAGCTTGCTGCCGACTGCATATCGGACGGAATGGATCCCACCCCTGCTGTTGCCAATTACGACAAGGCGCTTTGGCTTGTGCCTGGCTATGAGCCGGCATTGCTGGGCAAAGCGAAATTATTCATGTCAGAGCAGATGTATGCCGATGTAGCCGAATGTTTGAAACCGTTGATTGAGGCAAATCCACAAAACGCGGAAGCTTTGATGCTTCTGTCGCGGGCATCGTTGGCCGACGACGATATTATCACAGCTCTCGACTACGCGCTTCGGGCAGCTTCGGTGTCGCCGGATTCGGCTGATGTTCATTCTCATCTTGCGAAAGTCTATAGCCGTACAGGCGATGCTGAAATGGTTGATCATCACAAACGCTTGGCTCAAAAGTGCCGTAGAAACTCACCCAAAGGGGGAAAAAAAGAAAAATAGTTGCTACCTTTGTGTTATAAACCACAACCGAAACTGTATGAATCAAGGTTTTTTCAGAGTTGCCGCAGCCGCTCCGTCGGTGACAGTTGCCGCCCCTCACGACAATGCTAAGGCAATCATCGCTTTGGCACGCGAAATAACAGTCAATAAAGTTGAGTTGATTGTTTTTCCAGAATTGTGTGTGACAGCCTATACATGTGCCGATCTGTTTCACCATAGAACATTGCTCGACAACGCTCTTTCTGCTTTGTCGGAAATCGTCGACGCATCTGCCGAAATGCCTGAAACAACGTTGGTGGTCGGCATGCCGTTGGTTTTGCGTGATACATTGTACAATTGCGCTGTATTCATTTGTGGTGGGAAAATCGTAGCTGTTGTTCCAAAGCAGTATCTGCCTAACTATAATGAGTTCTACGAACAACGTTGGTTTTCTTCCGGAGCGCCTGCTGAGGCTGTAACTGCTGAAATTGAATTGTTCGGTTATGCAGTGCCGTTTGGTACAGATATTATCGTATCTGTAAACGGTGTGCTTGTAGGGGCTGAAATTTGCGAAGATTTGTGGAGTCCGATACCGCCGTCGTCAGTCCTTTCTGTGTCGGGCGCAGAAGTGATTGTTAACTTATCGGCTTCTGATGATTTGATAGGGAAGTATTCATATCTTAAAAATCTTGTATCTCAGCAATCGGCTCGATGTATAGCAGCCTATGTCTATTCCTCGGCAGGGTTCGGCGAGTCGACAACCGATCTCGCTTTCGATGCAAAAGGCATTATTGCAGAAAGTGGCAAAATTACGGGCGAACTCCCACGCTGGAGCCGGCAGCCCGGTTTTGTTATTACCGATATTGATATAGAGGCGTTGCGTCACGACCGCATCCATTCGACTACATTTTCAGCTGCAGCCCGCAGAAACGCCATTAAATGTCGTGTCGTGGTGGCATCATCTGCTGTTGAAAAGGGTACCGGCAATACGCAGCTTTATCGTGTTATCGACCCTCATCCATTCGTGCCTCCGGTCGATGAATTGCTCGACCAGCGTTGTACGGAAATAATCAATATCCAGACATCGGGTCTGGCGCAACGTTTAAAGGCCACGCATACGAAATCGCTTGTAGTCGGTATTTCCGGCGGTCTTGATTCGACCCTTGCTCTTCTTGTTGCGGCCAGGGCTTTCGATGTGCTTGGCCTGCCACGTACCGGAATAACGGCTGTTACAATGCCCGGCTTCGGCACAACCGGACGCACCCACGACAATGCCGTGGCTCTGATGCGTGAACTTGGCGTAACAATTCGCGAAATATCGATTGTACCTGCTGTAATGCAACATTTCTCCGACATTGGCCACAACCCGGAGGTTCACGATGTAACCTACGAAAACTCGCAGGCACGTCAGCGGACATTGCTGCTTATGGATATTGCTAATCAGACTTCCGGCATGGTGCTTGGCACCGGCGATTTGTCGGAGCTTGCTTTGGGGTGGGCAACTTACAATGGCGACCACATGTCGATGTACGGTGTGAATGCCGGTGTGCCCAAAACCTTAGTAAAATACCTCGTAAAGTGGTTTGCTGTCCGTAGTTGCAATGAAGTTGAAAAATCGACATTGCTCGACATTATTGATACACCGATTAGTCCGGAACTCATACCCGCTAATACCGACGGCACTATTGCGCAAGTGACAGAAGATCTTGTCGGGCCATATGAACTCCACGACTTTTTCCTGTATTATACATTGCGCTATGGTTTTGCACCGAAGCGAATCTTCTCTATGGCTTGCCAGGCATTCAACGGTGAATACGATCGCACTGTGATAAAAAAGTGGATAACAGTTTTCTTCCGTCGCTTTTTCAATCAGCAGTTTAAACGGTCATGTCTGCCCGACGGTCCGAAGGTCGGTTCTGTATGTCTGTCGCCGCGTGGCGATTGGCGTATGCCGTCCGATGCTGTTTCTTCCGAGTGGCTCCGCGAGTGCGAACAGCTTTAATTCAGATCAACAACCGTTATGCCTGCACCGCCAAACTGGACATGTTCGTCGCGGTAGCTTTTCACACCTGGAACTGTGTCGAGATATTGACGCAGATACTGTCGTAGTGCGCCAGTGCCAGTGCCGTGCAAGATACGCACTCTGCCTATATTGAAACGGATTGCATCGTCGATATAATAGGTTAGAGCCTGGACCGCTTCGTCGACACGCATACCGCGCACATCAATTTCCTGCTTGAAGTTGAGTTGCCGCGCACGTTGTTGATCGGATGTGGCACCACCTGATATAACGCTCGTTGATTTTGCTCCTGACTGTGCCTTTGCAATAGTGCGGCGCAGGCGCGACAGCTTGACACGTGTCTGTAGCTGTCCGAAAGCAACCAAGGCTTCTTTACCTTCGATTGACAGTACTGTGCCTACGGTTTCCTGGTTTTCGAGTTTAACATTGTCGCTGACAGAAATCTGTTCCTGTGTGCCCTTAGCCTTTGTTTTGTCGTCGGCATTATGTTTGTTACGTGGTGCTTTTTTCAGCAGCGAATGTTCTTTCGTCCGGTTTTCGAGAATTTCCTCTTTCTGACGTTTTAGCTCGGCGCGTGCTTTTATAGTGGCATCGCGTTCGGCCTGTGAACGTCGTATGTCGTGAATAGCTCGTTCAATCTGTGCGTTACTGCTGTCGAGTATCGATCGGGCTTGTTGTCGTGCATCGTCGATTATCTCACGCCGGCGCATACGAAGCTCTTCAGCGTCGTGCTCGTAACGTTCAAGCCGTTCTTCAATTTTTTTCTCTTTTTGCCGAATCGACAGTCGTTTGTTTTCCCAGTAACGTTTGTCGCGCGCGATGTCAAGAAGGTAGCGATCCATGTTGATGTAATCGCTACCTACCAGTTCGGAGGCCTTGGTAATAATCGATTCGGGCAGTCCGGTTTTTCGTGCAATTTCGATGGCAAACGAACTACCGGCATTACCTATCGAGAGTTTGAACAGCGGACGCATCTGCTGACGGTCGTAAAGCATCGAACCGTTTACCAAACCATCAGTTTCTTCGGCAAAATGTTTCAGATTCTGATAGTGTGTAGTCACAACTCCCCACATCCGCTTTTCATTGAATTGCTCCAGAACAGCCTGTGCGATGGCGCCGCCGATCTGAGGCTCGGTACCGCCACCGAACTCATCGATCAGCACGAGTGTCGACGCATTTCCGCGCTGAAGGAAAAATTTCATGTTACGCAAATGTGAACTGTACGTGCTTAAATCGTTTTCAATCGACTGGTCGTCGCCGATATCCACGAATATATTTGAGAACAAACCCATGTGTGAATTTTCGTAGAGTGGGGGGAGCATGCCGCATTGCGCCATGTATTGCACAATGCCTGCCGTCTTAAGGCAAACCGATTTTCCACCGGCATTCGGTCCTGAAATAACAAGCAGCCGTTGCGTGCTGTTAAGCGTTATGTCGAGCGGAACAATCTCTTTCCCCTGCCGTTGCAAGGAAACTAACAGTACGGGATGCACGGCATGGTACCATTCCATTTCCGGTTGTCGTTCCAGAACAGGCATGTGTGCCTCTGTTTCCCGCGCAATAAGCGCTTTAGCGTGTATGAAGTCAAGATGTGCGATAATGTCCATGCAATCCTCTATAGCCGGAATAAAGTCGCGCATCGAATTGGTGAACTCTGTCAGTATCCGTACGATTTCGCGCCTTTCCTCGGCCTGAAGTTCGCGTACGCGGTTATTCGCTTCCACAATCTCGGCAGGTTCGATATAGACGGTTTTTCCTGATGCCGATTCGTCGTGCACGATTCCGGGAATACGACGCTTGTGCATTGCAGATACGGGAATAACCAAACGGCCGTCGCGCATTGCGGCCGACACATCGCCCTCGATATATCCCGCGGAGGCCGCAGAAGCCATTACGCGACGCATTGTCGATGCAATATTACCCGAAACTTGTTGCAGCCGGCGGCGTATGTCAGCCAGTTCTGCCGATGCATTGTCGCGCACGTTGCCAAACCGGTCAATAATCCGGTCAATTGCCGAAACAAGCATTGGGAAGCCGGTCAGTCCGGTAACGATGGCATCCAGATATGGCACTGAGGATACTCCTGTTTCCACATCGCGTCGCGATGCGAAAAACGCAGCCAGCTCGCTCATCGACACGAGCCCGTGGCGCAGATGTCCCAGGTCGTCGACTGCAATGAACGATCCCGGCACTTTCAGTGCTTTAACAATGGGGTTGAGGTCGCGCACCTCGGTAAGAGGAAAATCTGAGGCCGTGTCCTCCACGATAGCAAGCATCTCGGCTGTCGCACCGAGCCTGGCCGACACAACATCATAATCGTCAGAAAACGACATCTTGTCGCAATACTCTCCTCCAAGCGAAGTCAGACACCGCTGTCGCAACCATTGCCGCAGAGTAGTGAAACCAATCTTATTCTCAAATGTTTCCGGATATATCATCTCAATTTTTATTACGCGCGTCTGCAAAAATACAAAAAAGCCGCCAAACCACCATAACGACCTCGTCCCGCGTCGCCGATGATAACATCATCGAGTCCCGCCTAAGCCTCATCCTCTTTCTGTTCTTATGTCCGACTACATTATTCAAAATTAATTCTACAGTATTGTGAATGTAGAAAATAGTTACTAACTTAGCAGAGCTGACCGCCGTAGCAGAAGCCCCGGTCAGGGGCAATGTGGGCGGGGGTTGACAGACATTTTATGAAAGCGTTTATCCGCGCTGATTCTTGACACTTCGAGATTCTCGCAAAATTTCCGTCTAAGTCAAGGGTTGAGCAACGGTAGATGCCCGTGGTATTGTAATATTTGCTTCCGGTTCGTTTCTCATCTGAGATGCGGCCCGGAGAGCATTGATTGCATATACAGGCGTGGGCTTCTGCAGTTGCCGTCCGACTTAGACAGGGCAATGCGAGAAGCCTCGAAGTGTAGGACGGTAACCGATACAGATTCCTACG
>CAYQYL010000008.1:24678-40015 GCA_964421745.1 uncultured Muribaculum sp. | reverse complement strand
CATTCGCAAAAAACTGCCGACAACTCCATTGCCAAATTTTGATGCGGTTGCCCTGTTAGCTCTACACAGCAATTTTGCCATGTTACCAAAATATATTATATTTGTGGGATAAATAAAGCTATATTCACCAAAGTTGCCCACCTTAGGGTAACGTGGTAAAAAACGAAAATAATAATAACTATAATACATCAACTTTACAGACATGAAGTTTAACGTTCCAAGCAAGACGCTCTACAATTGCGCGTCGGCAGTCAGCAAAGTAATCAACTCGAAGAATGCCCTGACTATTTTAAATAATTTCCTTTTCGAACTCAAAGGAAACACACTGACTATCACTGCATCGGACGTGGAGAACCGACTCGTGTCGCACGTTGAAGTCATGGATGCCGAAGGCGAGGGCTGCTTCTGTGTAGATGCCCGTCGCATTGTGGAGCTGCTCAAAGAAATGCCCGATCAGGGAATCACTTTCGATATTAATGACGACAACCTAAGTGTTGAAATTAACTATTCAAGTGGCAACTCATCGCTCATCGCAATCAACGGCAATGAATTCCCGGCTAATGAGGCAGAATCAGGAGCAGAGAATTCGATTTCATTCACTTGTCCCACTGAGCAGATCTTGAAAGGTATCGAAAATACAATGTTCGCTGTCGGAAATGACGAACTTCGTCCACAGATGATGGGTATTTTATGGGACATAAAAACCGACGGTATCGTTTTCGTAGCAACTGACACACGTAAACTGGTGAAATATCGCAACACCCTCTCCGCTCCAGGTGTTGAGGGTTCGTTCATTCTCCCGCTCAAACCGGCTAACGTCATAAAGAATGTCTTTGCCAAAGATGAACAGATTTCAGTTTGTCTGACCAACAAAGGCGTTACTTTCGAATCAGCTACATTCAAATTCAACTGCCGTTTGATTAAAGGCAACTTCCCGGACTATAATCGAGTGATTCCTTCGTCGAATCCCAACGAAGTGACAGTCGATCGTCTTTCGTTCCTCAACGCTGTTCGTCGTATGGCTGTGTTTGTCGATCCGAGCCACGGTCTGGTGAAATTTAAATTGTCGCCTAACCGCATGGAAATGAAAGTGACCGATAATAATTTCTGCACTTCGGGTCACGAAGAAGTTCCATGCAACTATGTTGGCAAAGAAACAATCATTGGTTTCTCAGCGCAGTATCTAATTGAAATTTCAAACATTATCAACACCGATGACATGATTATCCGTTTGGCCGATCCAAGCCGACCAGGAATGTTCATTCCCTCGGAAAACAACGACTACTCCGAACTCGTAATCATTCTTATGCCAATGACTGTTAGCGACTTCTAACCATGCAACTCGCTCTAAAAAAACCTATCGTATTTTTCGATCTTGAAACTACCGGCACCAATGTTTTGGTTGACCGCATTGTTGAAATCTCAATAATAAAGCTCCACCCCAACGGCACCGAAAACGAAGTAACACTGCGCATTAATCCTGAGATGCCTATTCCGGCCGAAGCGACAGCCGTTCACCACATAACCAATGCCGATGTAGCCGACTGTCCTACATTCAAACAGGTAGCACAGCGTATTGCCGATCTTTTCACCGATGCCGACGTTGCAGGATTCAACTCCAACCGATTCGATGTGCCAATGTTGAGCGAAGAATTGTTGCGTGCAGGAATTAACTTTGATATGTCGCGCCGCCGTTTTATCGATGTCCAAACGATTTTCCATAAACTTGAACAGCGCACTCTGTCGGCTGCTTACAAATTTTATTGCGATAAAAATCTTGATGACGCACACTCGGCAAACGCAGACACACGTGCAACATACGAAGTTCTAAAAGCCCAACTCGACCGCTACCCGACACAGCTGAAAAACGACATTGCTTTTCTTGCCGATTTTTCCACCCAAAACAAAAACGTCGATCTCATGGGGCGCATCATCTACAATGCGGATGGGAAAGAAGTGTTCAATTTTGGAAAATACAAAGGACAACCTGTTGAAGATGTTTTCCGCCGCGACACAGGCTACTACGCCTGGATGATGCAGGGCGATTTTCCCCGTAATACGAAACAGGTTATCACAAACATAAAACTCCGCCTGAAATAATATGAATCCACTCAGCGGCAAACACATAATTCTGGGTATTACCGGTGGTATAGCCGCTTATAAATCGGCAATGCTCCTGCGATTGCTCATTAAAGCCGGAGCTGAAGTCCAGGTTGTGATGACTCCGGCAGCAAAAGAGTTCATCACACCTGTCACATTATCGGCTTTGAGCGGAAAACCGGTGGTAAGTGAATTTTTTACGGCAAATACCGGTCAATGGAATTCGCATGTTGATCTCGGTCTGTGGGCCGACGCAATGATTGTTGCTCCGGCAACAGCTTGCACGATAGCCAAAATGGCACATGGTGTTGCCGATAACATGCTCGTTACAACTTATCTCTCGGCGAAAGCTCCGGTCTTTGTTGCACCGGCCATGGATCTTGACATGATGGCTCATCCCTCGACAACCGAGAATCTCTCTTTATTAAAATCTTACGGCAACCACATTTTAGAGCCGGCTTCGGGCGAACTCGCGAGTCATCTAACCGGAAAAGGCCGCATGCAGGAACCGGAAGATATTGTAAAATATATTGCATCGTATTTCAACGCAACCACCGACCTTGCCGGAAAGAAAGTGCTGATTACAGCCGGGCCGACCTATGAGCGAATTGATCCCGTACGATTCATCGGTAACTTCAGCACCGGAAAAATGGGCTATGCCTTAGCCGATGAGTGTGCCCGTCGCGGAGCCGATGTAACAGTTATCAGCGGGCCGGTAAACGTTCGTCCATCAGTTTCAACCGTAAACGTTGTGCCTGTAGAATCGGCACGTCAGATGCTTGCGGCTTGCGAAGAACGTTTTCCTTCAGCCGACATCGCAATAATGTGTGCCGCAGTAGCCGACTATCATGTTGCCAACGAATCGAACATAAAAATTAAGCGCGAAGGTCAAGAACCACCTATTCTGAAACTTGTAAAAAATCCTGATATTGCTTCGACTCTCGGCCACCAAAAAAAATCAGGTCAGATAGTTGTTGGATTTGCATTGGAAACCGATAATGAAACTGCAAATGCAAAGAAAAAGCTTGGATCCAAGTGCCTCGATATGGTGGTCATGAATTCTCTTCGTGACTCAGGCGCAGGCTTCGGAACCGACACTAATCGTGTCACCATATTTACAGCCGACGGCCGTTCATTCCAATTCGACACCAAGTCAAAAGCAGATGTCGCTACCGACATAGTAAACACTCTTCTCAGTTTATGAAATACAAACATTCTCTCCTTAAATACTATCTTATCCAGCTGCTAACAGCGACATTGGCAATGTGCACTGCTGTTCCTTACGTCAATGCACAGGAACTGAACTGCCAGGTCACTGTCGATTACTCACAGGTTCAGGGAACCAATACGTCTGTGTTCACCACCCTGCAGGAAGCAATATCAGACTACATCAATACCCGTAAATGGACCAACGCACAGTTCTCACCTAACGAAAAAATCGAATGTAAGCTTTTTCTTACTGTAAAAAGCTACGACGACCCCAAAGTGACCGGCGATTTGCAGATCCAATCATCGCGTCCTGTCTATAACAGCTCCTACAACACGACGCTGATCAACTTCAAAGACCAAAAAGTTGAGTTCGACTATAGTCAAGGGCAACCTCTTATATTCTCAGAAAACTCACACGAAAGCAATCTGACTGCCATTATAAACTTCTATGTTTATCTAATTCTGGCGATGGACTTCGACAGTTTTTCGTCGCGTGGCGGACAGCCTTATTTCGATCGCGACTTGAATGTGGTTCAAATGGCTCAATCGTCAGGCGAAACCGGATGGAAAGCATTCGAAGACACGAAAAACCGCAGTGCCGTGCTGAGCGCTTACACAGATCCTGCAACCGTCAGTCTGCGTGACCTAACTTACCAGTACCACAGGATGGGACTCGACCAAATGTCGGTAAGTCCAGACAAAGGCCGGGCCGTAATCACAGAAGCACTTTCAACACTCTCCAAAATCTATAGCACCTCGCCAATGTCCGTCGGATTATCTATGTTTAAGGATGCCAAACTCGACGAGCTTGTCAATATCTACACAAAGGCTCCTCAGGACGAACGCGACCGTGTCTACGAACTACTTTACGACATATTCCCAACCGAAACCCAACGATTGGAAATGATAAAAAAAGGCACCAATAAATAGTAATCGGCTATGCTCCGTTCACTACACATATCAAACTACGCTCTTATCGAAAAACTCAATCTCGATTTCGAATCGGGATTCAATATTATAACCGGCGAAACCGGTGCCGGAAAATCGATAATGCTCGGTGCGTTGTCACTTATACTCGGTGAACGCGCCGACACCAAATCGCTGCGCAACCCTCAGTCAAAAGCAATTGTGGAAGCCCGTTTCACGGCTCCTTGGCCTCCCGAAGTTCAAAAATACTGCAAGGAAAACGACATCGAGTGGTTCGATGACGAATGCATCATACGCCGCGAAATAGCACCCAACGGACGCTCCCGAGCTTTTGTCAACGATTCTCCCGTTACTCTTGATCATCTCCAGAATATATCGTTAAGCCTGATCGATCTCCATTCGCAGCATCAGAACCGCCTGCTAAGCTCGCCGGCATTCCAGTTTGGCATCATCGACTCCATTGCCGGCAACGCAGGGTTGCTTGATGAATATTCGTCATCATACCTCCGCTATCGTAAAGCTCTCAGGCGATATCATGAAACACGTCGCACTATCCAGCAAGCTTTGGCCGATCAGGAATATATCCGGTTTCAGCTTGCTCAGCTTGACGAACTCAACCCGCAACCGGAAGAGCACATTCAGCTCGAACGCCAGCGGGAACTGCTTGCTAATATTTCCGAAGTTAAAGAACATATTGCCTCGGCGCTCGACGCAATTTCCGACGGCGAAAACAATGCCTTACATCAACTTGATGTATGCGCCTCACACGTCGAAGAACTGGCTAACGTTCTCGGCGAAGCCGAACAACTGCCACAGCGTATCGAAACTCTACGCATCGAACTGCAAGACATTGCCGAAACTCTTGAATCTTTCGATTCCGGACTTGCGGCTGATCCATCTGAACTTGAAGCGACTGAGCAGCGGCTCAATTTCATGTATGAACTTGAACATCGCCATGGTGTTGACTCCGCTGAAGGACTGATCGAAATACGCAAGAATCTCAGCGAACGACTAAAGCAGATCGACAATTCAACCGACACACTAAAGGATCTGGAAAACGAAGCACGCCAAGCTAAAGCGGCAGCCCGCGCTTGTGCACGACGCTTGACAGACAAACGACGTGAAGCTGCCGACCACTTTGCTTCGCTGTTAACCGAAACCGCCCAACCGCTTGGCATGAAGAACCTGGTTGTACAAATCTCTATCGATACAGCCGAACTTGGACCGAATGGTGCGGATGCAATTGAATTCCGCTTTGCTTTCAATAAGAATCAAACCCCGATACCCGTTGGTGCGGGAGCTTCTGGCGGCGAAATATCGCGATTGATGCTCTCCATAAAATCAATAATAGCATCACGGATGCAACTTCCAACAATTATTTTCGACGAGATCGACACTGGTGTTTCCGGAAAGGTAGCCGACCAGATGGGACAAATGATGGCCGACATTTCAGCTAATATTCAGGTTCTTGCCATCACTCACTTGCCTCAGGTTGCGGCAAAAGGCGATGCGCACTATAAAGTGTTCAAGTTCGACGACGAACAAACAACCCACACAAGTGTCAGCAAATTAACCCAGGATCAGCGTATCGACGAAATAGCTCAGATGCTCGGCGGCTCAACCGTCGACGACGCAGCTCGCGCAGCTGCCCGCTCTCTACTGCAGCATACTTAATTTACAATAGTAATCCCTCACAATAGAACCACAACAATGGAATCAACTGATTATATATTTGGCATACGTGCCGTTTCTGAGGCTATTGAAGCCGGAAAAGAAATCGACAAGATTTTTGTAAAAAAAGACATTAATGGTCCTTTGGCCACTGAACTACTCGCTTTAGCACGTCGCAACAATGTGCCTGTTCAACGAGTTCCGGTAGAACGCATCAACCGCATAACCCGTAAGAACCATCAAGGTGTTCTGGCCATGCTCTCGGCAGTGACATATCACAAACTTGAACACCTTGTGCCTATGCTTTACGAAGAAGGCGTTCTGCCATTCATTGTCGTGCTCGACGGAATAACCGATGTTCGCAACTTCGGAGCCATAGCACGCACATGCGAATGCGCAGGAGTCGATGCTATTGTTATTCCTGAACGCGGAAGCGTTTCCGTCGGAGCCGATGCAGTAAAGACCTCAGCCGGGGCGCTCCTCCACCTTCCAGTGTGTCGCGAACGAAGCACAGCGCAAGCAGTTACATTCCTAAAAGATAACGGTTACATGGTAGTTGCAGCTTCAGAAAAAGCAGACATCAATTACACTCAACCCGACTACACCGGGCCGGTTGCTATTGTTATGGGTGCTGAAGACGTTGGCATTTCCCCTCAGGTGCTCCGCCTGTGCGATACTTTCGTGTCGATTCCACAAATGGGTAACATTGGGTCGCTCAACGTTTCAGTTGCAGCAGGTGTTATGATGTACGAAGTTGTTCGTCAGCGCCTCCTGTCAAACATGGAAGTTATATAAATACCACACAATACAAAACAATGCCACCCCGCAAGCCTATTAACTCTCGGGGTGGCATTGTTTTGTATTGAAAGCTAATCTTGTTCCGGTTTTAAGTCAAGACGTTTAAGTATAAGCACCGGTTTATTCTCTTTATCTGTCATGACTATAGTGTTGTTTTTCCCTTTGCGGGCATATTCAACTTTTTCAAGAGCAACAAGAAAGGCCATTTCGCGCTTCATCTCGTCGGGCGTACACATTTTACGCGTTGTAGCAATGTTCGCAAACTGAATCGAATAACTTTTGTCGGGATCTATCAACAATTCGCCGTTTAGCAGATTACAACCTGTGTTGCCATGTATACTTTTCTCTTGAATATCGATTACCATTTTCGAATCACTGTTCTCGGGCCATTTTTCACCCTCTGCCTCCACAACTGACCAGGAGCCATTAATAAATTCCATATTGTGTTTTCGCCAAGTAAAAATATTGCGGTTCGATGCATCGCTTAGCTCAAGATAATACTCATGTCCACGACGACTGACAGCGAAATGACGTACTTTGTCAAGCCCTTGGTTAATGATTGCTTCAAACGGTGCATCCTGGCAAAGAGCCATTGATGTGATCATATTTGTGATGACAAGAGAGTTACCCTCTCCGACTTTGAAATCAGCGTTTATAACATTACAGCCATTGTTTCCATACAGACGGTGATCTTCCAGATTAAAAATAATCGACGGACGGTTATCGCCATCCACCTTTTTCCCTTTTATTGCATATAGCTTCCATTCACCTTCAATCTGGTTTTCGTTAGGTTTCGCCGACGGTTGTGCCGAAACCGGACCATTTGGATTTTCTTCGTCGAAAAGTTCATTGGCATCAGCCGCTGTCTTAACACTTTTCTCTGAAGCTGTTACTCCTTTTGGGGCGAACAGACTGCATGAAGTAGCTAAAATACAAAGTGACATTGCCAATGCTTTCGAATATATTTTCTTCATATCCTTTTAGTTTTGGTTATTTGATATAGTATTTACAATTGAAACGCTAAAAAAGTTTTCAAGGAATCTCAACTGTCAGGTTGTCGTAGGCAAGATGCATACCATTTGGCAATGATGATTCAACTTTAGCATGCAACCCAATGCGATCAGACATGTGCGTAAAAAAAACTGTAGTAGGCTTCACTCTCTTTACAATTTCCATTGCCTGTTCAAGAGTCATGTGTGAAATATGTTCCTCATGTCTGAGCGCATTGATCACCAGTGTGTCGACTCCCTTCAACGACTCTACAGTTCGGTCAGGAATAGTTTTAGCATCTGTGATATAGCCCAGACGTCCTATTCTGAACCCTAAAATATCGAGCCGGTAATGCTTGACCGCAAGTGGAATTATTTCAGTATTCCCTATCTGAAAAGGTTTGAATTCTTTTATTATATTAATCTTGAAAGCAGGAACTCCGGGATAAGGATGCTCCTTGAAACAGTAAGGAACACGCGCATGCAGATCGTCGGACACGTTATTCTGACAATACAGCGGGAAGTGGCGCTCCCCCCGGCAATAAGGCCGCAAATCATCAACACCACCCACGTGATCATAATGACTGTGCGTTATCAGACATGCATCCAAGTCCCGCGCTCCGGCTGCAATTATCTGTTGCCGGAAATCAGGTCCGCAGTCAATCAGTAAATTATGGCCGGAATCTGTAGTAACGATTGCAGATGCACGCAAACGTTTGTCGTGAACGTCGGTCGAAGTGCATACTTCACATTTGCAGCCTATAGCAGGTACTCCCGTCGAAGTTCCTGTTCCGAGAAATCTTAATCTCATTGCCGTTAATTAATTAGTGATCCGTCAGCCGAAACTAAAAGTACTTCCGGTTCAAGATCAACATTAAATTCTTCCTTTACTTGCCTCTGAATGCGATTTTTAAGTACTATCACATCGCTTGATGTCGCATTCCCGGTGTTAGCGATTACAAGGCATTGTTTAGGCCAAACTTCCGCTCCACCACAACGACTTCCTTTGAGTCCGGCATGCTCAATCAGCCAACCCGCCGGAAGCTTCACCATGTCTGGCAGATCACTACGATAGCAGGGTGCCTCAGGATAACATTCCAGAATTGCCTCATAGCAATCCAAAGGCACAACCGGATTCTTAAAAAATGAGCCCGCGCTCCCTACTTGTTTCGGATCAGGCAACTTGGAGTTTCTAACTTCTACGATGAAATCGCGCACATCGCGCAACGACAGTGCCGGTCGCTCTTTGAGTTTTGACAGCGCACCGTAGGCCAGATCGAATTTTTGTAGCAATCCGAGTCTATAAACCACATGAGTAACAACATATCGCCCTCCGGTATGTTTGAAAAGACTGTCGCGATAGCCAAATCCGCATTCCTGCTTGCTAAATGTTCTTTGTTGACGAGTATGAATGTCGAACACTTCGACTCGCTCTATCACATCTTTGGCTTCAGCGCCGTAAGCGCCGATATTCTGTACCGCCGAGGCTCCTACGGTTCCTGGTATTGCTGACAAGTTTTCAACTCCGAAAAAGGAGTTTTCGACTGCCCATTCTACGAAATTATCCCACTCTACTCCTGAACCAGCACGCACAACAACTGAAGATCCATCGTTTTCGATTACATCAATGCCACCGATCCTGGAGTTAAGCACGACACCATCGAAAGCTTCCACAAAAAGCACATTGCTCCCTGAGCCTAAATTAAACAGAGTCCTACCACGCACACTGTCATTCTCAAGTATTTCCGGCAGATCGAACGGATTGTCATACTCAACCAACACAGCAGCCGACGCCTGTATTCCGAATGTTGTATAATGCGAAAGGTTTACGTTAAATTTAACATCAAACATACCGAATATCAACCTATTAATCGTTATTATTGTCTGAAGCTCTGAAGAATCCCGTCGTCAAACAGCAGATATACTCCATTTTCGTAAGTCCACATCTCCTGAAGCGATGTAATGACATTCCTACGCTGAACAGTTTTAGGCGCGCCTAATGCCAGTCGACATTCTTCACGGGTCATGTATTTTGCAACGCGTGAATCCTGAATATTCTTCCACACTTCATCACTGACTTCAGGATAGCGAAGACGTGGATTTGTTAATGAAAACAGCATTGCGAAATTACGACCTGACTTTGAATTGTCGCTTACCGACATGTATACACTGCCCGATTCATTTTCATCGCCGTCGACAGGTCTGAAACAAACACGAAGGGGATAAAACAGATTCCCCGGCTCAACCGATGTCACTTTAACCGGAATAAACTTCTTCCCGCGAATTGTATGATCTCCATCCGGCGAATACCAAACTGCTGATCGTACAAAAAAAACACTATCCTGCAATTGTTTTCGGGCTTTATCTACAATACTCATCTCAATTGTGAACGGCACTTCAACACCGCCCGGACGCTTGCGTAGCTCTTCAAGCGGAGAATTTATTCGGTAGACACATATAGCTGTATCGTTCTGACTGAACACAATCTCTGTTTCAGTTTTTCCTGTCATCGACGGCACCTCATTGAAATGAGAGAACTCGATAATATCTCCTTGCTTAGGCAACACACTTTTCGAAGGCTCAAGCGCTATAGCAATACGGTTGTCGGTAACAAAGAAACGTTTTCCTGGTTTCCAGATGCCAAGCGAATCGCCCTGCACATTTTGCAGGAACTCTTCCTCCGGCACAAGCACCGACTGAGCGCCTTCGCGCGACACATGTTTGGCGGTTATCTTGGGAGTACTTTCAATACCGGTAAAGCACGATTGCAGCCCTACAAGTATATTTATGGCAATGCCAACGAGAAAATATTTTCTGTCAAACAGTTTTCGCATCTGATAAATTCAAGTTTTTATTGTCGGTACACATAAGGAGCATATTCGCCTACAAACAATTGTTTTTATATCGAAAAACAGGAAAATGCGTTTTGCCGGCACATTTTCCTGTTTTAAGACTATCTGCAGCAAAATGCCTATTTAGCTGTATCGGGAGTTATACCCATATTATAGAATATGAACGAATAAATATCGGCATATTCATCGAGAACTTTAGAAATAGGTTTACCTGCGCCATGCCCTGCCTTACTGTCGATACGAATAAGTTTGGGTGCATCGCCGGTGTTGCTGGCCTGAAGTGTTGCTGCATATTTGAAAGAATGAGCGGGAACAACACGATCGTCGTGATCCGCTGTAGTCACCATTATTGCCGGATAAGGAGTTCCGTCGTTTTTAATATTGTGAATAGGCGAATAATCACGCAGATACTGAGCCATTTCCTGCGAATCAGCACTTGTTCCATAGTCTGATGCCCAGTTCCAGCCAATTGTAAACAAGTGATAGCGGAGCATATCCATTACACCCACACGAGGAATCGCAACCTTAAACAGTTCGGGACGCATATTGACAGTAGCGCCGACAAGCAGACCGCCGTTCGAACCACCTTCGATAGCAATATACTCGGGCGATGTCCAGTTTTGGTCAATCATGTATTCAGCGGCAGCGATAAAGTCGTTGAAAACATTCAGTTTATTCATCTTGGTCCCTGCAAGGTGCCATTCGTCGCCATACTCCGAACCTCCGCGCAAATTAGTCTGAGCATAAATACCACCGTTTTCAAGCCAAAGCAGACGATTGGCCGAGAAACCGGGTGTAAGCGAGATATTGAAACCGCCATAACCATAGAGATACACCGGGTTTTTACCATTCCGTTCCAGACCCTTTTTATAGGTAATGAACATCGGTACTTTTGTTGAATCCGCCGATGTGTAAAACACTTGTTCTGTGACATAATCGTCCGGATTAAATCCGTCGAGAGTTGCCGAACGCTCTGCTTTCGACTCACCGGTAGTCGGATCGAACGAATAAACGCTGCCGGGGTTGATGAACGATGTTAGTTTATAGTACACTTCATCATGCTTGCGCGACGACGAGAAACCAACAGAACCAATTGTCGGCAGTTCTATCTTACTGATCAACGAACCATCAAGTTTGTGAAGATATGCTTGATTGTATGCATCTGTTTCGTATGTAAGTATCATCTTGTCCTTTCCGACAAAATTAACACCTACAAGTACGCCCTCAGCTTCCGGAACAACTTCTTTCCAATTCTTACGTTGCGGGGCTGAAAGCGGAGCTGACATGATCCGGTAGCGTGGTGCTCCATAGTTGGTAAAGAAATATACATTTCCGTCAATAACGTCAAGAACCGAAATTTCATAGTCTTGCGACGGTTCGATAACTGTCCACTGCGAATTGGGATTATCGAGTTTCTTAACCATCAATGAATTTCCAAGACCTTCGCCCGAGCCATAAACAAATAGTGCAGATTCGTCGTCGGGAACCTGTGCCTTATGGAAATGCAAAGGATTAGCTGTATCCTCATAAACCAACACATCTTCCGATTGCGGAGTGCCCAGTTTGTGATAATAGATACGATGGTTCTCATTGGCATTTGAAAATTCCTTACCCTGTTCTGGGCGGGGATAAGCGCTGTAGTAAAATCCATCGCCTTTCCACTGCGCACCTGAAAACTTAGCCCACTCGATATGGTCTGGGAGCATTTCTCCGGTTGCAGTATCCATAACATATATTTCAGTCCAGTCGGAACCTGAACGAGAAATTGTATAGGCCGTATACTTGTCATCGTTCGACATGCTTACACCGGTCAGTGCAACTGTTCCGTCTTCGCTGAGTTTGTTCGGATCAAGGAAAACTTCTGCAGAATCGGCCTCCAGGTCTTTTGTTCGGTAGAGCACCGACTGATTCTGCAAACCGTTATTCTCATAATAATAGTAATAGCCATCGGTATGTTTCGACGGTATACCCTTTTTAGGATAATTATTGAGTGCTGTCAGACGATTCAATATCGCTTGACGGAAAGGTATCTTGTCGAGATAAGCACGAGTTACAGCATTCTCGGCAGCTACCCATTCTGCTGTTTGAGCTGAAGTGTCGTTTTCCAGCGGACGGAAAGGATCGGCAACTTCGATGCCAAAATATGTATCGACTACAGTAGAGTCTGATGGTGCCTGAGGATATTTCAATGTTTCGTTTTTTTGGCTGCACGCCGCAAGGCTCATCGCGGCTATGCACGTTAAATAAATTGGTTTCATTACAACGGAAATGATTGGTTTATCAAAGTAACACACTCGACGCACTCTCCTGAGAACGTCAGGTGTGTCAACATTACAGTTTATTTATGATTGGGCTAACCATAGACGGTTACAAACCTTTGCCGTGACAGTTTTTAAACTTCTTGCCGGAGCCACACGGACAAGGATCGTTTCTTCCTACCTTCGGACCGTTGATAATTGGCTGCGGTGCGGCCTGACGTCCTTGTGGTGCGGAAGCTGCAGCACGCTGTTCAGACTCACCTGGCAATCCGGCCGATTCGCGGCTCGTGCGGTAACGACTGTAATCGTTAGGCCGATCGGGCATAGCCTTCTTCATTTCCGGCATCGGGCGTTGAGGCTGCTGACGTTCAGACTCAAGCTGTACATCTGTTGCACGAGGTGCAACAGGCTGTGGTGGAGCGGCCGGAATAAATATCTGACCACGCAAAAGAGCCGATACAGCTTTGACATTCAGCGTATTCATTGCATTTTCAAACAAATGGAACGACTCCACCTTGTAAATTACAAGAGGATCTTTCTGTTCATATGACGCATTCTGAACCGACTGGCGCAACTGGTCGAGTTCGCGCAAATGCTCTTTCCAGACCTCATCGATTGTAACGAGCAGAATTGCTTTGTGCCATTCCTTCACAATTGATTTGCAGTGTGTATCATAAGCCTCCTTCACGTCGCATGGCAAATTAAACACTCGTTTACCGTCGGTGATAGGCACAAGTATACGACCCTGCGCACCATGGTTTTCAACACCATCCTGAATAACAGGCCATGTGATTTCGATTATGCGTTCACTCTTTCGTTCGAATGCAGCGTTGACAGCTTTCACCAGAGCATCCAGAACTTCTGTCTGCGACATTTTCTGGAATTCAGCTTCGGTAAAGGGCATTTCTACGGCAAACACCTTCAACACCTCCATTTTCAGGTCGGCGTAGTCAGTTGGAGAATCGTAGATATTCACAAGATTTTCAACTGTGTCGAAAATCATATTGTTAATATCAATACCAATGCGTTCACCCACAAGAGCATGGTGGCGGCGCGAGTAAATGTACTGACGCTGCTTGTTCATCACGTCGTCGTATTCCAACAGGCGTTTACGCATACCGAAGTTATTCTCTTCGACGCGTTTTTGGGCAGTTTCAATCGAGTGGTTGAGCATTTTCGATTCAATCATCTCACCCTCTTTCACGCCCATGCGGTCGAGCATCTTTGCAACTTTGTCAGAAGCGAACAGGCGCATGAGTTGATCTTCGAACGACAGGTAGAACACCGACGAACCTGGGTCGCCTTGACGGCCTGCACGTCCGCGAAGCTGACGGTCGACACGACGCGATTCATGGCGCTCCGTGCCGATTATTGCCAGACCGCCCGCTGCCTTCACCTCAGGCGACAACTTGATGTCCGTACCACGACCGGCCATGTTGGTAGCAATGGTAACTGTGCTTTTCTTACCAGCAAGTGCAACAATGTCTGCTTCTTTCTGGTGAAGTTTTGCGTTGAGCACATTATGAGGAATATGACGCAGAGTAAGCATTTTTGAAAGCAACTCTGAAATTTCCACAGACGTTGTACCGACAAGAACCGGACGGCCTTGTTCGACAAGTTCCACAATATGATCAATTACTGCTGCATATTTCTCTTTCTTAGTCTTGAACAGGCGGTCGTCCATATCCACGCGGGCAACAGGCTTATTGGTGGGGATAGTCACCACATCAAGTTTGTAAATATCCCAGAATTCGCCGGCTTCCGTTTCAGCCGTACCGGTCATACCGGCAAGCTTATGATACATACGGAAATAGTTCTGCAGAGTGATAGTAGCGAAGGTCTGTGTAGCAGCTTCGACTTTCACGCCCTCTTTTGCCTCGATAGCCTGATGCAGACCGTCGGAATAACGGCGACCTTCCATGATACGGCCTGTCTGTTCGTCGACAATCTTAATCTTATTGTCATCGATAACGTACTCAACGTCTTTTTCAAACAGCGTATAAGCTTTAAGCAATTGCGTTACGGTGTGTACACGCTCCGCTTTAACCGAGTAGTTGTCGAGTAGCTGATCTTTCTTTTCCTGACGCTGCTCTGGGGTCAGTGATTCATCGCCTTCAACTTCCGACAGCTGCGAAGCTATATCGGGAAGCACGAAGAATTGCGGGTCGGTAGTGTGACCTGTAAGTTCATCGATACCCTTGTCGGTCAATTCAACCGAGCGGTTCTTCTCGTCGATTACAAAATAGAGCGGCTCGGTAGCCTTAGGCATTTCGCGCGAATTGTCTTGCAGATAGTAAGCTTCTGTTTCGAGCAACAGCGGTTTGATTCCCTCCTGCGACAAATATTTAATCAGCGCACCGTTTTTGGGCAGACCTTTATAGGCACGGAACAGAGCAAGGGCACCCTCTTTGCGAACTTCTTTGTCGTCTGAAGGAATTTTCTCCTTTGCATCCATGAGCAGTTTGCCCACTAAACGACGTTGAGCTTCGTAGACACGCTCAACGTTGTGCTTGAATTCATTAAACAGCCGGTC
>CAYQYL010000008.1:0-24668 GCA_964421745.1 uncultured Muribaculum sp. | reverse complement strand
TTAGGCACAGGACCCGATATAATGAGAGGCGTACGGGCATCATCAATCAACACTGAGTCAACCTCGTCGACAATCGCATAGTAGTGCTTGCGCTGCACCATGTCGGCAGGCGACATAGCCATATTGTCGCGCAGATAGTCAAAACCAAACTCGTTGTTTGTTCCGAATGTAATGTCGCACGCATAGGCTGCACGTCGCTCAGGTGAATTTGGCTGATGCTTATCGATACAGTCAACCGACTGGCCGTGGAACATATACAGAGGGCCCATCCATTCAGAGTCACGTTTCGACAGATAATCGTTAACCGTAACTACATGTACACCGCGTCCGGTGAGCGAACGCAAGAAAACCGGAAGTGTAGCCACAAGAGTCTTACCCTCGCCGGTTGCCATCTCAGCAATCTTTCCCTGGTGAAGCACAATACCACCTATAAGCTGCACATCGTAGTGAACCATATCCCAGGTTAGTTCGTTACCTCCGGCTTTCCAGTGGTTTTTATAAATAGCTTTGTCGCCTTCAATGGTAACAAAATCTTTTCCGGCAGCCGCAAGATCGCGGTCCATTTGCGAAGCTGTCACATCAACTGTTTCGTTAGCTGCGAAGCGGGCTGCTGTTTCACGCATAACGGCAAACACCTCCGGAAGCACCCGGTTAAGCTCATCCTCGTAAATTTCGAGAATATGTTTTTCGCGTTTGTCTATCTCGTCCCAAAGCGGCTGACGCTCTTCAAAAGGCAGATCGTCAATCCGGCCTTTCATTTCAGCGATAGCTTTGGTGTCTTCGGACACTGCTTCGGTAAGAGCCAACTTGATATCGGTTATTTTCTGACGGAGTTCGTCATTGCTGAGCGCTTTCATCTGGGGGCCCAGCTCATTGATTTGGTCCACAATTGGCTGTATCTCTTTCAAGTCGCGTTGCGACTTGTTGCCAAACAGCTTATTGAGGATTGATAAAACTGACATATGTTATTGTGATTTTATTGTTTTCAGAGTCTATTATAATCAAACGTAACAGGCGTTGAATTTATTGTTTTGCAACCTGTTGGAAACGCATCGGAGGTAGCTTTGCCGCATTGGGCGAGCGGATGCGTAACAATCGTGCCACAGTAGGAGCTATCGCACGTGCATCGACAGGATCACTAATGCGCTGTGCCGCAAGTGGTTTATAAAGAATAAATGCCGGTGCTGCCATGAGCCCCGAACGCACTGTCGTGCGCATTTCTTTGTGTGACACCGGATCCATTTCAACTATTTCCCAGCCCGGATTGACTTCAACAAGAATGTCGCCGAACAGATCGACTGTGGTGTTTCGCTTCAGTGCGTCTGAATTTGCGCCTGCACGTGCGGCAACAATATCCTCTATAGTCCATGCTCCGCTGACACCCGCCATTCTCACAAGAAATTCTGCAGATTCCTCGCGTATTGATTTCAAATCGATGTCATGTTCCTTTATCAAATCGTGGTTCAGATACAGTTGCCCACGATCGTATCCGGCCACCCATTCACCCTGACCGTGTTTAGCCATCAAATATACATTCAACAACGACACTGCATGGCGGGGATTAAACTCTCCGTTAGGAATTCCCCACTTATCGTCGTCCCGTTTAGTGTTGGGAGCCGCGGGCGTACCTGAAAGGAAAACAAACGTTTTATCGAGGCCCACATTTTGGTCGATTACATTGAACAGACGGGCCAGATCGGCATCGAGTTTCAGATAGCTGTCAAGAGTTTCAAGTCGGCTGTCAGCATCTTTTGCTTTTGAAAACGGCGCGAGCGTGTATGCTATATTCAGCATATCGGCAGCCTGATGCGATCCAAGCTGAAGACCTTTGATGTAATCCGACGCTATATCTGTCACTTCTGTATTAACCGGGGCTGCTGTCTTGAAATTTGCGAAACGATCGAGATCATTGCGCTGAAACATATGCCGGAACGGATAATATTTCTTATAAGCAGGCAGATCGGGATACTGATCGGGAGCTAAAGTCGGACGCCACGTCAATGTGTCGAGCCGCGATGCAAGCGGTTTCGAAAAATTGCGTGCCGTCATTGGCTGCGGAACATCCTTGTAATAGGTTGTGGTAGCCCATTTGCCGTTTGTATCGTCAATCCAGAATGCGCTGTTTCCCGCATGACCGGCCAAAACTATGGACTGCACATCGACCGGCGCTATAGAATAAACACTTCCGATTCCGCCACCGTCGATACGCACTTCATCCGATAGCGTGCTCACACGAATCGCTTTTGGCGAAAGCGTTGCATCTGTGTAATTTCCAATCGTGGCAGCATCATTCAGAACAGGCAAACGTCGCTTTGTCACCGGTTCATAGATGTTACCCGAAGGAATGCCGTTAACTGCAGGTTCTGCACCGGTGTAAATCAGTGCCGTGGCGGCTGTAGCATCAAGCTGTGTACCAAAATCCACGTTATCCATCATCACACCGTTATTAAGAAGGCGATTAAACCCGTCCGGGCCAAAGTATCCTCTCAACAAATCGATATAGTCTTCGCGTAAACCGTCGACTACAATTCCAACCACGAGTTTCGGGCGTGGTGAAGGTGATTGTGCAACAACAGTGATTCCCACCATTGATGCTATCAGTATAGTAGTTAATTTTGCCGTCAGGAAACGGTCGCTTTTCTTTCGCATAATGCCAAATAAATATATCTGCCGCCGAGCAACATATCTGCTCCGGCCAAAGGGATAAATGCCATATTACCGCTCTGTCCGAGCCAGGGCCACATTACGGCAAGAAACAAAACGGCTACAAAGTTAACAATTTCATAGCTTAATACAAATGCCGTTGCTTTTTTTATATATATAAATATAGGCACAATAAGGCAAAACGGATTCAACCATACAAGAAGCCAGTTGGGCGAAGTTGCCGGATGCGATGAAACGAACACAAGGAATGCCAGCACACAACCGGCCAGGCCATAGAGTGCCATCAGACCCGCATCGAACCAACGGGTTAGTTTACGACGACGCAGATCGCGGATTGTTACGCCTGCCGCCACGACAAACACCGTCCAACCCAACCCAAGCGGCGTGATCGGTAGTGGCCGGGAATCATCAGGAGTGAATACCTTTACTGCTGAATACACAGTAGCATCGCCAGCAACAACCGGTTGTGCCGACTGTGCATAGCGTGCCGATCCAATCATCTCGTTGAGCAGTACCGGTGCAAAAATCTTGTCTTGCGAAGAAATCTCATAGTCGATTCCCGAGCCAAGGGCAAGATCGATACCGAATTGATACCACGGATAGTTTCGGTGGTAATAGCGCATGGCGTCGCGGAATGTCCATCCATGACTGAACTCAGGAGCAACGAACACAATTGAATCGCCCACAGCCCGCTCTATGATTCTCACCGGTCGCGTCGAACAATTGTCTGCGAGATAGTTGTAGCGGTAGGTACGATTCTCTGGCCTCATATTCTCAGCTATGAGTTCAACCAAACGATTGCCTTGCTCTCGCCCTATAGCTAACGGCCATTCCGTGATTGTACGATTCTCACTAAGATACAGATTTTTAAAGTCAGAGAAATCGCAAATTCCACCCATGTAATCGGTCTGTCCTTTCACAAAACGATAAACAAAGTTTGGACTTGCAAAATCAAAAAGGCCGTAATTAACGACCACATCATAGCCTGCAGCCTCACTACGTAACCTCAATCCGGCATGCCCTTCAAGTTCATAGACCTCACTGCCGGGCGAACAAACAAGCAAACTGACTTCAACCGAATCTGTAGAAACAGGTTTGGCAGCTGCCGTTAAAACACCTGCAATTACCAACAGCAATACTGTAAGTTTGTGAAAATATACCACTATAATTATAATTCTTTTTTAACACACAAATTTACAGAAAACTGCTTTTAAAAACAAATTCAAGCTTGGGGCGACTTATAAGAAACAAGATATCTCCAATCCGAGTGAGATGCCGGAGCGACAGTTTCACGATAAAATCGACCGGAGCGGCCGCTATATTTTTCCGATTCATAAAAATGACATATGCCAATACCTGTGTCGAGCGCGGAAATTTTGCTTTTGGGCGCATAGAAGAAATGAACAGTATCCCCCTCGATAAGTGCGCGCCACGGTTGCGAATTCGTCGACGAAGGCGCCAGACGCATCATTTCCAGAGCTTCACCGAAGCGATTATCAGGCGACGCAGGTCGGGTAAAGCCATCGGTAAAAAACATTTCATCAAACGGCTTACGGTTCTTGCTTCCAATCATAGCACGAGTCATTTTCTCAACAAAGCTTTTCTTAGCTGCAACTCCGACAGGGCAAACTATGCGCAATTTTTCACCATCGGGCCACGGTTCGCCAGTTTCAAAATCGGTACCTTTAAATGTCGCGGCAATCCAGCACGTACCCAGCCCGAGTTGCCACGCCTTCAACACAACCTGCTCGAAACCGAATCCTGCCGACAGCATCGACATCTCATCGTCGCCAAAACCAACCATAAAGAAATCGCAGGCTCCTTTTATCATTCCATACGTAGTCGGTTTAAAACCATCTTTAAGATTAAATTGCTTCAATCTCACCGAGTAATGTCCCTCGAACGGATTATACACTTCCGCAGTAAAATTTTTCAATTCCCGTTTTACCTCTGGCAACAGCATTTCACCGTTAAAACTACGCACAGATCGACGTTCCTTTATTGCTTCAATTATATCCATGTATGATAGTCTGTTTATTGAATTTATAATTTAATTAAATTAACACACCACCTTGGAAAATGTTTAAACCATAGTCTGTCATCTTTGTAATTCGGGCAATTTGCTATCTGATACATTTTGTCAATTGAATAATAATGAGTAATTTTGAGTGATAAATCAGTAGTAAACGAATATGTTTTATATGAGAAAATTCTCATTTCACACTATAATTGCTGCAATAGCGCTGGCTTTCAGCACAAGTGCTTATGCCATCACTCTTGAGGAGGCAAAGCAGCTATACCTGGAGGGCGACTATTCGGCAGCCCTGCCTGTATTCCAAAAAGCGCTCGCTTCAAAGCCTCGCGACGGTGCTCTGAACCAATGGGTTGGGGTCTGTTTACTGAGGACTGGGCATGCCGATGAAGCAATTCCATATCTCAACAAGGCACAAGCTCGCGGCGTCACTGAAGCGCCTCGCTATCTGGCAGAAATAGCTTTCGACGAATACCGCTTCGACGATGCAGTAGAACACATGGAAGCTTACGAGAAAGCGCTTCACAAGGCAAAGTCGAAAATGTCGGATGGCGCAGCCGACCTACAACGGAAATTGTCAATTGCCAAACCGATGTTCGACGGTGTTGAAAAAATTGTGGTGATTGATTCAATTGCCGTGCCTCGCGACGATTTCTTCAAATATTACCGCCTTTCACCAGAGAGTGGCACACTGAATTCAACCCAAGTTTTGCCTTCTGGATTTAAGACAGCCGATGAAACTGTTGTCTACATGCCCGAGTCGAAAGAACTGATGCTTTGGGCGGCACCGGATTCAGCAAATAACTATGAACTCGTGCAATCGGCAAAAATGATCGGAGGAAAATGGGAACGCCCACATATTATGGGGAAAGCGCTCAGTTTCGGTGGTGGCGATAGCAACTATCCCTTTCTGATGTCTGACGGAGTCACTCTATATTTTGCAAACAATGGTGACGGCTCTATTGGAGGATATGACATTTTCTTGACACGTCGCGACGATGACCAGGGTTACCTGAACCCACAAAACATCGGTATGCCATTCAACTCGCCCTACGACGACTATATGTTAGCCATCGACGAAATCAATGGCGTTGGCTGGTGGGCAACCGACCGCAATCAACTCGAAGACAGCATCACAATTTATAAATTCATCCCGTCGGAACTACGTGTAAACTATCCTGCCGACGATCCCGAGCTTGCTTCAAAAGCCCGCATCGACAGTTATCGCCAGACTTGGGCTGCGGATGCCGACTATACGGCTCTGCTCGAACAGATCAACAACATCGGAACCGATTTAAAAAAAGCTAAAGAAGACTTTTACTTCGCAATGCCCGGAGGTAAAATCTACCGTTATTGGTCGGATTTCAAGAGTAATCTTGCTCGCGACACTATGGCGGAATACCTCGATGCAACAAACAAACTTAATAACGACAAACGACGCCTGGCAATCCTGCGCAAGAACTATGCCTCAGGCGATTCTCGCGTAACCTCCGACATTATCGAACTTGAAAAAGAGATTGAACACGACCGTTCCGAAATAAAACGACTCGCCAACGAGGTGATTCTTCGCGAACGTTAAACCTACGACTTTTATATTTTGCTATAATGACTACATTTCTTGTTGCTTTAGCCACACTGATTGGTGGCTATTTTATCTATGGCTTGTTTGTCGAGCGTGTGCTCGGCGTTGACAAAAACCGACCAATGCCTTGCGACACACATCGCGACGGTATCGACTTCATACCGATGCCTACATGGAAAGTGTTTCTTATACAGTTCCTTAACATAGCCGGAATGGGACCGATTTTCGGAGCCATCATGGGTATCATGTTCGGACCCGCTGCTTTCATGTGGATTGTGTTCGGAACTATTTTTGCAGGAGCGGTTCACGATTTTTTGTCGGGCGTAATGTCGGTCCGCAGTGGCGGAACTTCTATGCCGGAAATGGTCGGAAACGAACTCGGGCAAAGTGTTCGTCAGCTCGTGCGTCCAGTTTCATTAATCATGCTTTTGCTCGTCGGTGCCGTTTTCGTTATCACACCCGCTTCAATTCTTGCGAAACTGACACCTGAGTGGTTCAACGCACAATTCTGGATAATAGTCATATTTGCCTACTACATATTGGCGACATTACTCCCCATCGACAAGCTGATCGGCCGCTTCTATCCGGTGTTCGGCGCATCGTTGCTGTTTATGGCCGTGGGCATAGTGTGCGTGCTTTTCTTTGGCGATGTCACAATTGCCGACGGTGTGTCTGACGGGTTCTTTAACCGCAATCCCAAAGCCGATTCATATCCAATTTTCCCGATGATGTTCGTTTCAATTGCCTGCGGTGCTATTTCAGGATTCCACTCCACGCAATCGCCAATGATGGCTCGCTGCTTGAAAAACGAAAAGCTTGCCAGGCCGGTGTTCTACGGAGCAATGGTGACAGAAGGTATAGTCGCGCTGATATGGGCTGCAGCTGCAATTGCTTTCACCGGCGGCTACGATGGCCTCGATTCTTACCTAAGCACACATGAAGGTCCGGCCGACTTGGTTTCTGACTTAGCCTGGGGCTGGTTTGGTGTTGCAGGAGGTGTTTTGGCAATTGCCGGGGTAATAGCGGCTCCGATTACCAGCGGCGACACAGCTCTCCGCAGTGCCCGGCTGATGATATCCGATATCCTGAAATTCGATCAAAGCAAAATTTGGAAACGTATACTCATCTCCCTACCGATTTTTGTTGTGACATATCTCATTATGCTCACAGATTTCAATGTTCTTTGGCGCTATTTCGCGTGGACAAACCAGACTCTCGCTGTGTTTATGCTCTGGGCCGGGTCGGCCTACCTGGCACGAAATAGAAAAGCCTACTGGATTGCCATGGTTCCGGCAATGTTCATGACTTTCGTCTGCACGACATATATTTTATATGCACCCGAAGGTTTCCGCCTCGACTACCAACTCTCACTGGCATGCGGCGGTTTCATGGCTGTTATTCTGGCAGGGCTGTTCCTTCGTAAATTCATTTGGAAACGCGCATTGGAACCGGCCGAACAATAGACGAAATAAAATATGGCTAAAATCGACATAAAACAAATCATTTCATCGACTAACAATTATAATTTTCACAGCCACACCCAATTCTGCGACGGTCGCGCAACAATGCAGCAAATATTGGAAGCAGCAATCGATTGCGGCTTTGAGCATTGGGGGTTTTCCCCCCACTCGCCTCTGCCAGTCGAGTCGTCGTGCAATATGAGTCGAGGTGCCGTATGGGAATACTTGGATGAGATCGGCCGACTGCGTGAAAAGTATGGCGAACATATCAATATTTACGCTTCAATGGAGGTAGATTTTCTCGGGAAAAACTGGGGCGCACATATTCCTTATTTTCAGGAACTCGGGCTCGACTACATGATCAGTTCTGTGCATTTTGTTCAGGCAAAAGACGGCACATGGATCGACATCGACGGTCGTCCGGATTCATTTAAACAAAAAATGTCGGTCTATTTCAACAATGACATCCGACGTGTTGTGGAAGAATTTTTCAGTCAGTCTGTCAAAATGCTGGAACTTGGCGGCTTCGACATTGTTGGCCACATCGACAAAATCGGCAACAATGCTTCGGCTTTTGCTCCCGGTATAGAATGCCAAAGCTGGTACACTAATCTGCGCGACGGTCTGATTGAAAAAGCGATCAATTCAGGCGTCGCAATAGAATACAACACCAAGGCATTGCGCCCCTCTGAGCCTGTGCTCGCCAAACTTGTGCAAAACAGAGTGTGCATACCCGTAAACAGCGATGCACACACCACCGACAAGGTGAATATGCTTCGTTCAGAAGCTATCGAACACATCGACAAACTGACAAAAGCAACTTGTTATGCCCGTTAATGTTCCTGCCTCACTCCCCGCAGTCGATATTCTGAAAAACGAGAATATATTTGTAATCGACCAGCAACGTGCCACTACGCAAGACATAAGGCCGCTGCGCATTGGGATTCTTAATCTGATGCCGTTGAAAATTCTGACAGAAACTGATTTATTACGACTTATATCGAACACACCGCTTCAGATTGAGCTTGACCTGATCGATACGGCAACTCATGAATCGCGTAACACCCCACGAGAGCATATCGAGGCTTTCTACAAGACTTTTAACGAAATCAAGCATCTGAACTACGACGGATTTATCATTACCGGTGCGCCTCTCGAATTCGTCGACTTCGAGAGCGTAGATTACTGGCCCGAACTATGCGAGGTATTCCAGTGGGCACGTACACATGTCACTTCAACATTATATATTTGTTGGGCAGCCTTTGCCGGCCTTTATTATCATTACGGAATAAATAAGCAACTTACCGATAAAAAAATTTCCGGCGTATTTACTCACCGTGTTCTCACTCCCGACAACCCCATATTTCGTGGATTTGATTCCGAATTCAAGGTTCCACACAGTCGTTTCTGCTATCTCGATCCGGCAGAAGTGGCTGCAAACCGTAATCTCACCATTCTATCCGATTCACCTGAGAGTGGAATATACATGGTGATGGCACGCAACGGACGCGAGTTTTTCATTACAGGACATTCGGAATATTCCCCGCTTACACTCGACCAAGAGTACCGACGTGACTTACAACGCGGATTAAACCCTGACATACCGGCAAACTATTATCCTGACAATAATCCCGACCAACAACCAACCGTATGTTGGCGGGCACATGCCAACCTTCTGTTCAGCAACTGGCTAAACTATTTCGTTTATCAGGCAACACCCTACGACATCGGCCGGATTAGCAATTAGACGCACCCAGTTTCAGACAAAAATATTTCCAAAGTGGAGCCGCCATAAGAGCTTGCTTAACGCGGTCGTCGCACAACATTGCAAACACCTCTGACTCCGATAATAGTTTCACCTCAACATCCTCAGTGCGGTCGAGATGCTGAGCCGTAATAGGCTTAACTCCGCGTGCAACAAACGAATACGACAGGTTATTCTGGCTTCCGGGGTTGGCAGAAATCACAGTCAGCAGTTCCCATTCGCCTCCGCCAAAACCGGTTTCCTCTTCAAGTTCGCGTTTTGCAGCTTCCAATGGAGCTTCACCATCTTCGACAACTCCGGCTACAAGTTCAATAAAAATCTCACCAAGCCCGTGGCGATACTGTTGAACCATTACAAACTGCCCCTCGTCGGTGAGCGCTATCACATTAACCCAAGAGGGATATTCAAGCACATAATACTCATCGTTGATCTCGCCTGAAGGCAACTGCACCTTATCGCGTCGCGCCGTCAACCACGGCCGGTTAAAAAGATATTCGCTGTTTAATGTCTTCCATTTTTCCATAATGGCATAAAGTTACAAAATTTTTCTATCGCAATGTCACATTTTTGAATTATCAACGTAACAATTATAGAAACGGAAATAATTACTTTTCTCCCGCATGACAGATCAGGAATACCAATCGGAAATTTCTCGAATTCGTCCGGGGCTTATCAGCATAGCACGCCGCTATCTGGGCGACTCTACGCTTCAGGCCGAAGACGTGGTTCAGGATGTGTGTATCCGTCTGTGGCAAATGCACGAAAAGGTTACTGCCCCTGCTTCGGGACTGGCGGCTGTCATGGTACGAAACGTCTGTATCGATGCTCTGCGCAAGCAAAAACGCGAAACCGAAGCGTATTCCGAAGCTGATTTAGCACCGGAAAGCAACACGGCTCTCTTCGACCGTGTGCTGGCGAGTGTTAGCACACTGACTCCAACACTCCAAACCGTGTTCCGTATGCGTCACATCGAGGGAAAGGACACCAACGAAATAGCTATAGCCATTGGTAGCAACGAAGCGGCTGTTCGCAAAGCACTCAGCCGCGCACGAATGGCAATACGCCAAACTTTATTAAAAAGAGGAATAGATGAATAACATGAATGAAAAATATATACAACATCTTGTAGAGCGATTTATGGCCGGAGAAACATCGCTTGCGGAAGAACGGATTCTGTACCGGTTTTTCAGTTCGACAGCCAAAGTTCCTAAATCGCTCGAACAATACTGCGACATTTTCCGGGCGCTTGCAATGTTCGACTTGTCCGACGATGAGCTTGCAGAAACGCAGGAAAAAGAAACAACGGTTGAAAAAAAGTCAATAAAAAAACCGATGCCACTCCGCTGGATTGCATACACGGTTGCCTCAGCTGCTGCTATCATCCTGGTGTGGTTGAGTCCCGTTGGAAACAGTCGTCAAAATGGCCTCAACGGCATTTACGAAGGAAGCTATGTTATGGTTGACAACAAATTAATTGACGATCAAAATGTTGTTGTCAAAAAAGTAACGGAAACATTGGCATGGGCCGAAATGGTTGAACGCGAAGCCGATGCAATTCCTTCTACAGCTGACAGCGAATCGAGCCTGCTGGAAAGCATCAGCGATCCGGAAACTCGTCAGGAATTAGAAAAACTATTAACAGAATAATCATAAACATATGAATCATAAACAAATACTTTTACTGTCCATACTGCTTCTCGCATATGCGATTCCGCTTTCAGCACAAAACCGGATCGACGACATGCTTGGTTCATATTCAACTACCGGGCAAAGCACGCTAACATCGGCCGTGGAACGCAACAAAAAGACAAATCAAATCGAAAAGGTGGTGAAAGTTCTTGAAGCCAAAGGTTCTGGTTTACACAATTTCATTTCGGCTTTCGATCAGGAGAAGGACAAATGTGCCTCCTACAAAAAGACCGTCGATGGAAACAAAGTGACTATCATGATGACATCCGAAAATGACAAAGACAAACGCATTTATATGCTTCAGTACCGGATCACTGAAAATGACAGATTCCGAACGAATTTAGATCGGAAATTACAGCAGATGTACGACTCATTGCAAAATCAAATCCGCAAAGAGCAAAATATGGATTCTATATCCATTAATCATCAAATAGAGTCGATGGAATCATTTGTCAAAAAAAACTATCGAATAAATTTTCCGCCCAATTTCTTCGAGAAAATGAGAGATTCGTTGCAAAATTCCATCCAACGGGCGCAACCAGCTTCAAAAGCAGATGTTGAATGGTTAATCGAACTGCAACAGAACATCAAGCGACAACGCGACAAACAGCAGGAAACTACTCCGGCCAGGAATTCAGCCTACAAAGTGTCTGTCATAATAAAAGCAAAAAAATAAAATTTTGTCATCGAAAACTACTATATTAAATGTCTATGCAGCTAAAAAATATTATCACTCTGTCTGTTGCCGTATTATTCACACTTTGCTGTAACGCAAAAGACAACAGCAATATTAAAAAAATTGTCGCCGGCAAAACAACAGAAATTACATATTCAGTTGGTTTCTTCAACAAAATCATTTCATCGGCCAATACGAAAATTGTTTTTTCACAGGCAAAAAAATGCAGTATAAAATATGTTTCAGACTTAAAGGCCAGACAACTCCCGAAAATAGAAGTTGCCGACAGTACTCTGCGAATCAGCCATTGGTCCGGTTCCGGAACCTTTTATGTTTCGGCTCCTGATTTGACAAAACTCAAGGTTTCCGGTATGAGCAGCTTCACCGCAACAGATTTGAACCTAAAAAATCTGTACATAAAAACTGACGGACAAAGTGCAATAAATCTTGAAAAAATCAATTGCACCAAGCTTGGCATTAATGCTTCAGGAATGTCATCCAACACAATTCTGGGAAGTGTAACGGCAAAAAAAGTGAGAATGCGCTATGCCGGCCAGAGTGTAGGTGATATTGCCGGCATAAAAGCCGATACAATAAAGGTGGAATATACAGGCCTTAGTTCGCAGCATGTGAATTTCGACTGCGCGTATCTGAATATGGATATACATGGCAACGTTTCAATTAGTGGAGATGTCAAAGCCGACAAAATGAATCTCGACTGCCATGGTCTAAGCAACATCGACATGGAACAAAGCGGTAAGAACGTTACTATACACAATCATGGTTCGGCAACTCTTAAACTCCGTCTGAACTGCGAACTTGTTAAAGCAAAAAACTCCGGAATGGGAAACATCATTCTATCAGGAGTTGCCGACAGCACTAAAATCGTAAGTTCCGGAAACTCACGTGTCAATACATTTTATTTAAATCAACTTTAAACACCTCGCATTATGAAAAAAATCATCACATTATTATTGATTATTGTCGCTTATGCAACTTGCAGCATCAATGCTCAGACAACCGAACAAACCGTCACTAAAGACATTGACTTGAACGGCAGCTTCAATACAATAAAATCATCAACCGGAATAAAAGTAATCTATAAAGTCATCTCCGACAGTGAAAAAGCTCACGCTGTAATTTCAACCGATAAAAACACAATCGAATACATCAGTGTAGCCTTAAAAGACGAAACTTTAAAAATTAACTTTAAAAATCTCAACGAATCGGTCAACAAAAGAGTGTCTGCCACGGTGTATGTCTACTCTCCCGTTGTCAATTGCCTGAATGTATCGTCAGGTTCAGTGATTATAGTCGACGATGGCATCGATGAAAAAAGACTGAATATGAACTTGAATGCATCATCGGGTGGTCAAATCAGACTCACAGATCTAAAGTGCAACAGTGTGAAAACATCATTGTCGTCGGGGAGCATCTTAAACATTGATAACGTAGCAGCATCAACAGTGAATTTCTCAAATTCGTCAGGTAGCCAGACAAAGATACAGAAAATTTCTGCACCGACTATTAAAATAGACTCTTCGTCGGGCAGCAGGGTGAAAATAGACAACATTTCGTCCAGAAGCATTGATGTCGACGCATCGTCTGCTTCCAATGTAACGCTCATTGGCAAAGCAGAAAGCATCGATATCGACGCATCGTCGGCCTCTAAAGTGAATGCAGCCGGACTGTCATGCCAATCGGCCGATGCAACAGCCTCATCGACAGCTGTTGTCGACATCCAGGCCAAAAACATCAATTCGACAACTTCGTCTTTAGCCCAAATAAACAAACACTGATTCAACCACAGCAATATTCCACCGGAGAGGCTCATCATCTGATTGAGGATTGGCCTCTCTGTTTGTTAGCAATTATTAACATTTAGAACGGCGGCCATAAAATTATCTAAATTTCAGAGTCTTTTTTGCCTGTTAAATGTTATTTTATTAACTTAGCACTAAATATTTTAGAAGATTTCATAGCGGATGCATCGGCACAGGTCGAACACCCCACATGAATTAAACCGGAGTTCAACAACAAACTCAAAAAACTAAAATTCAATATTATGGCTGAAAACGAAGAACTGCAGTTTGATGAAAACGACGCAATAAAATTCATACGTAATTATATGCCTGCCGACATACGTGATCGGTATGATGACGACGAAATCCTGAACATAATCGACATGATCTGGGATTTCTACGAAGACAACGGCCTTCTGGACATACCCTCATTCGACCAGATGCCAAACCCAGGTGATGAAGCAGCCCCTCAATTGCAGCCGGTAATGGATTATGTAAATAAAATGCTTGCAAAAGACAAGTTAGCGGTCGTAGATAAAGCAGATGTCCACTATATAGTTGAAGGAGAACTGGCTTACGAACAATCTATAGGCCTTGAATAAACACATGCTCGGTCGAAGATTAAAAATAACGGTAGCCACAGTGATTGCGGCAGCGGGTGTCTGCTTAGGCACTCCCGATTGTCATGCGCAAAACATCTGGAACAAGATTGTAAACTTCGGGAAAAACACAACCGAAAAGGTGTTCCATAAAAAAAAGAACGAAAAAAAACCTGAAGTTGCACCCGCTAAAGATAATACAGAGCAAGCTCAACCAGCCGAAAGGCAGATTGAAAAGCAAAACAAAGAAAAGCAGCAAAAAAAAGATAAAGATATTGTAGAAAATAATATCGATCCCCATGAGCTGTCGCTCGACGACAATCTGCTTGTTCCGGCCGTCCCGGCTAAACAGCATGAGGCGATAGCACGTCACATGAATGCAACGGCAAAAAAACTTGCGACACGCAAATTAGAACGCATCGAAACTATGCGCGACGGTGAGGTGGTTGTTGCCACACTTGGCACCGACGCCATGTTCGCGCCAAACGACACGGTGCTTCGCAAAGAAGCCGTGGAAATGCTCCGACCATATTGGAACCTGCTCAATGAAACCGGCTATTACAAGCTGATAATCGTAATGCATACCGATGATACCGGTTCAGAAAAATATACCGACAAACTCTCGGAATCACGCATAAACGAAATCTATAATCTCATCACTTCAAACACCGAAAACGAGAGTCAGTTAATTCCCTATGCTATGGGTGCGTCAGATCCATTATTCCCCAACGACTCTCAGATTAACCGCAAAGCGAACCGCCGTCTCGAAATTTTTATTGTTCCAGACAAGTTACTGATTGAAATGGCGCGTAGCAGAAAACTTCAATAAAACCCACTATTCATATTCAAGAATAATGACATCACGTTCAACTATTATCGCTGCGATGTGCGGCCTTTTGGCTTGTGCCTGCTCTCCAAAATCGAGCCAGTCAAACATGAATCTGACTGCAGAGCTTTCGTCGGAAGACGCCAATAAAATGGCCTATCTGCTCAACAACGACACAAAGGAGAAATTAGATTCGGCTCTCATCGGACCGGATTCGACAGTCACATTTTCCGTAGCGGTTGACAAACCTTTTATCGCCGTGCTTTACGCCGGCGACAGGAAAAGAGGTTCATTCATTGCTGAACCGGGAACACTTGTCCGCGACCGCAAAGGCGAAGTAAGCGGTTCGGATTTGAACGAGCAACTCCATCAACTTAACGCCAAACTCGACAATGTTTACTCAATAGTTTATAACGATTCCGTTCCCATGGCTATTCGCGATTCGGCCGAAATGGTTGCCTTGGCTATCATGGACAGTGCAATTGCACGCCAAGACATTGTCGGATCAACTCAGTTACTCGATTTTTGCTATGAGATGACGGCCGCTCAATTCGATTCGCTGCTGAACAAATACCCCTACTACCGAAATTTTGAAAGGGTGAAACGTATGGCTGAGTCGAAAAATGCGTTCGCCTCCACGGCTCCAGGTAAAATGTTTGTCGATTTCACGGTTGAAAACGGCGACTCAATTATCAATTTCAGCAACTATGTCGGCAAAGGCAAGTACACACTTGTCGATTTCTGGGCGAGCTGGTGCGGTCCCTGCCGACGCGAGATGAAGAATCTCAAAGATATTTACGAAACATATCGTTATCGTGGCCTCGATATTCTCGGTGTGAACGTGTGGGACAAAAGCGAAGATTTCGAAAAAGCCGTTAACCAACTACAGCTCCCATGGGAGCAGATTCCCAATGCACAGGAAATTCCAACAAAAATCTACGGTATAATGGGTATTCCGCACATTATGATTTTAGATCCGGAAGGGCGTATCATTTCGCGCAATCTGTCGGGGGCAAAATTACGGCAATTTGTCGACAGCCTGATGTCGCCACGCCCGACAACTACAGCTAATGTGTTGTCCACCACCAGCGAAACACCTGTTGCCGGAATATAAGCATAATAACACCTGCCAATACAGCTCCTGTCACGTCGGCGAGGAAATCATAGAAATCCTCGCCGCGTCCCATATTCATTGCACCTTGTGCAATTTCAATAGCACCACCGAATACAATAGCAATGAATACAGCTTCGATTATTATACGGGTCGGTAGTTTTCCGGCCTTAAAGCCATATTTCGACCGAAGATAATCAAGGCCAATAGCACCTGCAAAACCCAGAAACATCAGTGCATGAACCACCTTGTCGGCTCCTTCGAACAATTTCGGACCAATATCGGGTAAGGGCTTGGGTACCAATGTAAGATAGATAATTGCCACTGTCACTAAAAATGTGAGAGTGTAGCCCGGCATAGATAATAGTTTGCTCAACATAAATGTTGTTAAGTTTATCATTTCATTATTTGACGCAGCAAAATTACGAATATTTATAACGAATTAATGTGTCATATCAATATTTTTTCCGAAATTTGCACTTTCGTTTAAAGATAAATATGTCGTCAAATAATCAGTTTGCAAGTAAAATCGGTTTAATTGCCGCTACAGTCGGGTCGGCAGTTGGACTTGGAAATATATGGCGCTTCCCGGCCGAAGCACAGGAAAACGGAGGTGCCGCATTCCTTATTTTATATATCGTTTGTGTTTTTCTGCTGGGAATTCCGGTGATGATAGGAGAATTCTCATTAGGACGAGCTACGAGATTAAATGCAGTCGATGCATTCCGGAAATTGGCGCCGGGAAAAAGCTGGTGGCTCGTTGGTGCGATCGCATTATTAGCTTCGTATCTGATTCTGTCGTTCTACATGGTTGTTGCCGGCTGGACATTTGAGTACATGCTTCAATCTGCAACCGGAAATTTATATTCACCGATTTCCGGAGCCGACAACACACCCGATTCACTCTTTGCTGCAAAAATGCAACTCTACATCGGCACCGACCTTCGGCCGCTTTTGGCAACCTATGGGATGCTTCTAATTAACCTCGTGATACTGTTGCGTGGCGTGCAAAAAGGCATTGAAAAGATTTCAAACATTTTAATGCCATTGCTGTTTGCTTTGCTACTATTGTTTGCATTTACCTCTCTCTCACTGCCTAAAGCGTCGGAGGGGCTCGTATTTTTCTTTCATCCGGATTTTTCAAAAATCACCCCGACAGTAGCAATTAATGCACTGGGACAAGCATTTTTTTCACTATCGCTCGGCATGGGCATTCTAATCACCTACTCAAGCTACTTCCCCAAAAGTACAAAACTTGGAAAAACTGCACTGACTGTTTCGATGCTCGACCTGCTCGTAGCCATACTGATGGGAATCGTTATTTTCCCAGCCGTGATGTCGTTTAATCTTGCTGACCATAATCTGTCTGGAGCGACACTGGTGTTTGTAACCCTCCCGGAGGTATTCGCCCAAATGAGCGGCACAATATTTTGGTCGACAACCTTTTTTCTATTGCTGATGGTTGCCGCATTAACATCGACAATATCATTAGCAGAAGTATCAATTGCATTTATTACAGACAAACTCAATGTGTCGCGTAAAAAGGCATGTTTCATTGTGATTCTCCCGTTGTTTGCCCTCAGCGCTGTCAGCTCGCTCTCGCAAGGGTCTTGGTCAGGATTTCACATATTAGGAATGGACATTTTCACATTCCTCGACACTGTGGCCACAAACTTCATGCTGCCCACCGCTGCACTGCTGACATGCATTTTCCTCGGATCACGCAAACAGAGCAACCTGTTGAAACAGCAAATCACCAACAACGGCAAGATAGCCAGAAGTATTTATCCGGCAGTGCGCTTTTGCCTGCGCTTTGTAGCACCGGCCCTGATCATCATAATATTAATTTCGAATTTCATTTAGTCGAATCATGAAAACGACACAAGACAGAGCACAGTTCACAACCCGCCTCGGAGTGATAGCTACCACGGTAGGCTCTGCTGTGGGGCTAGGCAATATCTGGCGATTCCCTTACGAAGCAGGGGTGCACGGCGGTGGAGCATTTCTGTTGCTTTATATCGGGTTTATCCTTCTGATAGGCATTCCTGTCACTTGTGCGGAATACATAATGGGGCGCGGTACCCGACGCAACATATTCGGAGCCTTCCGCAGTTTGTCGCCGAACAGAAAATGGTCGTGGATCGGATATATGGGCATACTGACTTCTGTGCTGATACTTTCATTCTACTCTGTTGTAGCGGGCTGGACTGTTGAATATTTTACTCAATCAATCACCGGAGCTTTAAAAGAGCTTTCTCCCTCTGAGCATCACGTCAGATTCGATACATTCTCGTCGGGTCTGAAGCCTGTGTTCTGGGCTATCGTATTTCTCGCGGCTAATGCCATAGTGTTGCTGCGCGGTGTCCAGAAAGGTATCGAACGAATATCAAACATCCTGATGCCTGTTCTGTTCCTGATCCTACTGGCATTCTGTGTCAACTCATTAATGATGCCCGGAGCCCGTCAAGGGCTTGAGTTCCTGTTTCTCCCCGACTTTTCTAAAATCAACTCAAGTGTGCTCATCGGTGCTCTCGGGCAAGCTTTTTTCTCCCTGTCGCTCGGATTAGGAACAATGATGATATATTCAAGTTATTTTTCCGACAGCACACCGCTCGTAAAAAGTGCTGCCACAACAGCCGCATTAGATACTCTTGTTGCTGTAATGGCAGGAATTATAATTTTTCCCGCCGTATTCACATTCAACGCCGAACCGGCTGCCGGACCCAAACTTGTCTTCGAAGTACTCCCCTCAATTTTCAATAATCTGCCATTCGGAACTGTTTGGAGCACACTGTTTTTCTTCCTGTTAATGGTTGCATCGCTAACAAGCACAATTTCTATGAGCGAAATGTGTATCGCATTCTTTATTGAGCAACTGAATATGAAGCGTCGAACGGCTGTGCTGCTTAATACAGGAGTTGCTATGGCACTGGCAACATTATGCGCCCTGTCGTTTGGACCTACACGAGATTTCACTATTTTCGGCCTTACGACATTCAACCTGTTCGACTACGTTACTTCTAACATATTTCTGCCGTTGGGCGGAATGCTCATCTCTTTCTTTGTCGGTTGGATAGTGAACCGACACTTGCTGGTGAAACAACTTGCCGATAATTCGCATGTCAGCCGTATACGTACAAAAGTGCTTGTTTTCTGTCTGAAATACGTCGCACCGATTGGAATCGGCCTTGTTTTTCTCAGCGGACTAAAAGTGATATAATTGCTCTCCACACTTTTTTGAGCGCAATTAAAAACTGTTTCTAAAAAAGTCTGTAAATTTGTATTGGTCTGTTGTATTAATACAAAACGATAGTGTCGAAACTATACAAAATATTGCGTTCAATATTGGTTAGTCTGGCAGTACTTTTACTGGTACTTCCGGTATTGACCTACGTAATAGTTTCACTAACTGGTGTCGAGCGAAAACTTGTTTCTATTGCTGAAAAAGAATTGACAGAGCTGATCAATGCCAAAGTTACAATCGCTTCGGCCGATATAAGACCATTTAACAGAGTTGCGCTGAATAATGTTTCTGTCGTTGTCGCCCCTGGTGATACTGCTTTGAAAGTTAGGCGAATCGGCGCCGGAATCCGCCTCGACCAACTGTTGCTTAAACAAAAGATTGTTGTTAGCTATATTGTGCTGCTTGGTCCGGATTTTGCTATACATCAGGACACATCCGGCGCACCACTCAACATCGATCCTATTATAAAGAAACTTTCTGGCAACCAGAAGAAAGGAAAAAAGCCGTTTGAACTGGCAATTAACTCAATCGTTATACGACGCGGCAAAATCAATTTCAGGAACTTATCCGATACTACCGAATCGGCTTCGGAAAAAATCAATTTTTCGGATATCGCGATAAACAATTTCAAAGCTGACCTGAAACTGCCTCTGATAAGCGATAAAAAAACGATTGTGAGGCTAAAACGTCTATCGCTCGACGAACAGTCGGGATTCTCAATCAAATCAATGGCAGCAAATCTGGCGATAACAGATTCTGCGTTAGAGCTAAGCGATTTCGATATTAATCTCATCGACAGCCACCTATCAGTTGATTCTGCTTATATTACCCGTGTGAACGGAAAAATCGACGGTGATTCCAGACTTTATATGCGTGTAAATAATGATTCATATATTTCAACTATCGATGCAAAATACTTTTTCCCTGCAGCATCTAAGTTGAACAGTAAAGTATTTCCCATATCGGTAAATTTAACGGGACGCCTTGAGAATTTCACAGTTTTCGATTTAAGAGCCGGAGGCAACACAGCAGATGTATCACTTGAGATTGCGCACGCCAACGTCAGCGGACTGCCAAATGCCGACTCGCTCAAAGTCGACCTTCCGGCAATGAAATTGACAGTAAACGTCCCGACTGTACTTGGCATGATCGGCACCAATATGCCAGTTCGTGCCGACTCGATTGGCATTGTCAATATCTCTGGAAATGCTAATTTGAATGCGATTGGCCATAGTTCCACAGCCTTGGAGATCAATTCCGCATCGGGCAACGCAAAACTCACAGCTGCATTCAACGGTAATATCCGAGCCGCATCGGGAACAGCCAACGTGGGTCTGATGACACGACAACTAAATCTGCGAAATCTGACCAACCAGCAAGAACTGGGTCCTTTGACAGCCGACTTGAAAGTGACAGGAACGGTTAGCAACAAATCACTGACATCGGCATCTGTAACAGGATCAATCTCAGAGTTGACCTACAAACTATACAACTACACCGCAATTAGAGTTGAAGGGGCACACAACCGCAATCAGACGTCTGGCACAATCACCGCAGCCGATCCGAATCTGAATGCTAATCTGCATTTAGAACTACAACACGAACCCCGGCAACAAAAACAGATAAAATCTAACATACGAATAAATACCTTCAACCCATATGCACTGAATCTTACAAGTGCTTACGAAGATTACAAAGCTTCGGCAACGGCAATTGCCAACGCAAGCTTTGACAACATCGACAATCTTGACGGTAAATTCGAAATTTTCGATTTTAAATTCGACAACGACCGTAACGAAGGTGTCGACATGAACTATATGATGTTGCTCCTTTCCGGTGGGTCACCCTCGAAACAGGCACTGTTACATTCCGACATAATAGATGGCCGAATGATTGGCCAATATAAGTTGTCGAAAATAAAATCAGCCGTAATTCAGTGCCTCTCACCCGCACTCCCGGCTCTATTTGCAGAAACCGCCGTCAAAAATAACAGCGAACAGGCAGACACGTCCAACCTGCATCTGAACATTGACCTAAGGGCAAACCACACAATGAGCCGCTGGCTTGCCTTTTTGAAATCACCGGTAAACATTCTACATCCTGCAAACATCAGCGCGAGCCTCAACAGTACAACAAAATTATTCAATACCACAATAAAAGCGCCTTACCTACTCAAAGGCGACAAGTTCATTGACTCGACTTTTGTTACATTCTCCGCCAACGGAAACTCAGGACACACGCAATTGAACGCGTCAACGGTTATGCCTTCGAAACAAGGTCCGGCTACTATCGGACTAAATCTTGAAGCTCACGACAACAACGTTAATGTAGAAGCCAACTGGCTTATTGACGCTAAGAAACATTTTGCAGGACTACTGAACGCTGACATTGGCATTTCTAAAACCCCAGCCGGCGCAATTGCATTGAACGCACACATCAACCCCTCCGACTTCGTGATTAACGACACCACCTGGATCGTTCATCCTGCCACAATTGATATCGCTAATAATTCTATAGAAATCAACGATTTCAATGTCAGCGGCAGCGGACAGCACTTGAAAATCGACGGTGTTGTTTCCGACAATCCGTTTAACACACTCGCACTCGATCTGCTGAACATTGATTTGGGTTACGTTTTCGAAATCCTGAACATTAATCACGTGACTTTCGGTGGTCGTGCAACAGGGCATTTCACCGCAGCTAATCTGCTGACAAAGGAGCCGTCGATAGCCACACCGAGGCTTCATGTCGACAACTTCAGCTACAACGGTTCTGTACTGGGAGATACCGACATTGAAAGCCACTGGGACACATCGACACACGGTATTGTGTTAAACGCCGATGTTCACGAAGAAAACAAGCATGAAAGTCACATAAACGGAGCAATCTATCCACTTGCCGACTCTCTCGACCTTGTTTTCACTGCAGATTCATTGAATATAGGCTTTCTGCAGCCATTCATGGAGGCTTTTTCGTCGGATGTTTCCGGCCATGCATCGGGGCGGGCACGGCTGTTCGGAACATTCAAAAACATAAACCTCGAAGGAAAGCTACTCACCGATAAATTCCGATTGAAAATCAATTTCACAAATACTTATTATTCAACAAGCGATTCAATCAATATTGTTCCAAATCAAATCCAGCTGAACAACCTTCACATCACTGACGACTACGGCAACACAGCACTACTGAATGGAGTTCTCAAACACGACTGTTTCCACACACCTGAATTTGAATTCAGAATAACTGACGCCAGGAAGCTGATGTGCCTCGACGTTAACAGTCAGCAGAACCCCGACTGGTACGGGCGAATTTTTTGCAATGGAAACGCTACTCTTAAAGGAGTTCCTGGCAGGATTGACATAAATGTTGATATATCTACCGCTCCAAATTCCATTTTCACTTTTGCTCTGAACGACAACATCACTGCCGACGAATACGCATTCCTTCAATTCAACAACAGACATCAGGCAAATACCGACCTTTTACTGGCCGTAGAACATCCTGAAGACGCAAACATACAGCGAATAAAGCAACGTATCCAGCAGCAGAATGCATTGCTCGACGATGAAACTGCGTCGGTCTACAACATCAATCTTCAGCTGAATGCCACTCCTGACGGAGAAATGAACTTAATAATGGATCCAGTCAGCGGCGACAAAATCAGGGCCTGGGGGAATGGAAACCTACGCATAGCCTATAACTCCACTGCCGACCAGATGAAAATGTTCGGCACCTACACCCTTACCCACGGTACATATAACTTCACTCTGCAAGACATAATCATAAAGGATTTCACCATTACACCCGGAAGTGCAATCACATTCCGTGGTGATCCGCTTGCCGCTCAGCTCAACATCGAGGCAGCCTATCAGTTGAATGCCAATCTGAGCGATCTCGACGAATCATTCATGCAGGACAAGGAATTGAACCGCACTAATGTGCCTGTGCAGGCACTGCTGCTCGTTGAAGGCGACATGCAACAGCCCGACATCTCGTTCGACCTCCGTTTTCCGACACTGACACAGGATGTCTACCGGAAAGTGAAATCAATCGTGTCCACACCTGAAATGATGAACCGACAGATAATTTATCTGCTTGCCCTTAACCGTTTCTACACGCCCGATTATATGGCTTCAGCAACGCGTGGCAACGAATTGATGTCAGTTGCATCCTCGACAATATCATCGCAGTTGTCAAACATTCTCGGACAGATTTCCGACAAGTGGACAATATCGCCAAACTTCCGCAGCTCTAAGGGTGACTTTTCTGACATGGAAGTAGATCTGGCTCTTTCAAGCCATTTGCTAAACAATCGGCTGCTATTTAACGGCAACTTCGGCTATCGCGACAAATCGCTTAACAACAACACTTTCATTGGCGACTTCGACATCGAATATCTACTCAACCGATCAGGAAATATCCGTCTGAAAGCCTACAACCGCTACAACGATCAGAACTATTTTGTCCGGTCGGCACTGACAACTCAAGGTGTTGGAGTTGTATTCAAGCATGAATTCGACAATCTTTTCAATTTTTTCAAAAAAAACAAAAAGAAGAAAGAACAGTCCGACACAATTGCCCCGCAATCGTCCGACACTACACTGCTCGACTTCAAAAAACGCACGCCAGTAACCCCATAACCATACAATCATGATAGAAAACATACTTTCCCATATTTCACACTTAACCGTAGGTGCTGAACACACGGCCATGGCCGTCGGATCCGGCGATCTTGAAGTGCTGTCGACACCAATAATGATAGCCCTGATGGAAAATGCTGCAATGCATGCAGTTGCGCAACAACTTCCACCAGGGCATACAACAGTGGGCGCATACATCGAGGTCAGCCATCTTCGCCCCACCCCGCTCGACGTTGAAATAACAGCCTCCGCCACCGTTGATCGCATAGAAGGCAAAAAAATATATTTCTCGCTGTCGGCAAAACAAGGCGACACAACTATTGGAGTGGGTAAACACATGCGGGTGATTGTTGAAGCAGAAAAATTCCTTCCTGCCAAAGCGAAATAAATAATTGACGAATAAGGCATTGAGCTACCTCAGCAAAAAATCAGCAAAAAAAATCGGCCATAATACTTGCACATTTCAACAAAACGCCATAACTTTGCAATCGCAAAAGGGAAGCAACCCAACTGCAAAAGGAGATTGCCTTGTGGTGTAATGGTAGCACGTCGGATTCTGGTTCCGCCTGTGAGAG
>CAYQYL010000007.1:0-40327 GCA_964421745.1 uncultured Muribaculum sp. | reverse complement strand
GACGATGAAACTCTCATCATCATGCGTCAGTCTGATATTCTCGCTGTAGTGAAATAAAGAAACGTAACACATTATATTAATATAACAGTCATGGCAAAAGAAATTAAATTTGAAATAAAGGCTCGCGAAGAGCTGAAAAAAGGTGTCGATGCTTTGGCCGATGCCGTAAAAGTAACTCTCGGCCCCAAAGGCCGCAACGTTATTATCGAAAAGAAATTCGGTGCTCCCCACATCACCAAAGACGGTGTTTCAGTGGCTCGCGAGGTTGAGCTCGAAGATGCTTTCCAGAACATAGGAGCCCAGCTCGTTAAAGAAGTTGCATCGAAAACAGGCGATGATGCAGGCGACGGTACAACTACAGCTACAGTACTCGCTCAGGCAATTGTGAATGTCGGTCTGAAAAATGTGGCCGCAGGTGCCAATCCAATGGACATCAAACGCGGTATCGACAAAGCAGTAGCCGTTGTCGTTGAAAATATCAAAGGTCAGGCTGAAGAAGTAGGTGACGACCTCAAAAAAATCGAAGATGTTGCTCGCATTTCTGCAAACAACGATGCAGAAATCGGTAAGCTCATTGCAGAAGCAATGCGCAAAGTGAAAAAAGAGGGCGTAATCACAGTTGACGAAGCTAAGGGTACGGAAACCACCGTCGATATCGTTGAAGGTATGCAGTTCGACCGTGGCTACATTTCTCCTTACTTCGTAACAAATACCGAAAAAATGGAGTGCGATATGGATCATCCCTACGTGCTCATCTACGACAAAAAAATCTCGTCGCTCAAAGAAATGCTTCCTATTCTTGAAGCAACCGCACAGAGTGGCCGTCCATTGCTGATTATCGCAGAAGATGTCGATCAGGAAGCTCTCGCAACACTTGTTGTTAACCGTCTGCGTGGTTCGCTGAAAATCTGTGCAGTCAAAGCTCCCGGATTCGGCGACCGTCGCAAAGAAATGCTCGAAGACATCGCTATCCTCACCGGTGGTAATGTAATTTCAGCTGAAAAGGCTATGAGCCTCGATAAAGCTACTATCGACGATCTCGGTCAGGCTGAAACAATTACAGTTAACAAAGAAAATACCACCATCGTCAACGGCGCGGGTAACAAAGATGCTATTGCCGCCCGTATCGCACAGATCAAAGCTCAGATTGAAGTCACAACTTCCGACTACGATAAGGAAAAACTTCAGGAACGCCTGGCCAAGCTTGCCGGTGGTGTTGCTGTACTTCACATCGGAGCTCCTTCTGAAGTTGAAATGAAAGAGAAAAAAGACCGTGTCGACGATGCTCTGTCGGCTACTCGCGCAGCTATCGCCGAAGGTATCGTGCCTGGTGGTGGTGTGGCTTACATCCGTGCAACATCTGCTCTTGACAATGTCAAAGGTGAAAACGACGATGAAAACACCGGTATCGCTATCATCAAACGTGCTATCGAAGAACCGATGCGTCAGATAGTGGCTAATGCTGGTCTTGAAGGTGCCGTAGTTATTCAGAAAGTAAAAGAAGGTACCGGCGACTATGGTTACAATGCCCGCACAGGTGAATACGAACACCTGTTCCAGACCGGTGTAATCGACCCGGCTAAAGTGACCCGTGTAGCTCTGGAAAATGCGGCTTCAATTGCCGGCATGTTCCTGACAACAGAATGTGTCATTGCAGAAAAGAAGGAAGATAATCCTGCTCCCGCAATGGCAGCTCCCGGCATGGGTGGAATGGGCGGCATGATGTAATTGTAGTCCATAAAACATATATCCATAATATTAGACAGCACTTCCGGCTTGGAGTCGGAGGTGCTGTTTTATTGTAGGTGAGCTTATATAGGTTGTTAAAATTTGGCAAATTGCAACTGTTACCATGTAAGGAGCCCTAAAAATATGTTAATTCAAAGACGTTGCTATTGCATGAAATTTAAAAAGTCTGTACATTTGCACGTGTGTTTTTCATAGTATTAGATTAAGATAAAGGTTTAATCGGAACGAGATGTCGTGAGACATCTCGTTCTTTTTGTATATAAATCTTTTTGAGGGGAATAGTGAATGGAACTGACTTGATGACTTCTTAGGTCGAAATCATGTTTACTAACGTGTTAGAGAGAGGTTGAATGTAAGACCATACGAAGTGTTGGCCGTCGGGAACGCCGACGATGAAATCAGCGGTGTGTTCACCTGGTGGTCGAAGTAGGCTGCGATTGTTACACGGCGGCTCATCACATAGTTGGCCGAGAAATTGAAGCCCAAGGTGCGCGTTCCGGAAGTAGCCTGTGTGTAGGCCGACTCGATACGGCGTATCAGAGCTTGATTCTGTTGAAGTGAGAAGTCTGCCTGCAGGGTAAGGTCATTCGAAATTCCTTGCCCTGAACCTCGCATTTTGAGGATTGTATTGAAGCCCACGATTTTGTAGCCCACTCCAACTACGATGCCCTTGTTCTGAGCTTCAACGAGTTGCCCGGCGTCGGAGTTGAGGGTAAGTGTGCGTCCGTCGCGGTATTCGGCGTTGAACTTCAGATCGTTTTTCAGTGTAACCTGTACGCCCACGAGCGGTGCGAAGCGTTCGTTGATCGAAACTGATGAGATATTATAGGGCGATGACGGAGCCGGCTGTTGTGTCTGCTCATTTTGTATGAACCCAAGCGAGCCGTCAGCTCCAACCCAGTTGAGGAAAGATGAGTATGATCCTACAGAATAGGTGCACTGGTAGGCATGGGAGAGTGTGATATTTTTAAACCATTTGCTTAGGTTGCCAACTTTTATCAGGCCGTCGTAAGTGACACGCCAGTTTGGCAAGACATAGCGCAGCGACGGGAATGGAGTCAGATAGATACTTTTCGCGTCAGTGCCGGTGTAGGCGGCAAGGAAAGCCGGAATTAGGACATCGGAGCTGGCCGTGTTCACAGGTGAGATAGCCGGGTCGAACTGTCGGCCGGCGCTTGGATTATTTTCCATGAATCCGGAGTTGGGATATGTCACACCAGCATAGCGTTTCTCGATACGTGATGCAATCACGGGTATGTTGTCGAGGAATTTGCTGAATGCGTCACTCGCATATCCGTTGTCAGCTTTGGACGAGCGCAATGATGTAGCAATCGCACAATGCGTTTTTGTGTATGAACCCGTATACATTGTCGGTGTGTTGTCGTACATGAACTGTATCTGGTTCGAGTGATTGTCTGTGCGGTTGTTAGTCAATTTTATTTTTAGGCCACGGATGGGTTCGAGATCAATATCGAGATTGAACTCTTTGGTGCGCGACCATATGGCCGGCGAAGTCTGGTCGCTGTTTGTCATCAGCCAGCCCAACTCTTTCGCACGGTTTACATAGTTCTCTCCTGTGAAACCGAATGCGAAATCCAGACCCGGAGCCATCGGCCCGGCCGACCGTGTCTGACCGAAGATATTGCCGATCTCTGGTTCGAAAAGCGGCAGACTAAGCGAGTGGCTGGTGCGGAAGCGCACATTGATGCTGCGTATCAGCATAGCGAAGCGAGTGGCATGCATCCCGACTTCTTCCCAAAGTTTTTTGTCTTCTTTCAGCACCTCGGTGATCGTGAATTTCAGTGTCTGGTCGCCTCTGGTAAGAATTTCAACAGTGTTGGGATTTTTAACCTGTGAACGCACAGCAAAAGGTTTTCCGTCGAGCGTAGTCGCCGTTACTTTAACTTTACGATTGCGGAGATTGTGCGTAATCACTAAAGCTGTGTCGGTTTTGAGCTGATAGTTGCGCTCGAATTTCTTGGCTATACGGTTTGTCGCAGGGCGCGTGCGGTTGGCAAACCGCTGATTCACTTTCTTGAGATAGCCGAATTTGTTGTAGAGCGATTCGAGATTCAAGCGTCCGTCGTAGTTCCACGATGCTTGATTGCGGATTGTATTACCTATCGAAATGCCGTCGATTTCGGCACCGCGGTCCCAGTTGTAGGTAGCATTGTAGCTAACCGACCCAGAGAGAAAATCGATAACAGGTATACGGTTGAACGGAGCACGATACGTACCGACAAAATTCTGGTTGTAAGCCCACGGAGTACCCATTCGCAACAGCGACTGTATAACAGTGTCGCGCCACTGTTTGTATTGGTCGGGGAACAATCGGCGGTTCACCGCACCGGGCGTTTCATCGACACGTGCCGATGTGTTGGATGTGAATGTCAGGTTGAGCGATTTTGTCAGGTTCCATGTCAGATTTAGCTGACGGTCCCAGAGGAAGTTTTTCGAAACGGAAACCGGCAGTTGGAACATTTGGTCGACTTCTGAACGTGTCTGTTGCTCATAATAGTAGCGCGACATCGTTGTCAGGAAGGTGATGTTGGCCGGCAGATAGTTTAACTCCCATTCCTTGAAAAACTTCAGATTCTTCGATTTGGATTTAATCCAGCCGAAAGGCTTAAGTCCTTTAACGTAGGGATTCCATGCATATTGGAACGATCCGCGGTAGTCGTTTGTGTATTCATACTGCGTTGTCGGATCCTTATCGGTGCGCTTGTTGAATGAGAAATTCAATGTGAAGTTCGCCGGATCCCAGGGCATTGGATTTTTACTCTGTATGTCGAACTTCAGATTTGAAATAGAGAAGCTCTCCACCTTGGATTTGTCCAGGGCGTAGTTCTTTATCGAGTCACGTTCGGCTTTGTTGGCAGCGGCGTCCAATGCGTCCTGAAGCAGAACGTCCTGGTCGAGCGGATTGTATTTTGGCGATAATTGTTCGCTTGCAACAGAGTAGTAGATCGGAGCCTTGAGTTTTAACTTTTCAGGCACAAAACGTCCCAGATCGGCTTGAACAGCGAAGTTCAGCTGACGATAGTCGTCGAGCCGGCGTGCATTCAGTGGCTGATCGACACTCCCGAATCCGGCAGTTTCCACATGTGCGCCTACGTTGACTGTGGCTATATCCGAGATACCAAGGTTTACATTAGCTTTTGCTGCCCATCCTCCGCTTTCGTCAAAATCGGTCACTTTTAGCTCGTTCACCCAAACGATTCCGTCACGAGCTGTCGGAGCATTGTTTCGGATACCGATGAGAATCACTCTCACGTCGGACAGCGACGGATTACCCAACACCGACAATCGGTTGGCTTCGTTGTCTGGGTCGCGTTGCGAGAATAATGTTGTGAAGCTCACACCCGAACCTTGAGTGTGACGTTCGCGGTTACGTTCCTTTTTGAGTTCTATCAGGCGCGACAACTCGAAGTCGAGTCGGTTTTGCGAAGGCCACACCATGTCGCGTTGTGTTTCCGAATTGTAGCGTCCGTGAGGCGTCAGCGCCAGCGGGATTTCATATTCGTAATAGTTGTTCTTGATGTCGGTTCCGAGGCGGATGAACAGCGACATTTCTCCAGAGCGCAGATTTGTAGGGTTATCAATCAGGCTTTCGGCGTGAACCCACATTTGAAGACGCTTGTAGTTACGGAGGTCAAGCTGTGTGTTTTTGTAAACGCCGCGCGCATCACCGGCATCCAGATCGAGCACCTTCAGTTCCATGGATTGTTCGTTGAGTTGCACAATCTGCGACGAACCGGCATCGTTAAGTCGGCTCACACCGGGAGGAAGCACGTAGTTCACTGGTTCGCGTGCCGAATTTTCCTCTATGTTGACAACCGATACATCGAGCTGGCCTTGCGCGGGCGCATCGCCACGTGAATTCAGACTGTAGTCATACGGACGCCATTGTCCGCGCACAAGCTCCAGTGTGGCAAATCGCAAATGTGTCACATCTTTGAATCCGGTGAGGAACATGCGCATGAAACGTACAGTCGAAAGGTCGTTGATTGAACCAACCTTACGCTCGTAGTCGGATAGAGGTATCTTGAACTGGTACCATTCGACAGTCTGCCGCTGTCCGTTTCGAGTCGGGACAATAGAAACCTGTTTGTCGGTGATATAGTTTTTGCCGACAACAAAATCCTCCGGACGAATTGAGATTTTATACTGGAAGTAGCGCTCGTATTCGTTAAGAGTGTTATCCTGGTTTATGTCCTCCACATCAGGCCCTGTACGTGCCGACTGATAAAGCGGATCCGGTGCATCTTCGGGTGAGAGTGAGTTGCCTTCAACTCCATTGTAATGTTTGTAGCGTTCCAACACCGACAGCCGTTCTTCATCGTAGTCGCGACCGCGATAGAAATGGTAATTGTCGCCGGCCGGGTCGTTGAACGGTGAGAACTGATCGGCCTGCATGGCGGCTTGTGTTGACGCAGGCAAGCGCTGGCGCAGCCGGTCGAGATACTCGGTGTAAGAATTGAAATAGAATTCTTCATCGTTCTTAAGACCGTCGAAACCTACGTCCTGCACCAGACGGGCGCCCGAATTATTGTCGAATGCATAAGTTAATGAATTCTGCTTCGACACACGTCCCCAGACGGTTTCTGTCAGATACTGGTCGTTGCCGTCGTAGGGTATACCGTTTTCGTATGATTTCAATCCGTCTTTAAGAATATCCTCCGAAACTTCACCAAAATTCAGATAGAGATCGCCACCCGACAGATTAGGATGTTCCGGGTCGAGGAATGGACTCATCACCCAGAACTGAACGTACTCGATGTTCGACTGTTCGAAATTAGTGTTGTCGAGCTTGCGCATGATACCGCCCCACCGTTTTTCCGGGTTGAGCAGAGCACCCTGGTCGTCTATATTTGTAGCGTCTAGATTGTACGGCCCGCGTTCTGTCGGGTAGAACGACAGGTTCAATGTTTGTATATAATCAGTTTCGCCGTAGGCAAGCTGGCGGTCGGGGAAAATTTCCGATGATGTTACTTCGCGCACATACGGATTCGACAGCTGATTAAGGTCAGAACTTATATAGCCGGGGCATAGGCTGGAATTCCTTTGTGTGAACATTCGGTCGATGTTGTACCAAGCCAGCAGCGCGCGATTCTTTCCGTAATCAACATTATTTGAAAGCTGCGATTCTGGGAACAGTGCCGATGCTCCGGGTTCATAGGGTGTTGACGCGAGATTCCATGCATACGGCGAACGCAGGTCGATTCCGGTTTGAGCTGCTTCGAAGTCATCGACAAACGATGATCCTTTGTTGGAACCGGTTTTTTGCTTGTGTGGAATCAGCTGCGCAAACTCTGCTTGAACCGACAATGTCGACGGTTGTGTTGCGTTAACGGTTGGAATCTTGTTGAGCAGATTCGTGAGCCACATGAACTGTGTGTTATAGTTCAGGTTTAATCCCCACATCGAGTTATTAATCACTTCGTCGCCGATGTTCACTTTCTCGGTAAGTGATTTTTCAGAGAAGTGCATGAAAGTGGCTCCGATGTTGAAGTCCTTGTTGAACTGATAGTTGAGGTCGAATCCGAGAAGGGTTTTACGTTGAGTCGAAAACATCGACTGGTTTTCGAGGGTCACGCTGATGCTTTGTCCGGAGTCGATAATACTCTGGTTGATGATGGTGACCGTTCCCATCGAGTAATCGACCGTGTAGTCGCTGTTCTCAATCAGGCGCACACCACCTGCCATTACGACAACTGATCCGCGCGGCACATTCATTGCATTCAGTCTGATTTGCGAGCCTGACGATGCCTGATATTGTCCGGTGAGGATGAATTTGTTCTTGTCAGCAATCTGCCGGGCTACAACAAGGGTAGAGTCATAGAGCTCTTGAAACACATACTTTTCGGCAACCGCCGGGTTGTTTATTATTTTTGCCAGGTGAGAGCCAAATGGTTCAACAACAGGAAAAATGATTTTACCGGTCGACGACTGTATCGTGTAGCCTTCAATGAAGTCGAAGAAACCGTCGGGGTTCGACGACTCGTTAGTGTCGATACGGTCAAGGTTCATCAACTGTAAGATAGGCTTGTCGTTCAATCCTTCAATTGGCAGATAGTTTATTCGCGTACCGGTTGTGTCGCTCAGGTACTTGATGTTCATGCGGAAATTGCTTTTCTGCACCTGATAGGCTCCGAGCGAATAAACGTTCTTCATCATAAGATCCCAAATGGGCGTCCTCGGCGAAACAGTGGTGCTTTTCAGCATTTTCACATACAGCGAATTGTCGGTCTGCGATATGTCGGCCGAAAACTCGCCAACCTGGAATACTTTCCCGTGGTAGGTGTATTCATAGGCTACGGCAAGAACCTCGTCAGGATTCAGTGCCGTTTTAATCGAAATATAGCCGAGTGTTGAATTGAGTGTGTACTCCGACGACTGAAGCAGACGGGCGCTCTCTACTTTTTCGAAGTCGCTACCGCCAACTATGCCATAGGCCTGCAAAGGTTCGAGTGCCTGAGTGACACTGTTAATGTTTCGGGCATCAGGATAGTCAGCCTTGAGCAACTGGAGCATATTGTTCGACTGGTTGCAGGTGTTGTCGTAGGCAGCATCCGGAGTCCAATAGTTGCTCTGGAGCACCTTGTTTTCGCCCATATCCATGAATGCCACAATGTTGCGCGACTGATTGTAGTTTCCGCTTTTGTTGGTGACCCACACCTCTATACGTGTGATTTGCACGCCGGAGCTGACATAAGGCAGTCGTGACGCAAACGAGTCGTAGTTGTCGCGGAAAAAATGACCGAGGAAATAGTGCCGGTTCTGATCGTACTGGTCGGCATCGATGCTGAAATCGGTTGTCTGAACGCCACCCTTGGTGTTGACCGACTGCGATTCGCTGTTCTGTTGAGATACCAATGCCGTTGCTGTCAGTTTTCCGAACTGCATGGTGGTCTTTATACCGAAAAGAGCCGTCCCGCCACGTATCAGCGACGAACCGGTTGTCATCGAAACATTTCCGGCTTCGATGTTTTTTACAATGTCGTCCTCCTTGCCTTCGTAGGCGAGTTTTATGTTTTTCGAATCGAAGTCGAATGTTGCGTCGGTGTTGTAGGTCATGCCGAATTTCATTCGGTCGCCGACGGTTGCATTGACATTAGCTTGTATTTTTTGATCGAAATCGAAATATGTTTTGCGACGGGCTGTAAGCGAAAGTGCCGGGTTGTCGGTTTTATTGCTCTTCACCCCGGCTGAAATCTGCACCGATCCCTGCGTCTTGAGCTGCACACCGCCCGGTCCGAAAATCTTTTCCAGCGGTCCGAGTGCAAAATTCATGTCAAGCACATTGAATGGCTCTTTTTCGTTCTTCCCAACAATCAGTTCGTTGTTACGCTTGTTGAAATACTGTTGCATTGAACGACGCATTTCGATGTCGTTGTATTGCTGTGGAGAGAGCATGAACGGTGTGCCGATTTCGTAGTCGCCGACTTTGGTGCGCACGATGTAGCATCCTAAAGCCGGGTCGTATTCAACTTCGGTTTTAACATTGTCGGGAGTCTTCAAATCGGCTGCCAATGTGCTTTGTGCAAGAGCCTCATAGGTCGGTGGAATCGTAGGTGTCAGTGTCGGCATGCCGGCAGAGTCGAGCGACGCTACTCCCCATGTGGCTGTATCTTTAGCAGGTGGTGGAGGTGGAAGCAGAGAGGTGTTCTTATACTGAGCGAGCGCAAAAAATTTGCCTGCCGCAACTGCAACAAATGCAATCACGCACACACATAGCAAAATTCTATATATGGTGTTGAACCTCTTGCTCATTTATGTAGAGCCGCCGGCTAAAGCATAGATAAGGCCCGCTTGATTGCCGTTTCGACTTTGGTGTTTGCGTCGGCTTCGAAAATGGTCTTTAGCACCTTAACCGATTGCGGACGAGCAAACCCAAGAGCCAGCAAAGCTGCCAGAGCCTCATCGTGGGCTGCCGAAGTGTATTGCGGCTGTTCTATTAACGTATCACCCTGCGGTTTTATTTTATCTTTAAGGTCAACAGTGATTCTTTCTGCTGTTTTCGTGCCTATTCCTTTTATCCTTTTCAGGCGTCCGTGGTCGCCGGATGCAATGGCGCTCTCAAGTTCCGGAACCGATAGTGAGCTCAGGATCACACGGGCAGTGTTGGCTCCAACACCTGACACTCCGATAAGTGCGCGGAAAAGCGCGCGCTCACGCTCAGTGAAGAATCCGAAAAGCAGATGTGCATCTTCGCGTATAACCTCGTGGGTAAGCAGTCTGACATTCTCTTTCCCCGCAAGTTGCTCGTAAGTGAACACACTGACGTTCAGTAAATAGCCAATGCCTGCTGTTTCCAGTACCACATAGGCAGGTGTTAATTCCGTTATCTTTCCACTTATATATTCAATCATAATTCCGTTATCGGGTTGATATTTATGGCGGTGTATGTTTTAATGGCTGCACCGGCCGGCGTATGATTATTATAGCACAAAAGTAGCTAAAAATCCTGAGATTTTCAGCTACTTCAGCAATGTTATAGAATTTATGTAATAACGTTATTTATCGGTCGACGAAGGCTCTGTCTGCTGACGACCCGAACCTTTTACACGCATGTCGCGCTTGGCTTTTTTGTTGTTTTTCTGAGGCGCCATTTTGTGCATCCGCTGCATGTGCATCAGGTTACCGCCAGGGCGATTAACCGCTACATTTTCAAGAAATACAACATACTGTTCCGGTGTGAGTATTTGTTTGATTTCAGCTAAGTTGGCGCGCTTCTGCGCTTTGGCAATGGAATCGCGGTTGGCAAATTTCTCACGACCCTGAACGGGTTTATTGTTTGTGCATTTGAGAGCTGCAAGTTTGTCTTTCTGTTCTTGAGAAAGGGTGATTCCTTCGAACATGGGATTTGTTTTGTTGTCGGCTCCCATGCAGCAATCGGGTTTTTGTTTGCAATCAGCCGGTTTGCAATCTTTAGCGCACATTTCTGTTTTTGCGCATTTAGGCGCTTTGTTGTTTTTCTGAGCGAAAGCTGCCGACGAGCAGCAGAGAAGTGAAACGGCAAGTATACCTAATGTTTTTAGTTTGTTCATAATTTAAATGTAAGTTTAGTTGTTGATTTTAAATTCTATTACTAAGATGCTTTTCGAGCCGTAAAGTTTAAACGGTTTGTTGTAAATTACCGGAAATTAACATTTATTATTTGTATTCGCGGTTGTTTCATACGATTATATTTGCTGGAATATATAACTTTGTCTGGTGGTAATTATGTTGCTTTAAAATAAATTTCATCAGTCTGCAACTTTTTCTGTTGCTTATGCATCTAAAGAAAAATAACCAATCAATCTGAAATGATTCATCTGGAGAATATCAACAAGACCTATGACGGGGCTGTCCCGCTACACGTGCTGAAAGGTATCAACCTCGACATAGCCCGTGGCGAGTTGGTTTCAATCATGGGAGCATCGGGATCCGGCAAGTCGACGTTGCTAAATATTTTAGGAATACTCGACACATACGATTCCGGCGAATACATACTCGACGGTACGCTAATTAAAAATTTGAGTGAAAACCGTGCGGCTGAGTTGCGCAATAAATTAATCGGTTTTGTCTTTCAGTCGTTCAATCTGATTACATATAAGAACGCTCTAGAAAATGTGGCACTTCCGCTATTCTATCAAGGCGTGGCGCGACGCAAACGCAATGCGCTTGCTCTGGAGCAGTTAGACAAAATGGGACTAAAAGATTGGGCACATCATTTGCCCGGCGAACTGTCGGGAGGCCAAAAGCAGAGAGTGGCTATCGCACGTAGCCTGATCACAAATCCGGCCATTATTCTGGCCGACGAGCCAACAGGAGCGCTCGACAGTAAAACATCGGTTGAGGTGATGAAAATTTTCCGACAGCTCAACGAAGAGGGACGCACAATTGTGATTGTGACTCACGACCCGAACGTCGGCGCACAGACAAACCGTATAATCCGTATTTCCGACGGAGTAATAGTTTAGTCAATATGTTCGATATTTTCAAAGAGATATGGCAAACAATGTGCACCAGCAAGCTGCGCACGGCACTCACCGGGCTGGCTGTGGCATGGGGCATATTTATGCTCATCATTCTTGTTTCGTTGGCGCAAGGAGTTATTAACTCATTTTCCAACACCGACATGGCAAAGTCGCCCAATGTGATTAATCTGTGGGGCGGTTTCGCTTATAAACCGTATCATGGTTTGCCGTCAGGACGGTGGATTCGACTGAAAGAGAGCAATATCAACGACATCGAACGCGCGTTGCCCGACTTTGTCGAGCGTGCTTCGGGCGAACTCCGCAACTCTGGAACATTCAGCTCCGTAACGGAATCGGTAACAAATAGTTACTGCGGCGTATTTCCCGATGCGCAACAGCAGAACGTGATCATATTGAAAGACGGTCGTTTTATCAACGACAAAGATTTAGCCGAGCAACGCAAAGTGATTGTTCTCGACGGAGCTACTTCAATGTCATTATTCAACACAACAGACAATGTCGTGGGGCGTATCGTTAAGCTCAATGGATTGGCTTTCAGTGTTGTCGGTGTGTACGAACACGACTGGAAACGCGACAACTATATGCCCTACACAACAGCAAAGGCAATTTCCGGATTTAACGACAAGGTTAATCCAATAAGAGTGAACGTTAAAAATCTTTACACTAAGGAAGACGGCCTGCAGCTGGAGAAAGATATCAGAAGCGAACTGAGTAAGTCGCTCCGCTACGATCCGTCAGACGAAAGCGCTCTCTGGATCTGGAATAAATTCAACCAGGTGCTTGAAACAAACTCCGCAATGGGCATACTGAACACAACACTCTGGGTAATCGGACTGCTAACGCTCATAACCGGCATCGTCGGGGTGAGCAATATAATGTTTGTGTCGGTGCGTGAGCGCACTCATGAAATTGGCATCCGCAGAGCTATCGGCGCCAAACCGCGTCTGATCCTTTTGCAGATAATACTTGAAAGTGTTGTGTTGACTACCGTGTTCGGTTACATAGGCATAATGCTTGGTGTCGGAGGAACAGAATTACTGAATTTTTATTTTGAGGGAGCCCAGTTTATGCCCCGGTTGACAGTGGATCTGAGTCTGGCTTTTAAAGTGACTGCAGTCCTGATTGTTGCGGGTGCGATGGCCGGACTGTTTCCTGCTTTGCGCGCCTTGAAAATCAAGCCTGTCGAGGCGTTACGAACCGAATAATAGCGAACGAATATGAAGTATCCGGTTTTTGACATAGACAATTGGAAAGAAATTTCGGCAACGCTGTCGCGTAATAAGACCCGTACATTCCTGACCGCGTTCGGAATATTCTGGGGAACAGCCATGCTTGCAATGCTGTGGGGTGGCGCGCAGGGGTTACAGGACTTGCTCAAAGATAATTTCCGGGGATTTGCAACAAACAGTGCTGTCATGTGGACACAACGAACCACTATACCCTATAAGGGCTACGAAAAAGGCCGCTCCTGGGATATGACAATCGACGATATTGAAATTATCAGAAGCACTTCCCCCGAGATTGATGCTCTATCGGCAATGGCCTCGCGTAACGCTACAATGAAACATGGCACAAAATCTTATGCCAACAGCATTCAGGGAGTAGAAAGCAATTATATGGAGCTTGTCACGCCGGAAATCATCGAAGGGCGGTTTATAAACGAATCCGATGTGCGCGACGACAAGAAAGTTTGTGTCATCGGAAAGCGTGCCGCGGCCGAACTTTTTGGTATGGATTCGCCATTAGGTAAGTTTATTGAGGTCAACAACATGTACTATAAGGTTGTGGGTGTGGCCGGAAGCCAGTCAGATATCCGTTTTAATGTCGATTTGAACGAATGCATAACAATTCCGCTCTCCACAATGCGCCGTGCCTATAACCTTGGTAATGTGATCGAAGAGTTTATATTCAAGATGAACGATGGCTACAGCCCTTCCGATGTGAAAAAGCATGTGTTTTCGGTGCTTGGGCAACGCCACCTGATTCATCCGGGTGACGAGCGTGCATTCGGATATTTCGATATCTCCGAGCAGTTTAAGACAATCGACAATCTGTTTACCGGAGTTAACGTGCTGGCTCTGTTTGTAGGCCTTGGCTCTCTGTTGGCCGGTATAATTGGAATCGGAAATATAATGTGGATCATTGTCAAAGAACGAACCCAGGAAATCGGTATCAGGCGAGCAATCGGAGCTAAACCTCGCGACATAATTGTACAGATTCTTTCAGAGGGTGTTGTTCTCACTTCAGTTGCCGGCATGGCTGGTATCTGTTTTGCCGTGCTGGTGCTGTATGTCGCGGCTACAGTCACTGCCAAACCCGGTACAGTGTTCGGCTTTCAGCTCTCGTTTGCTCATGCTTTGATTATTCTGACAACATTCCTCGTGTTAGGTACGCTTGCCGGATTGATCCCCTCGGTTAAAGCCATGCGCATTAAACCTATCGAGGCATTAAACGATAAATAATGAAATTAATAATTATACAGTAATGAAAAAGTTTTTTCGCATAGCATTGTGGGTAATAGTAGCACTGCTATTCGTTGGTACATTTGTTTATCTTTTTATTAATTCACGTAAGGCCGAAACAGTTTATAATCTGGTGAGCCCTTCGGTTGGCAATGTTCAACGTACAACGGTGTTGACCGGCAAAATTGAGCCACGCGACGAAATCGAGATAAAACCCCAGATTTCAGGTATCATTTCTGAGATTAATGTTGATCCGGGCGATGTTGTACATGCCGGCGATATAATAGCCCGAATCAAAGTGATTCCGGAGGCTTCTCAACTATCGTCGGCACAGAACAGAGTTGACGTTGCAACGCTTTCACTTAATCAGGCGTATAACGACTACAAACGCTCAAAGACTCTTTACGATAAGAAATTCATCAGCCGCGAGGAATACGAAAAATCGGAAACCGATTATCGGAAGGCGCAACGTGAACTCGATTCTGCCGAGGATGCGCTGAAGATTGTACGCGAAGGAGTTTCAAGCATCAATGCACAGGAAAGCAACACACTGGTGCGCGCTACAATCGATGGTATAATCCTGGAAGTGCCGGTGAAGGTCGGCTCGTCGGTTATCCAGGCCAATACGATGAACGACGGTACGACAGTTGCCAAGATTGCCGACATGAGCAATCTGATATTCAAAGGTAAAGTAGATGAAACCGAAGTCGGGCTGCTACGCACAGGTATGCCTACAGTTGTGTCGATAGGTGCTCTGCCGGGAGTGTCGCCCGAGGCAGTGATTGAATACATTGCCCCCAAAAGTACCGAAGATAATGGTGCCAATACGTTTGAGCTCAAAGCTGCAATTATGGTTCCTGATTCGGTGCATCTGCGTGCCGGCTATAGTGCAAATGCGAATATCATTCTTGAAAGAGCTGATTCTGTCATGACACTGCCCGAGAGTGTGATAGAGTGGGGGGTAGATTCCTCATACGTTAATGTTCTCACCGATTCTGTGCCGAAACAGATTTTCCGACGTGTAGCCATTACCACCGGAGTATCCGACGGAATGACAATCGAGGTCAAGAGTGGCCTCACGCCCGATATGCTCATCAAAGGTTCAGAAAAGAAGTGAAAACGGTTATGAAAAATACAGTAATTGCACTTTCTTTGTTGTCGGCCTTTTCGGCAAATGCCGAAGTGTGGACTCTCGACAAATGTGTCGACTACGCGGTTGAACACAATATCGACGTAAAGTTGCGCGGCAACCAAGCTGAATCCGATCGGCTTCAGGTCGTTCAGGCCAAATCCCGCTATTTGCCCACATTGCGTGGCTACGCCAACCAGTCGTGGAATCTCGGTCGTGGTCTTACAACACAGAATATCTATGTTAACCGGAACACCAGCAACACGTCGGCCGGTGCGCAGCTCAGTTTGCCTTTGTTCGACGGGCTAAACACTCCCCGTCAGGTTGAGTATTCAAAGGCTTCGCTTGCTGCTGCTCTCGAACAGTTCGAAGCGGCAAAAGACGATGTCGCTCTCAATGTAATGGCTGCCTACCTGCAGGCGCTCTACACGAAAGAGATGGTTCAGGTTGCCCGGCATCAGGTTGAACTTTCCGAATACGAGCTCACACGCCGAAAAGCGCTTCTCGAAGCTGGCAAAATACCTGAAGTCGATTTGCTTGAAGGTGAATCACTTCTGGCTCAGGACAAATTGAGCCTTGAACAAGCTGAGAACGATTGTGTGCTGGCTCTTGTGGATCTGGCTCAGCTTCTTAATCTGTCCGATACTGAAAGCTTTGATATAGCTCCGCTTGAAAATAGCCGCGATTACGCAATGTTGATTGCGATGCCCGACAAAGTGTATGCCGACGCGCTGCAGCACAACCATTCTGTCCGTGCCTCCCGCTTGGCTGTTGACGCTGCTGACAAGTATATTCGAGTTGCGCAAACCGGTTATATTCCGTCGCTGTCGTTCAGCGCAAGTGTCGGCAGTAACTACTACACTGTCAGCGGCCAAAAGAATGAATCTTTTGCCAGCCAGTTCAGACACAATTACAGCACCGGCTTCGGCCTGTCGCTCTCGGTACCCATATTCGATGCTTTGCAAACACGCAACTCAGTGCGCCGGGCCAGAGTGCAGAAAATAACGGCTGAATTGCAGAATGAGCAGGTCGAACAGAATTTATACAAAGTGATTCAGCAGGCCTATGTCAGAGCCGACGGTGCAAGCAAAAAACTCAAGGCGGCTCTCGTTGCAGAAAATGCAGCCGATAAGGCTTTTCAGGCTATGTCCGAAAAATATAATGTAGGTCGTGCTACGCCAACTGAATATGAGCAATCGAAAACCAAGGCTCTACGCACGAAGGCCGAAGCTTTGCAGGCTCATTTCGAACTTATACTACGCAATAAGATTCTCGATTTCTACGCACGCGGTCGCCTATAGCTGGAATAATTATTTGTAGAAGAACTTTTTGCCGCTCATTTTTCGGCGTCTTGCCTTTTTAACAATATTGCTGAGCTTGTTTTCTCTATTAGTGGTGACCGGCGCTGCAATTGGATGTAAATCAGATTTTTGAACAATGGGCTGAGGAAAAGTTTGTTCATCGGTTATGGGATTCGCACTTGCATCTTTAGCAAACTGACGTCGGCGGCGTGCTGCTTCTGAAGCGCGTCGTCGACGGTCGATCATTGGGCGAACAAGCAGAAGAATCATTTCGACCTGTGTGTCAAGCCCGGCAGGCATTACGCCTGTCTGCTGATAGTTCTCAATTGCAGCACGTGCTGCTGCGGCTTCATTTTCCGGGAGTATTGCCAGAGCCTGTTCCCATTCGCTGTCAAATTTGCATTTTCTTGCCATAATGTGTGCCTAAAGTATTAAATTGTATTGCGATTTAACACTGCAAAGTTGCAACCTGGCATGTGCGACAATACAACGCATCTATGTTAATAAATCGCAAAATACTGTTTTATGTAGGCATTAAAAAAATGAGTTTGTTGCCCGGCCAATAGTGTGTGTCAGTTCATCCGCCGTAATGTTCAAGGTAGGTTTGGCAGGCAAGGGCGAGTTCGTCATACCATTCTTTGCCAAAATACGCGGTGAGAGGTTCTTTCAGGAATTCGTAGAGTCGGATCCCTTCTTTTTTGCCGAGAACTTCGGCCGCTTTACAAATTTTCCAGCGGTGGTAGTTGACAGCAGTGAAAGTGGGGTATTTTTTAATTCTGGCCGGATACAGGTAGCATGATGCCGGTTTGCGGAAGTCTTTAATTTTGCCTTCGCGATAGGCTTTTTCAATGGCGCACAGACACATCCCATTGGCCCCGAAGCAGGTGAAAACACAGTCGCGGCCGTCAACGATGTTTGTAACCAGGTCGCCCTCTTCGTCAACATAGGCTACGCCCCCCTCTTTAATTGCTTCACGGGCTTTGGGAGTCAGATATGGCTCGACAACAGGCAAAACCTCTTTCAGCTTTTCCATTTCCAGAGGAGTTATCGGCGCACCGGCATCCCCTTCAATACAGCACTCACCCAGACATTTGTCGAGGTCGCAGCAGAAAAATCGTTCTGCAAAATCAAGTGAAACTAATGTATCTCCAATCTGTAGCATTATTTCTTCTTCAGTTGTCGTTGACATTGTTGGTTTTGTTTTGTTATCGTCGTTACTGACCAAGGAAGCGAATCACTGTCACACCCAGCAGGCGGTCGTAGCGTGCACCGGGCTGGCGGTAATATACGCTGATAGTGTATTCGTTATCGGTCTGATAGTAATCGCCTTCTATACCGGCGGTAGCGCTCGATTTAAATTCGGGCATAATATACTGGTAGTTGTATGCGCCTTGTTTCAACAGCATTGTGGCGCGATATACACCTTCCGAGGGTATATACCTCATTTTTGATTCCTGACCAATATTTCGGTTTGTCAGGTTGCCGTCGATATAGATAGGCGAGGGTGCTTCCATTCCCCCCGGCAACTTCAACTCAAAGTGTGTGAGCACATAATCGGCTTCTGTGTTGGGATCCGATGAATTGTATTCGCGGATTCTGAACCGGCCTTTTTGTGTCTGGTCGTAAGAGTAGCCCGCTGTGGCACGAATAGTGTCTGTTGCCAGCTTCATATGATATAGGCCATTGGCGAAGTCGATCAGTTCGACATTCATGCCGGGATATAACGTAGAAACCGTTTCAAAACGGCGGTACTCGTTGCCTGCCGGGAATATCAGTTGCCTCAAGTGGTTGAAATGTGCCTTTCCTCCGGTGATGAACTGAGGGTGGGTGAGAGTGACGGCATTGTCGGTGCGGCCATTCTGTTGGACGACAGCTGTCAACCGATTCGACAAGTCGTCGAGCGAGAGATCTTTATCGCCCTCGACAACAAAATCGAGTTGCTGGTGGCGTGCCCGATAGTCTATGTCGGTCGATGTTTTAACTTCGCCCGAAATCGCAACCTTTTGTTCTGAAATCTGGAATCTTACCTGCAACAGAATTGTTTCGGGATCCGTGTCACGATAGACGCGCAGGAGATAGTTGCCCGAAATCAAGGGCTGCATTTTGTTGTTGGGCAGTGTTATACGGTAATTTACATAATGAACATCTGTGGCGCGCGAGTACTGATAATCGTCTATGTCGGCATAGTTAAACCCGTCTAAAAATTCGCTATCCACCAGATTGTCAGGTTTCCACTGGGCATTGCAATGAATGAGCGAATACTGCAGATTGGAGTGCTCTTCGGTCAGTTCGTCGAAGCTGATAATGAGTCGGTCGTCCGAACCAAGCGTAATAACCGGGGGTAGTTGATCGTTCCCCTCCGGATAGGCCTGTATGGTTCGGAATTGTTCAAAAAAGCTGCGTGTCTGCGTATCTGATATTTCCATGGCACTCAATGTGTCATGTGAACCTAAGAGCAAAAGTGCTACAAGAGCCGACATCAATATGTTGTGGCGAATACTCATTCCGACTGACGCTAAATTTGATTGTGGAAAATTTCGATTGCATTTTCAATCAGTTGCAGGCACGGTTTTTGGGCCGATTGCTTTAGTTGACGGCATTGTATGCTTCCATTCTCAGCCAAAAATTTATCGCTCAACATCCTCACAGAGCCATAGGTTTCAGGCTTTAGTTGAGGGTTGCCTTGCGAGGCACATCCACATAGGGCTGCCATTGAAGTCACGCATCCGCAAACATCGCCTTGTCCGCCAACTCCGCCTCCCAATCCAATTGACACTGAGGCCGCTTGCACCTCAGACAGACCGGTAACATCGGGAAAGGCCATTAAAACACATTGTGAGCACACATAGCCTTGTGCCTTTAATTGTCGTGCGCGTTCAAGCCGCTCCTGGAGTGTATATTTTGAATTTGCCATTATCGGATAATTATTTAGCGCCAGTCGATTGGCGCGATGTTATGACTTATAAGATATTGATTTGCCTTGGAAAAAGGTTTCGAGCCGAAGAAACCGCGGTAGGCCGACAATGGTGATGGGTGAGCCGAGGTGAGCACACAGTGGCGCTGACGGTCGATGATTGCACCCTTCTTTATGGCATACGATCCCCAAAGGATGAACACAAGATTCTCGCGCTCGTTGTTGAGTCGCATTATCACTTCGTCGGTAAAACGTTCCCAGCCGCGACCTTGATGTGAAGCCGGCGAATGAGCGTCGACAGTTAGGGTTGCATTGAGTAGCAATACTCCCTGACGTGCCCATCGGCTAAGGTCGCCGTCGGTTGGAGCGGCATCAAGCCCGAAGTCATCTTTAATTTCTTTGAAGATGTTTAATAGCGACGGTGGAAGCGGCACACCGTTGTTAACCGAAAAACACAATCCGTTTGCCTGTCCCGGCCCATGATAGGGATCCTGACCGATAATAACCACTTTTACATCGGGAAACGGACATTGGTCGAACGCGGCAAAAATCTGGCGTGCCGGGGGATATACCGTCACTGCCGGATTGCTGTAGCGCTCTCTGACAAAGTCGGTGAGCGATTTGAAATATGGCTCCTTCCATTGTTGCGAAAGTGCCTCGCGCCATGTGTTGTCGATTCTTACATCCATTTGGGTTGAATAAAATTGGATACAAATAGTGTTGCAAATCTACAAAAAAAATTGTACTTTTGCTGCCGTAATAAGCGAAATGCTGTTACATGTGCCCGTAGTTCAATGGATAGAATAATGGATTCCGGTTCCATCGATTGGGGTTCGACTCCCCACGGGCATACGCTGCAATATCAAATGCATATTAGCAGGGTTCGGTAGCTCAGTCGGATTAGAGCAACAGCCTTCTAAGCTGTGGGTCCTGGGTTCGAGTCCCAGCCGAATCACACATAAGGCCGCAATTCAGTTGATGAGTTGTGGCCTTATCTTTTCCGAGTGTACTTACGTGTGGTATTGAATCGTGCCAAATGTGTATACAACCGTATGATTTACAACTTTGGCATATAGACGACACTGCTTCTTGCATTAAATTCGTTTACTTTGTGGCAAACAATGATAAAGTATCGATTTGTGAAGATGAGAAATTCTTTTTTTATTATTGCGTTGTTATTTCTTGTCGGGTGTAACACAAAAGAAAAGGCAGTTGATTCCAACATGGCAGATGTGTGGGAGGCATACGATGCGTTTAATCGTGTTTATCTCGACTCGGCAAAATATATCTATAAAAATACAAACCGCGATTCGGCTGCTATTGACCGCTGGAAAGGAGCCGCGGCAATATGGTGCCAGCCGATGTTTGTCGACATGGCAATGAATGCTTCGCTTCTTGCTGAAAAGACTAATGATGATGTACGTGCAAGGCAATATAAGCAACTTGCAAAGAATCTTCTCGAAGGCAATATAAAGCATTATTCCGGTTTTGACTTTGATAATGGCAATATCAACACCGGTTGGTTTATTTATGACGATATTCAGTGGTGGACAATAACTCTTGCCCGTGCTGCAAAGTTTTTCGATGATGACCGTTATCGCGAGCTCGCCGAAAAAAGTTTTGCCCGTGTGTGGTATGGCTCGCCAACAGTAGGCGATACCGGTTCTTATGCCGATCCTGACAAACAACTTGGAGGAGGCATGTTCTGGCAATGGCAGCCTCTTGACACTCCGAACCCTAATGGCCCCGGTGATGGAAAAATGTCGTGTATAAACTTTCCTACCGTTGTTGCCGCGATGTTGTTGCATGAACTGGCTCCAGAATCGAGAGTTGCCGATCCAGAGCCGGAAAGTTGGACTAATTCATATAGAGAATTCCAGCGCCCGCGTTATGAAACAAAACAGCGTTACCTCGACATGGCAAAAGAAATTTACGACTGGAGTGTTGCCAATCTTACAGATTCAACATCAGGCAAGGTTCATGACCACCGTCATGGTGAACGGGTTGGTGGCCGTCCGTTGATTTATAATCAGGGAACTTTCATCGGGAGTTCTGTGATGCTTTACAATGCTACGGGTAATCCTCGCTATCTCGATCTTGCACGGAAAGGGGCTGACTATTCCATTGATTCAATGTCTGTAGCCGGGGGATATTTGCCGTGGGCTCACAATCCAAACAGTCCGTACGATCAAGGCAGTCTTGAGCAGGGAATTTATCCTGCGATATGGGCGCAATATGTTAGTATGCTTGCCGATGCCGAGGGGAAGGATGAAAATAGATATTTAGATTTTGTAAGAAGAAATATCAGCCAGGGCTGGGAGAACCGCGATTCCGTAACCTTAATATGCGATGGCGTTGCTTGGGAGGCTACGGCCGCCGACACGTTGATCGGATGCTATGCCGCTTCGTCAACACCGTCATTGATGCTTCTTTTTACTGATAAATAATTGTAACAAAACGTAATAAACCAAAGTTATATGAACAAATTATTTAAATGTGCATTGTTCTGTGCAGTTGCCCTGCCGGCAGCCGCCCAGACAGCAGATCTTTTTCAGCCGTACAAAGATACCCAGTTGCGGTTGCCTTCGGTGCCGCTGGTGGTTTCCGATCCCTATTTTTCGATATGGTCGCCCTACGATGTTCTGACCGACGGTTCGCCCGCTCACTGGACTGGCAACGACAAACCGTTGGAAGGCTTACTCCGCGTCGACGGTAAAACATACCGTTTTATGGGTGCCAAAAATACTATTTTCGAAACCGTAGTGCCCATGGGGGTAGAACAGCCCTGGGATGCAACCTATTCGCGCACCAATCCGGGCAATGGTTGGGAGAAGCCGGGCTATAACGATTCATCGTGGAAAAAAGGTAAGGGTGCATTCGGCTCGGCCGGCAACAGCGGTATCCACACAGATTGGAGCGACGAAAACAGCGATCTGTACGTAAGACGAGAAATTGATCTGAAACCGGCCGATCTGGAGGGCGAGCTCTATCTGGTTTATTCACACGACGACAATTTCGACCTTTATATAAACGGCACAAAAGTTGCGCATGGCCCTGCCGAACTTAAAGAAGATGTAAAACTTGAACTTACCGATGATGTTCGAAAACTTCTTCATCCGGGAAAGAATGTTATAGCTTCCTACTGCCATAACAATGGTGGTGGTGCGCTGACAGATTTCGGAATTTTCCGCAACACTGGTGTTGAGAGTACAAGCATTCCCAAGGCAGTCCAGAAAAATGTTGATGTACTTGCAACGTCGACCTATTACAAATTCGGCTGCGGACCGGTCGATTTAAATCTCGTTTTTACAGCTCCAATGCTTATCGACGATTACGACCTTCTGTCGTCGCCAATAAACTATATATCCTATCAGGTTGTGTCGACCGATGGCAAGGAGCACGATGTTCAGTTGCTGCTGACTGCTTCGCCCCAAATCGCTCAGAACAAAACCAATCAACCGACAAAATCATCGCTCATCGAAGAAAAAGGTGTTAAGTATCTAAAAACCGGAACCGTCGAGCAGCCTATCCTTGCAAAAAAAGCCGACCATATTTGTATCGACTGGGGCTATTTCTATCTGCCCGGAATTAACGGTGATGTAGCGCTAAATTCCGATGCATTGATTAAAGAAACATTCATTCGCACCGGTAAATTGCCCGAAAGCCAGACCGAGGTTGTTGCAAAGAACGCCTCTGAACACCCTCTGCTGGCCTATCTCCACAACTTTGGTAAAACCAAGGAAGCGGCAAGCTATACACTCGTGGGCTATGATGAAGTTTTCGATATCGAGTATTTTTATAAGCGTTATAAAGGTTATTGGGCACACAACGGCAATGTGTCGATATTCGACATGTTCAACCGACTGAACAGCTCGTATGCATCAATAATGAACCGTTGCCGCGATTTAGACAAGAAAATCTACGATGACGGTCAGAGAGTCGGTGGTGACAAATACGCCGAATTACTCTCGGGCTCGTATCGCCATGTAATCGCTGCTCACAAACTGTTCCAGGATGACGAGGGAACACTGCTGTTCTTCTCCAAAGAAAATGATTCAAACGGTTGTGTCAACACTGTCGATCTGACTTATCCCGAATGTCCGCTCTTCCTCGTCTACAATCCGGAACTTCAGAAAGCTATGATGACATCCATTCTCGACTATAGCAAGTCGGGACGCTGGACAAAGCCTTTTGCTGCTCACGACCTCGGACAATATCCAATTGCCAATGGTCAGGTATATGGTGGCGACATGCCACTTGAAGAGGCTGGAAATATGCTGACGCTGATTGCAATGTGTTGTAAACTCGACGGCAACACAAATTATGCCGAACCTTATTGGGACATTCTCACAACATGGGCCGACTATCTGGTTGAAAATGGTCAGGATCCGGCAAACCAGCTTTGTACCGACGACTTTGCGGGTCACTGGGCACACAATGCCAACCTTTCGATAAAGGCTATTATGGGTATTGCCGGCTATGCTGAGCTTGCAAAGCTCCGTGGCGATGACGCAACATATCAGAAATACAATTCGATTGCAAAACAAATGGCTGCAAAATGGGAGGCTACAGCTGTCGAAGGTAAGAAGGCTGATCGCCATTATAGGCTTGCTTTCGATCGCGAGAACACATGGAGTCAGAAATATAACATCATTTGGGATAAACTCTGGAACACTGAGATATTCCCTTCGCAGGTGATTCCAACCGAGGTTAACTATTATCTGACAAAACAGAACAAATATGGTCTGCCGCTCGATAACCGCAGAGATTACACCAAGAGCGACTGGATCATGTGGACAGCCGCGTTGTCGCCCGACCAAAAGACATTGGTTAAATTCATTGCGCCGCTCTACGACTACGTTAATGAAACAGAAACCCGTGTGCCACTCAGCGACTGGTATGATACTGTGACAGGTCGTAAGACCGGTTTCATGGCACGTTCCGTTATCGCTGGTCATTGGATGCCTGTACTCGTCGAAAAATTGGCTAAGTAATTGCCAATCAGTGTAATTTTTAAATGTGATATATGCCGCCAGGGTTCCACATAGGAATCTTGGCGGTTGTTTTTGTCAAATAGTTGAAAATTTTTGAAAGAATTTTTCAACTATTTTTAGATTAGAGATGTTCTTAAGGTATACGAAGAGGTATTGACATCACCTTAATAGAAATCGCCGCTGAATAGCCCCGAAATCGAGATGGCGCCATGCTCCTTTATTGATACAATTTAACACACAAAACTAATGAGGGCTATATTGACTGCACTATTCATTCTGATATCTTTTGGCCGGTATATATCGGCAGGAGAGATTTCCGACTCAGCCACGATTCATTTCAGACAATCGCGGTCGGTGCTGGAGCCCCATTATAAAAACAATTACGTGAGTCTTGATTCGATGTCGCACAGCATCAGCGAATATGCCCGTAACGATTCGCTTTACAGCCTGACATCCGTTCGTGTTGTCGGAGCAGCTTCGCCTGAAGGTTCAGTAGCGATCAACCGCAGCCTCTCAGAAAAACGAGCTGCACGAATCTTCAATTATTTCTCAGAAAAGATTAATCTTCCCGACTCTTTAGTTAAATTCGATTTTGTCGGTCGCGACTGGAGCGGACTGTACAGGCTTGTGTCAGGCGATATGAATGTGCCATACCGGGTTGAGGTTCTGGATACAATCAGCCAAATCATCGCATCGATTCAGGATTGTGGATCGGACAACGCACATAATCTGGAAGTGATTAAAAGCATGCATTCCGGAGTGCCTTATGCCTATATGTACAGAAACATGTTTCCGCAGTTACGTGAATCGCGGCTTTATGTCGATTATCAACGTCGCTATTCTCCGTTAGCACAAATCCCGTTAGAAAAACTGATTTTGGTTGACCCGATTCCGGGTATCACTTACCCGCCAGTGCATGCCGTAATACCGGTCGAACGCGAACGTCGCCCGTTCTATATGGCATTGAAGACAAATATGCTTTTCGACGCGCTTGCACTGCCAAACATTGGGGCTGAGTTTTATCTCGGGAAGCAATGGTCGGTTGCTGCCAATTGGATGTATGCCTGGTGGGATAACGACCATTCGCACCGCTACTGGCGCGCATACGGAGGCGACTTGACAGTGCGCCGGTGGTTTGGACACAAAGCTGCAGAGAAGCCGCTTACAGGGCATCATATCGGAGCTTATGCCGGAGTTGTAACCTACGATTTTGAATTCGGCGGCAAAGGTTATATGGGAGGTCTTCCTCATCGCACTCTCTGGGATCGATGCAATGTAGTGGCTGGAATTGAATATGGATATTCACTTCCGATAGCACGTCGTTTGAATATCGATTTTACGATTGGCGTAGGGTATATGGGCGGCAAATATCTGGTCTACGTTCCAGAGGGGTCGCACTACAAGTGGCAATCAACTCACAGATTGAACTGGTTTGGACCGACAAAGGCAGAAATATCCCTTGTATGGCTTCTGGGCCATGGCAACTACAATAATGCGAAAGGAGGTAAACGATGAGAACAGTAATAAAATATCTGTGTATCCTTTCGATGTTTATCTCAATGGTATCGTGTGCTCACAAAGGCTTTGAAATCGATGAACCCGACACACTCGACATCCAGGTCGTGTTCGATTGGCGTAATGCTCCTGACGGCAATCCCGAGTCCATGGCTCTGCACTTGTATAATCATGACACTCACAAACATATCCGATTCATTTTCACAGGAAAGGATGGCGGTACAATCAGGATACCTTACGGAACCTACGATGCTTTGTGCATGAATGCCGACGAAACAGATTGGGCGGTTCCCCGTTACGAAGACGATATAGAATCGTATGAAATAATTACCAAAGACACCCAGCAGCTCGAAGCCTACGGGTTGGAAGTGCAAACTCTTCCGCGCGCCGGTGGATCAGACCAACGTATGGCGGATACCCCGGGAATGCTTTGGGCCGACCGAAACGACGGCTTTAATATAAAACATACTTCTGCCAAACAATATATCACCTTGTACCCCGAAGAAGCTGTGTGCCACTACACGGTCGATATACTCGATGTGGAAAATGGCGAATCGCTGACTGATCTGTCGATCGACGCTACGCTTTCGGGTGTGGCGGAGGGATATGTTAACGGCCAGGAGTCGCCTGCAGAAGAGAAAGCGACGATGCCTTTCGTTTTGAAACTGTCGGACGACAAAAAGTCGCTTCACGCCGAATTCCTGACTTTCGGCCAAAGCGCGTCGGCTAATCATGAAAATATCCTTACTACATATATGTATCTGTCGGACGGAACCAAACGTTACTATACTTTCGACGTTACAAACCAAGTGGATGCAGCTACAGACCCGCACCATGTTCACATAGTTGTGAAAGGGTTGAAGCTACCTAAAAGCATACAAAGCGGAGGTGGATTGAAACCCACAGTGAACGATTGGATAAGCGAACATGTTAATTTAGAAATGTAAGACTGATAATAATTATAAAACAACATAAAACTAACTGTTATGAAAAGTACACATTTATTCCTTTTGAGTGCTCTTGCGATTTCGCTGGCCTCATGTGCCGAGGAAGATCCCTCGATGATTAGTACACACAATAGTGACGCAATCAGTTTCCGACCCGCGATGGGCGGACGTGCCACAGAAACGACAAATGCCAACCTGTCGTCAATTTATGTTACAGCAATACAGGACGGTGCTACTGTCGATTATTTCTCGGACCTCGAATTCAAAAAAGGCTCCGACGGATATTTTGAATCTGATCCTGTTTATAACTGGCCCGGTGATGATTCGAATGTGACATTCTATTCCTATTCTCCTTCAGCAGAAGAGCTTGGTGGCGACATCACTATAGATCCGACAACAAAAGTGATGGAGAATTATTCCGTTCCTGAAAACATTGCCGATCAGGTCGATTTCATTACTGCCACTGCAAGCGGTAACAATAAAGAAAACAAGGAAACTGGCGTCGAATTGACATTCTCACACCAGTTGTCGCAGATTGAACTTCAGGCGAAGTCAAGCAACAAGACATACACCTTCAAGGTCGCAGGCATGCGAATCGGCCGTCCGCAATACATGGGATCGTTCGATTTCACCACATCGAAATGGACTTTGGACGACTGGCATGATACGGCTGTCTACACTTCATCGTGCGATACAGTAACTCTTAACGACACGCCTGTGTCGATCATGGGTGAGTCGGGCAATGCAATGCTTCTGCCTCAGACCCTGACACCTTGGAGCCCTACAGGCGACCCCGATAATGTTGCACGCGAGGCTTATCTCAGTGTATTGGTAAATGTTACTACAACTGAAACAGGTGCGCAAGTTTATCCTTCAATTTCCGAAAACCAACTTGATGCTAACGGTAATAAACGCACATTTGGCTGGGCTTCGATTCCATTGAGCGGAACATGGGAAGCCGGTAAAAAATACATCTATACGCTTGACTTTACAAAAGGAGCCGGATATCATGACCCAGATGATCCTAACCCTGGTAAACCTGTCTTAGGTGGTGATATTAAATTTACAGTTAATGTTCTGCCTTGGGTTGACGCACCTGTCAATGACCCAATGACAGTGAAATAATACAGATCAAACTGACTCCGGTCTGAATCATATAAAAACGAGAGAAGCACACCTGCAAAATGTGTTTCTCTCGTTTTTGTCAATATTATTGCTTTATGGTGTTTGAGTTCTGGTTGTAGGCTTTAGCAACACATTTCCATTCTCCGTTGAGTTTCAGCAGGAGAAGGAAATCTGTGAAATCGATGCGTCCACCCCAGTTTTCTTCAAGCACTCTGGCTACGGCAACATTCTCTTCAACAGCAACAACGTCGACACGTGCGCTAAATCCGGGATCGCCTCCAACGCTGTCTACATTGTCGTAGAATTGTTGAATAGAGCCGTGTTCAAGAACTCCGTCAAGAATTCCGAACAGAACGGCATCTTCGGTGAAAAGGGTTTTCGCATATTCACTATTGCCTTCTGCAACACTCTTTACAAACTTTTCAGCTGCTTTGGCAACAGCGTCGTATTCCTTGATTGTATCTCTCATTATTTTATTTGTATTATGGGTTTGTTATGATTGCAAAGATATGATGCTATAATAATATTTTCAAGTACAGAAAAATTTTTCATATACTGAAAATATTTTCGGTACTTGAAAATTAGCGGCTTGTTGACTAACTTTACAGTCAGACAATTAATGATTCGAAATATGGCATATCAAAAGAAAATTCCAGTCGACCTCGACTGTCCATTGCGTTTGACAATGAGTTTGATTGAATCGAAATGGAAGTCATGTATTCTTGATGAACTTCGAAGCTTGAAACCATTGCGTCCGAGCGAAATTCACAAATGTCTGCCAGAAGCCGCTCCGAGAGTTCTCGACTTGCAGTTAAGGGAACTGGTAGAAGATGGATTGGTTGAAAAAAAGATCTATCCCGAATTGCCTCCCCGATCCGAATACAGGATAACCGCGCTGGGGCAATCTCTGTTGCCGGTAATCGACTTAATGTTGCGGTGGGGTGAGGATCATATGGATTTTTTTGAACGGAAATATGGAAAAAAATAGCAACAGTTGCCGAAACAAATGTAACCGAGAAAACGTATTATAAATGATAGACATATTAATAAGCTACAACAATGAAAAGTTTTAAACCAAAAGCGTGGGTGCTTCCACAGCCGGTGCTGATTATCGGCACATATAATGCCGACGGCACACCTAATGCCATGAACGCCGCTTGGGGTGGCCAGTGGGACATGACACAGATAATGATTTCAATGGGTTCGCACGCAACAACGGATAATCTTAACCGCTGTCCTGAATTCACAGTGGCTTTTGCAACGGTCGCCACTAAGGATGCAGCCGATTATGTCGGAATTGTCAGCGGAAAGAATAATTCTGATAAAATGCAGAAAACCGGGTGGACAGCCGTAAAGGCGGAGAGTGTGAACGCCCCTGTGTTCGACTGTTTCCCTGTCACATTGGAATGTCGCGTGAGCGAAAAACTATATGAGTCAGCAACGGGTTGTTACCTCATTGCTGATATAGTGAACATTGTTTGCGACGAAAAATATCTTGCTGCCGACGGAAAACCGGATGTCGAAAAAATGCAACTCATCACATTCGATCCTGTTCACAATGGGTATATAGCACTCGGAGAGCGTGTTGGCAATGCATTTGCCGACGGCAAGGCTCTGAAGTGATAGTGTTCGAATGCTTTGTAAGTTAACATGACAGGAATCGGATTTTCATATAAGAAATACATTGCAGTGATAGTATTGCAGATAGTGCTTGTAATGACAGTGCTTGATGTGACTGTCGTCAATGTAGCGCTACCGATTCTTGCCGAAAAGTTTGCAATAAGTAATTCTTCGGCAGTATGGATTGTCACTATCTATCAGTTGGTGATAACCATGCTGCTTTTGCCTGTCAGCTCAATAGGCGATCTGCATAGCTACAAACGCACATTTCTGACGGGTGTAGTTGTGTTCACTTTGTCGTCGGCATTGTGTGCCGCGGCCCAGAGTTTCACTATGGTGGTAATTGCACGAGCCATTCAGGGAATCGGTGCGGCGTGTGTGATGGGGGTGAACATTGCTCTTGTCAGGCTGATTTATCCGCGTGAGATTCTGGGTCGTGGAATGGCTCTTAACGCTATGTGTATAGCAATAGCCACAGCGGCGGGTCCGACGATAGCCGGAGCAATACTTTCTGTAGCCTCATGGCATTGGCTCTTTTTGATTAATGTTCCTTTGGGCATTGTCGCATTCTTTTTGGGGTGGAAATTGTTGCCACAGAATCCGCCGGCCGATCATAAACCCCGATTCGACCTTGTTAGTGCGTTTGAAAATATGATTGTTTTTGGCTTGATTTTCTACGCTCTTGGCAATTTCACGAGAAAGGGAGATGTTGTGCTGAGCGGTCTAATGCTTGTAGCCGGATTAATTGTCGGCTGCTTTTATTTACGTCGTCAGTTCCACCACGAGCAACCGCTTCTACCTGTCGATTTGTTTAAGAACTCGATGTATTCAATGAGCATAGTCACATCTGTGAGTTCATTCATTGCGCAGAACATTGCAATGATTTCGTTGCCGTTTCTCTATCTGAACACATATCATTTTCCTGCGATAACGACAGGTTTATTAATGACTCCGTGGCCGTTGGCAACAATGATTGTTTCTCCTATTGCCGCACGATATGTTGAACGGCACAATCCGGGCGCAACGGCAGCCGCCGGTATGGGTGTATTTATTGTCGGGGTTGTTCTGCTTCTGTTCACAGGTTCAGCACCCGCAGAATGGAACATCGCATGGCGAATGGCTATTTGCGGTGTGGGGTTCGGTATGTTCCAGACTCCAAATAATATTGTCATGGTGATGTCTACGCCCATAAACAGGTCGGGTGGAGCCGGAGGGGTACAGAGCATAGCCCGCTTAGTCGGGCAGACCCTTGGTGCAACGTTGGTTAGTTCGGTTTTCGCGGTGCTTGCCAATGAATTGAATGCAGTGAAAGTTTGTCTTTATGTTTGTGTGGGATTTGCACTATGTGCCGGTATATTCAGCTACACTCGCACGCTCGGCCACAAGCGAGAACTGCACATGTAAAAGCATTTGCTATTTTATTGGCTTTATCGGATTTGTCGTTGTCGACCCATGTAAACTTTCATGAGCCTACTCATAATATACCAATATTACGCTATGTATTACCCCGATTACGGAATATGACCGTGGATGCATAAATAATCAGGATATTATCGATATATTTGTGAAGCTAAATACAAATCGGTATGGAAATCTACGAAGCCAGTACTATTGAACGATATAACCGTTATTTCGGTTTTGAAACACGACATCCGCTTGTTGCCATAGTCCATTTCGACGATTCGGTTGAACAGCCGTCGCACTGTATGCACTTCGGTTTTTACGCGTTATTCCTGAAAAAGACGACCGGCTGCGTAATAAACTATGGTAAGACAACCTACGATTTTGATGATGAAACAGTTGTGAGTTTTGCACCCGGGCAGACTGTAGGCATACATCGGGTTGAGGACGGCCGCCCTCCGGAAGCAATTGGGTTGCTGTTTCATCCTGATTTCATTAACGGGACCCCGCTTGGGCAAAAGATCAAGCAGTACACTTTTTTTTCGTATGCATCGAATGAAGCATTGCATCTGTCGGCCGAAGAACGTGTGATTCTGCAGGATTATATGGCAAAGATTGCCCGTGAACTCCAGCACCCGATCGACAGATTTTCCAGGTCGCTGATTGTGTCGAACATTGAAGTGATGCTCAACTACTGCATGCGATTCTATGAGCGCCAGTTTATAACGCGAGAGGAATTGAACAATGGAACAATGAGCCGTTTTGAAATTCTGCTCGACGATTATCTTGATTCCGGCCGTGCCGCTTTGGAAGGTATACCTACGGTGAAATATTTTGCTGACAAAATCTGTCTGTCGCCTAACTATTTCGGCGACCTTGTGAAGTCAGAAACCGGAAAGACAGCACAAGAGTATATTCAGCTAAAGATGATAAACATCGCGAAGTCGCAGCTGTCCGATCCTTCAATGAACACTAAGCAGATAGCTGAATACCTCGGATTTCAGCACCCACAGCATTTTATCCGATTCTTCAAGCGCCATTCCGGTCAAACCCCGCGCGAATATCGCCTTCAGATAAACTGAGCAGCTCTATCGCACGGGGTTTCCAATCATCGACCGGTTGATTGAAGGTAAGAAAGCTTCTTTATCTGGAATTGACCGTAGGCATCGACAAACTTGTCTTGCGACTGCAAATAGAGAGTTTGTGCGTCCAGCAGATCGGTGATAGTGGTTGTCCCGGCATTGTAGAAGTTCTGATTTAATCTCAGATTTTCGGCAGACTGGGCAATTGACTCTTTTGCAATTTCCATTTGCGAGTAGGCGGTTGACAGCGCATTCCACGCGTTTGTCATAGCGATGATGAGAAGTTGGGAATCGTCTTCTAACTGTGTGCGTGCAATACGGGTTTCGATTCTTTTTTTCTTCATGTTGTGCGAGCCACCCCACCAGTCTGTGAGCGGGATGTTTACCGTTACATAGATGTTGGCGAATGTGTGACCTTGGTCCAGAAGATGTTCGTAGTTGTAGCTCGCACCGGCGGCAACTGCAGGCAGATTGTTCCCGACTGCAATTTTCTCTTCAAGCTCTTTAGCCTTTACATTTTGGATGAGCAGCCCATGGCCTACGGTGTTGTCCAGACACTCTTCTGGATTTATGTAAATGTCGTGTGGAAATTCCGGTATGTCGCCAACCTGGAGATTTGTTGCAACATCGACCGATCCTGATGTGCCTTTGCCAACATATTGTGACAGTAGCATGCGGACAACCGAAATGCCGTTGTCGAGCTCGTTTCTAGTAACAAGCATCTCGTTCCTTTTCAGCTTTACTTCGAGCAAGTCGTTAGTTGTAGTCACACCTGCATCGACATAGCTCTGAACCTGTGTGGTTAGAGTGTCGAGCATCGCAATCACATTTTCCAAAGTCCTGTGTTTCGAATGAAGAGAAACGAGTTGCCAGTAATACTGCTCAACCTGGTTGCGCACCTGATCGGATGTCTGGCGCTGTTGCAAACGACTCACTTCTTCGCCTACATGTGCAAGGCGGTTGCCATTAACAATGCGTCCGCCGAGGAAAATAGGCTGAATAAGATTCACTCCGGCGACGGATCCTTTTTTCAACATTTTCAGATTGAAGTCCATATCCTCCAGTCCGATACCTAACATCGACAACGGCAGCTCGAATTTGTGTTGAAGCATACCGTGGTTTGCGGTGAAAGCAGCTCCGCTAACACTTACGGAAGGGAAATATTTGGTGAAAGCTTCGCGGGATGTTTCACGAGAAGCATCGACGGAGAATTCGGCAGTGCGCATTCGTGCGTTGTTTTCAAGAGCCATGCTTACGCACTCGTCAAGCGTCAGCTGTTGAGCGTTCATCGCCAGCGAGCACATTAGTGTTATGATTGCCGTAAGGCTAATTATTGGTTTCATTTGTGTCTGGTTTTACGGATTTTTTCTCCATTGTTTTCCAATACAGAACGGGGATTACGGTTACGATGAAGAAGAACGTGATAATTGTTCCCCAGAAAATTACGGTACCCATTGGACGCCACAACGGTGTGCCGGTCAACACCATAGGCAGTACGCCCATAGAAGCAGCTGCCGAGGTGAGGAATATCGGGCGCATTCGTCTTTCGGCACTGTGGAAAATGGCTTCTTTGACTGTCATTCCTTCAGATCGCTGAAGCTCTTCGGCATAGTCGATCATTATGATAACGTTTCTGACAAGAATACCCATTAATGATATAAATCCGAGGGTGCATGTCAGAGAAAGGACTTCTCCTTGAATTGCCAGACCTATGCCGGCACCTGGTATGCATAAGACAATACAGAGCAGGAGTAGGGCGGAGGTTGCAACATTCTTGTAGTGTGCCAACAGAATGAAGAAAATGATCACCACTGCCATTAAAAGTGCCGAGATAATGGGGGGCCACATCTCTTCTGACTGGCTGTAGTCGCCGCCATATTCGATAGTCACTCCTTCGGGCAGCTTCAATTTATTCAGCTCTTTCTGCAGTTTGGATGTGACGGTCAATGCATATTTGCCGCGCTCCACTTCGGAACTTATTGTGACACAGGGAATACCGTTGCGATGCGAAAGTTGTCCGTAGTTCCATGCGGGTTTAACTTCTGCAAGTTGTCGCAGCGGAGCAGATGCAAATCCCATCACAGGTAGGAGTTCGTTGCGGAGGTCGTTAACGTTTGAACTGTCGGATGTCGGAGTGCGGAACACTACAGGTGTTGCATACGTGCCATCCCAAACAGTGGCCACCGGGATTCCGGAATTCGTGTATCGAAGAGCCAGATCCGCTTCAAGCATCATAGAGCTGAGTCCCAGTCGTGACATTGTGGTGAAATCGGGTGCCACCTGTGCAGCTACCAGAGGTGAATTCAAACTGCTGCTTGTGAGGTTGATTTCAGGAATCGAGCGCATTATTTCGACAACGGAGTCGGAAACGGCATGGAGTAATGAGTAGTCGCTCCCCTTTATTCTTACCTCTATAGGATAGGCTGCGTTGGAGTAGGAGAGTTGCTTGAACCGGATTTTTGCTTCCGGGAAATAGTCGCGATACTTTGCGGTGTATTCGTTCAGGATTTCCACAGTTTCTTCATTGCCTGTTGTGTTAACGATGAACTGTGCGAAATTAGGTCCACCAACCTGTGGCGCATAGGTTGTCTGGAAACGGGGCGAGGAGCACCCATGGAAATTTGCAACAGACACCACCCGCTTATCTTTGCTGAGTATGTTGGCCATAGAATCTGCCACTACGTTGGTTTGACACAAAGGTGTGCCTGTTGGCAAATATATTTCCACGGCAAACTGATTGCGCTCTGCAATTGGCATGAGTTGCATCGGACGTTCCATTAGCAATACAGCTCCGCCGGCAGTAAGCACAACGGCAAGTACAATCACTGCCCAGGGATGATTGAAGCATATGGCAATAAGTTTGTTGTACCCTCCTTGAAGGACACGCAGCAGAGAAAAATGTTTTGTGCCGCTATTATTGTCGCTGTCGAGATTCGCAACTTTTGCCGGTTGGATGAATCGGTATTGCAGGAATGGCACAAGAAGTTCGGCAATTATCAACGACCCCATCAGGATAAGGGATATCGCCCAAGGGAAGTCGGTTAAGAAATCGCGGAACATGCCTGTCATTGTGAACAGGAACGGGAAGAATGTGATGGAAATGGCGAGAGTGGCCGAAAAGATCGATTTTAGGAATTCAGAAGCAGAGCGTATTGTTGCTTCTTTCCGATCCATGCCTTCGCCGATCAATTCAACGTAGTCATCAATAATTACAACCGAGTTGTCAACAATCATACCTAATGAAACAATAAGGCAGGCGAATGTGACAGTGTTCAGCTCTATTCCGAAAGCATAGAACAATCCCAGAGAAATAAAAATAGTTATCGGAATTGTAGCTGCGGCAATCAGTGCAACCCTTATAGGCAGCAGCAGTACAATCACTACAATCACTGCGATGACAGCAATGAGCAATTCGCGCAGGAAATCCATGACGCTGCTGTTTACAACGTCGGGCTGATTTGTGATGCGGAAAAGAGTCACGTCTTCGGGGAGTTCCGACTGGAAAGCAGATAACTGCTCTTCAACTAATTTCCCCATTTCAACGATATTATTGCCTTTTTTCATCTCCAGTGACAGGAGAATGCATTTGCGGCCGTTGTTTGTGATGAATGATGTAGGGTCGGGGTATTGTCGTTTGACTTCGGCAATATCTTTCAGCCGGACAATATCACCGCCCGGGGTTGAAAGAACAATCTGGTCGGCGATGTCTGCAACAGAATTCAGCGGGTTGTCGACATAGATTGGTGATGTATAGGAGTCGGTGCGGACTTCACCTCCCGTGGTCTGGAATCCTTTTGCAAAGAGTGTTGCCGCTAAGGTTTTTTCAGAAACACCGTAATGAGATAATCTTTCAGGATCTACATTTATTGAAATCTGCTCGTTTTGTTTTCCATAAACTGTCATTGTGCCGACACTTTCGACTGTGCGCAAGCGATCCTGGAGATCATCCATGTAATCGCTTAATTCGCGATAGGTTTTGTCGTCACTCTCCATTGTTATCAGCAACGCCGATGTGTCGCCAAAATTAGAAATCACCTCTACTGCCAGTACGCCGGGTGGCAACTGTTGCTTGACAGAGCCAAGTTCACGGCTGAATGTGTTCCAGAATGAATCGGTGTCGGTTGTGTTGTCGTCAAGTTCAACAAAAATCATCACCATACCATTTGTGGCGTTGGAGGTGGTTTTTATTTTATTGACTTCTTTAAAGCTGAAAACGAAGTTTTCCAAAGGTTTCATCACCTGCTGCTCCATTTCGAGCGATGTCGCTCCTGGGTAGACGGCCACTACGACACCTTCGCGGATTGTGAAATTGGGAAACTCATTTTTGTCCATTGTCTGGAGCGCGTAAAAGCCAAAAATGACCAACATGCACACCATTAAAACGACAACATTGGCATACTTCACACCCCACGCTACGAGAGGTGAGTTTTTGACCGGAGGAAGTTTTGAAAGCAGTCCTCCGTCGGTATTCTTATTAGGAGAATCCATATTGGACAATTAATTAATGGATGTAACCCTTGTGTTTTGAGAAACTTTTTCAGTTCCGGCAACTATCACCTTGTCGCCGCTGTTAAGCCCGGATTCAATGGCAATACCATCGGGTAGCATTGCACCCGGCGTAACCAGGCGCTTCCTGGCAACCCCTGCCGAATCAAGCCAGACAAAATGGGAATTGTCGGCTGCCAGCATCACGGCAGCTACCGGCAAAACTATACCCTCGTTAGCTGACACGCTTTCGACACCTACTTCACATATCATGCCCGGTAAAAGCAGGCTATGTGGGTTGTCAACTTGATACTTTATTATATAAGATCGCGACAATGGATTCGCCGCTACTCCTTTTTCAACGAGTTTGCCTGAATAAACCTCATCGGGAGAGGCCTTTGTTTTAATTGAAGCTGTTGATCCGAGATTAAATGTTGATATTTCATTTTCAGGAATGGAAATATTCACCTTTACTGTACGGATGTCTACAATCTTTACAATTGGTATTCCCGGAGCAACGGTTTGTCCGACCGATGCCTGTTTCTCGGATACAACTCCGGAAACGGGTGCATATAATTTTGCATCGTCGAGCGCAATGCGTGCTATTTCGGCAGCTTTTTCAGCTTGGGTTAGTTTACTCTGTACGTCTACCCATTTTATGTCGGGCAGAGAATTCGAATCATGGAGTATTTTCATTCGGTTGTAGGCATCCTTAGCCTGTTCTAATGTAGCTTTGGCGATTTCATAGGCGTTGCGTAACGAGGCATCGTCAAGCGTTCCGATCAATTGTCCTTTCTTTACGTTATCGCCCTCAGCTACAGCTAAGGTTTTAATGGTACCCGCTGCTGAAAAACTAACTATTGTGCCGCTTCCTTCTTCGACGGTACCGGAATAGAAGATTTTTTCTTCGGCTCCTGTGTTGGTGACTGTTGTTGTTTTTACTCTTACGGCATCCCGCGAATTGTTATCTTCGGTTGTTTTGTGTCCGCAAGCGGAAAGCGCAACCAGAAAAATTGTCAAGGGAAATACCCTATACGCCAATTGGTAGTTCATATCTGTGATGTTACAGTTTGTAATTATTCAAGAAACAAAGTTACACCCGTTAGATATACTGGCAAATGTCTGTTTTATGGAAAAAATTGTCAAATGGTTCGATTATTGGCAGTGTTGGTGTGATTAACCAACAAAAAATACTTATTTTGTATTTTAAACAGGAATTATCAATGGGAACATCACTGAACATATCAACGGTTTGTTTAAATACAGAAGAAGATACGGGCCGTGTATTCGACATGACGGATCGTTGTGCGTTTGCTATTTGTGAAGGAGGCGATTTTGACATTAAAATTCTAAATGTTGATTATCGTGTGAAAGACTACTGTATTTTTGCGTGTATGCCATTCGTTGACATAGAAATTGTCCGCATAAGGAAAGCCGGGACGATAATATTGGGCGGTATTATGTTAGAAGACGTATTGTCGATAGTAAACCCGACGGTTAATAGGGCAAATCTGTTGGCGATACAACAAAATCCATTAGTCAGCATAGGAAATGATCAGTTTGAATATCTCAAAACATCGATTGATGGATATTTAAAAGAACTGTTGGAGAATGATAGTTATGGAATGGACAATACATGCAGTCAAATTCAGAAGGAGATTATCCATTGCCATAGCCGGCTCATTGTAGCGATTGTGATGAAGATCTATTTCCAGAATGTGCATATGGATGTTCGAGGTCATACGAACAAAGATGTGATATTTCAACTCTTTATGCTTGACTTATATGAAAATTGCAGGCAACAGAGGAATGTCAGATTTTACGCATCGCGTTCGTCGGTTAGTTTAAAGTATTTTTCCACGATAGTGCGTCAGCTGTCGGGCTATAGTCCGTCGGCCTTAATTGCAACGGTTGTTGCCGGTGTGGCGAAATCGATGCTCAATGAAATGCACAGGAGTATAAAGGATATAGCAACTACGCTTAATTTCCCTGACGCGCCCACATTCACAAAGTATTTTCAACGTGTAACGGGTATGACACCGAAGGCTTACCGGAGATCGATTCATTAGAATATGACTCAAAGTTCACACACATTTGCTAAACACGCCCTTTATTAGTAATTTTGTAATACTGATTAACCGGATTTATTAAAGATATGAAACGACTTCTCGATACACTGATTCTATTTAGTGCAACATTGAGCATCAACGCTCAGGAACTGAATGTTGCCGACCCGACAATATTTGTCGATAACGGGAAATATTATCTTTACGGAACCTCGGCCGACTCGGATCATGGTTTTGAAGTCTACGTTTCTACAAACCTAACAGATTGGGAAGGTCCGGCGGGGAAAAAAGACGGAAAGGTGCTCACCAAGGGTGACGCTTTTGGAACAAAATGGTTTTGGGCACCGCAGGTTATTAAAGTCGATTCAACGTATTATATGCTATACACCGCCGACGAGCAGATAGCTGTAGCCCAAGCCGATTCCCCACTTGGCCCATTCACAAATAATGGAAAGGCCCTTCCGGCCTCAACAAGACGTATCGATCCGTTTCTTTTTCAGGATACAGACGGAACATACATTCTGTATCATGTAAGGCTCGATGGTCAGAATAAGATATGTCTTAGTACTACGGAAATAGAGTCGCAGGATGTTATATGTGCTGCTCCCGGCACATGGGAAGACACAGCCAACGCTCAGTGGCGCGTAGCGGAAGGTCCGACAGTTGTAAAAAGAGGAAACAAATACCATCTGTTCTATTCTGTCAATGATTTCCGAAATCCCGACTATGCCGTAGGCCATGCAACCGCCAACGACCCGGCTGGACCTTGGATAAAAGAATCCCAACCGATCATATCTCGAAACAACACTCCCTACAGTGGTACAGGTCATGGTGACCTATTCACAGACCTCGATGGTAATCTCAGATACGTTTTCCATGCTCATCAGTCGGCAGAGCAGGTTGGCCCACGCCGCACCCTGATAGCAACACTGATTGAAAATAGTGACGGCACATTTCAACTTGTCCCCAATTCAATCATTGAACCCCGCCTGAAATAATAGAGGCGGAGAGGAGATTCATAAAAGCTTGAGCGCTATGGCAGCACAGGCTTCGGCATCGCAGAGAGCGTGATGGTGGTGATTCATGTCGTAGCCGCACGCGGCTGCTGCTGTGTGGAGTTGGTGGTTTGGAAGAATGTGATTGCGTCGCGAGGCAGACAGAGTGCAATGGAATTCATAGTTGGGGTATGTCATTCCATATTCGGCAAACACCGCTTTCAGACAACCTTCGTCGAACCGGCTATTGTGTGCAACGAGAGGCAGCCCTTTTATACGGTCGGCAATTTGAGCCCAGACATCGGGGAATGTCGGTTGATTGTCGGTGTCACGTCGTGTAAGTCCATGCACATTCGTGTTCCAGTATGAATAATAGTTTGGTGTGGGTCTGATTAGGCTATAAAATTTATCAACGATCTTACCTTCCCGAACAATAACAATTCCGACACTGCACACACTGGTACGTTGTGCGTTGGCTGTTTCAAAATCTATTGCTACAAAATTTGGATCAATGCGAAAAATCGGTTGTTAAAATATTGGAAAAGATTCATATCTTTGT
>CAYQYL010000006.1:0-43642 GCA_964421745.1 uncultured Muribaculum sp. | reverse complement strand
ATCCGCCTCTATGTATCGGCCAACAATGTGTTCACAATCACCCACTATAAAGGACGCGACCCCGAAATCAACCTCGGTGGTCTTGCCCCCGGTCACGACACCCGTTGGGATCACTATCCCCGTTGCCGTCAGTATCTCGTAGGTGTTAACATTAACTTCTAATCTCAGAACAGTCATTAAAATGAAATCATATATTAAATTTTTCATACTTGGTGGCTTAATGGCATCATTCACCGGCTGTACAGATCTTGACACTCCGGTCGACACACGCTACACCACCATGCCCGATAATCCCATTGCTGTTGAAGCCGAATTTGCGTCGGCCTACCGATATCTACACAGCTGGTTCGGCCGCGACTTTAACGAAGGCGTTGTCAATCAGGGCGACGAAATTATGGGTGTTTGCTATACCTTAGGCAACTATTATGATGACGGTCGTGCTATAAACGGCTCAATCCACTCGCTGACTCTCAGCAACTGGAACACACACATGATCAGCGGTTGCATGGAAGGAATAACCCAAACCAACAAACTGATCCGTGACTATGGCGGTGAGAATAAAAACGACGCAGTCGTAGCTCCTGTACGCGCCATGCGGGCATTCTACCACTTCTGGATGATGGAACTCTGGGGCGACGCACCTATAATCGACCACATACCTGATGTCGACGAACAGATCGACCGTTCGCCGCGTGCAGAAGTAGCTAAATACATTGAATCAGAGTTGCTCGACATTCTTGCTCAGGAAGGCGCGCTCAGCAAGAAAAACGATGTGACAACCTACGGTAAGCCCAACTACTGGATGGCCGCATCGCTTCTTGTCAAACTGTATCTGAACTGGGGCGTCTACACTCACCCCATTACAACTGTCGACAACAACACCCCCAACGAAAAACTCGACGACTGTGTTAAATGGTGCGACGAAATCATCAATTCCGGAGTGTTCGAAGTAGGCAAAGGTTACCGTAAGAAATTCTTCCCCGACAATGGCGTACAAATCAAGGATTTCATCTATGCCTTCGATGTTGATCCGGCCAGCAAGCCCGACGGAACAACAACATGGCATCGTTGGTTTGCATTCAAGAAAGAGGGTCTATGCGTGCCATCTATGTACGGCTGGGAGCACGACAAATCAACCGCCGGCAATCATGTACTTACCAAAGAGTGTGTTGCCCGTTTCAATCTTCCGGGCGACGAACGCAACCAGATGGTTCTACAGGGTCCGCAGTTCCGGATGGACAACAATTATCAGTTCACCGACGAACCTATCATGGTTTACAAAGATCCCACAAAGCCCAACACTGTGATCGGTCAGCTGAACTATCGCGTCGATTTCGACTTTGACGACGGTTCTATCTATTCGCTCGGCGATGAATCTATGCCCGCAATAAACAAGACGAATATTGCTAACGGAACTGCCCTGCTCAATATCCAGAAAGGTGCTCGTTTGTGCAAATATCCTCCACGCAAGGAAGACTATGATATCTGGGGGCGTCAGCAAGCTAATGACTACCCTATTTTCCGCTATGCCGACATTCTGCTGACAAAAGCCGAATGTATAATGAGAGGAGCGAATGCCACTCTTGGCCATACGGTGAACGATCTGGTTAATGAAGTGCGCGATTGCTCAGGTGCACCCTCAGTTAGCGGAACATTCACTTATCAGGATTTGCTCGACGAACGCTCTCGCGAATTCATTCTCGAACCTTGGCGCCGCAACGACCTTATCCGCTTCGGACAGTTCGAAGCCGACTGGGGCGAAAAGAACCAGTACAAGGTTTGGGAAGACGACGAACACACCAAATTCCACTGGCAGGAACGTGAAGGCGCAAAAGATCCCAACCGTCGTCTTATGCCTATCCACCGCGAAATCCTCCAGACCAATACAAACTGGAGTCAGAATCCTGGCTATCTGGGAATCTGACAATAACTAAATACTCCGGCGGCAGTGCACTGCCGCCGGATCGAAATAAAACATTCCATTCATTTTATATATATCCTTAAATTCAACCAATTATGTTAAAAAACTACATCAAACGCAGTGCAATGCTGCTCGGCGCCTCAGCAATGGTTGCCTCAGCTGCTGCACAGGGCTACGTTGACGTAACCCGCACTTACATGAAAGATGCTGCTTATCTCCCCGGATGGCAAGGTGTTATCGGTGCTGTCGGCGAAGGGGTCGGCGAAGTTTGGAACGGAGCATTCCGTCTTTACCAGAATCTGGGCAATCAGCCTGCCGGTGAGTACACACTCACATGCAACGCTCTGTATCGCTGCGGAAACAACGACTACGCAAGAGAAAACATGAAATCTAAGCCCGAACTTAACAAGGCTTACATCTTTATCAACGGTAACAAACAAAAAGTTACAGGTTTGTTTGAATACGGCGAAACAGCACCTAACAACCTTGGCGAAGCAAACGCTGCTTTCGGTGCGGGTCAGTATTTAAATACACTGACAGTGAACCACCCCGGTGGCGAAATGATCGTGGGTATCGCCAACACAGGCTGCTACCACGACGAATGGTGCGCATTCGATAACTTCAAACTGGTAGGTCCCAACGGTGCAATCGAAATCGAGAACGGCGACTTCTCGGAAGGTATCGACTCAAAACGCGCTTGGGACAACGTGAACGCCGACAACGGACAGAAAACTCCCGACATGCAGAAAGACGGTGCCGGCGGCGGTACATTCCGTAAATGTGGCGGTTCACCCTACAAATATGGCCAGCAAGTAGAACTTCCTGCCGGTAAATATCGTTTCGGTATGCTCTGCTTCCACCGCTATGGATCGGAAGTTGACGCAGCCGGTAACTATTACAACCACAAATGGCCCTGCGTTAACAAAACCAACGAGGGCAATCCCCAGCCTGCCTACGGACGCGTTAACCGCACACCCAAAGACTGGTTTGAAGCTAACGACTACGAAGCACAGGAAACTTACGACCACGCTTACATCTTCATGTCGAAGAACGCAGATTGTCCCAAAGACCTCAACTGGTCGGAAGATCTTGGCGACCTGACCGAAAACGAAGACGTTCGCACACGCGTTAAAGACTGCTGGGAAATCTGCAAAGGCGACCTCGACGCTATGCCCCACAACAACCCCGTTCGCGTAGCCGGCAACGAAGGTGCTGACGCATGGGATGCATGGGCTGACGTTATCCCCTACGAAACCTTGAACAAAGTAATCTACCGTCATGACTCAGGCGACGAACGTGAAGGCGCTGCAGCTTTCGTTAACGAGCCTGAAAAATACTATCAGTATGTTGAATTCGAACTCGCCGCTCCTACAAAAGTATGGTTAGGAATGGGTAAGAACTCTAACACCAGCGACGGTTACTGGCACGCTTGGGCCGATCAGAAACTTGAAATGTGGTCGGACAACAAGACATCAGCTATCGACGATGTAATGGTTGACGAAAACGCTCCCGTTGTTTACTACAACCTCCAGGGCGTACAGGTAACCAACCCCGAAAAGGGTCTGTACATCATGAAACAGGGCAAAAAAGTTTCTAAAGTTGTTCTTTAATTAACCCGAACAAGACCTGAGCAGGTCTGAATACACTGACGGGGGCTGAGGGCACGACGCCCCACCCCCGTCAGATTTTTTAAATGTAATTAAGTTCCGGTCCTTGAATATTATGGCTATGAATATATCTAAACTCACAGTTGCTGCAATAACAGTAATGTTTCTTTGTGCATGCTCACAAACAGGCGACAAAACCGTTTACAATATTTGCGATTTTGGCGCAGTAGCCGACTCAACGGTCGATTGTGCAGGAAGAATTCAGGAAGCTATCGACCGTTGTTCGGCCAACGGCGGAGGAACCGTAGTATTCCCGGCAGGAAAAACATTCATGGCCGGCCCTCTGGAGATGAAATCGAACGTCACACTTCATCTCGAACCGGCATCACGCCTGCTTGCCAACCCCGACGAAGGTGTATATTCCCTTTCGGCTTTCGGAGAAAATCGCGGCGAAGGCATGATGTGGCTATATGGCAAAGACATTAATAACTTCTCGATAACGGGAACCGGAACTATAGACGGCAACGGCGTTGCCTTTATGGGAACCGAACTCGAAGATTCTTACGAGCTCAAGCCGGTGACGGATTTTGATCCTCGCCCACATGTACTGACTCTAATTAACGCCACAAAAATCAACATATCCGATGTGACCATACGCAATTCAGCATACTGGACTGTGCATCTTGTCGGATGCTACGATGTGGCAATAAACCATATATCACTACTAAATAACCTGAAGATACGCAACGGTGACGGCATTGACATCGACCACTCACGAAAAGTACGCATCACCGGTTGTTTCATCGAAAGCGGCGATGACTGCATTTGCCTGAAAAATCGGCGCGAATATGAACAGTACGGTCCGTGCCGCGACATTGTAGTGACAAACTGCATAATGACATCACGCTCGTGTGCTGTGAAAATAGGTTCTGAAAACATGGATTCGATTAACCGTGTCCTGTTCGACAATTGTATTATCACCGATTCGAATCGTGGAATCGGAGTACAGAATCGCGACGAAGGAACAGTGAGCGACGTCACATTCTCCAACATGACCGTCGACTGCCACCTTTATTCTGATGTTTGGTGGGGTAAATCGGAACCAATCTACATAACATCGTATCCGCGTGCTGTAGGAAACCACAAGGATGCCGGATGGCGCTTCCCCAAGGGTGCCACTAAAGGCGCTTGTGGCAAGGTTAGCAACATACGTTTCAACAACATCAATTGTAAATCGGAAAACGGAATCTACATAGGCTGTGATGAGCCGGGAAAAGTGAGCGATATAGTTTTCAACAACGTCGACGTTGATTTTGTAAAAACGACCACACTTCCAGGCATGGTTTATGATCGCCGTCCGTGTGTCGGCGAAGGTTTCGCCACGGAAAAGGCCTACGGAATATTTGCCGAAAACTCAGTCGACATTATTGTTAACAATTTAACATACTGCACAAAAGCATTTCCGACAGAATCTTTTGGTGGAGAATTCAAATTTAAGGACTGCAGTGACGTAAAAATCAACCGATAGTATGTTTAAGAGAAAGCTGTTGACATTAATCATCGCCACGTCGGTTACGGTGCTCGCTTCCAACCCTGACGATTGGAAAGTCGGATCGGCACACAATGATATTCGCACCGAGATTAACAACACTCCTGAAAAATCCGGAGGCATCTACTACGCATATCCGGTCACTGCCGATGAAATTCCTGAAGCGGCAATCAAATATCAACCTGTCGCCATTGTTCATTATGGACGTCATGGCTCCAGATGGGCTATAAAAGAAAAACAATACGACATAGCCGATTCTTTGTTTGGAGCCTGGGATGCCAAGGGAATACTCACTCCGTTTGGCAAAGACATCAAACAACGGCTGCAAACGCTGGGCAAACATGCACGCGGGCATTCCGGGGAACTCTCTCCACTTGGCGAACGGCAACACAAAGCAATCGCACGAAGAATGGTCAACCGGTTCTACCCGCTATTTGTGAAAAGCGAAACAATAGAAGCCCGCAGTTCAGTTGAACCACGGTGCATAATATCCATGGCTGCATTCAGCGAACAGCTAAAAGAACTGTTACCGGGAGTAACTGTTAACCGCCACGCGACACCCTGCGACATGGACTTTATTGCCTATTCCACCCCGGAAGCCAAAGCATCGGGACTGCCAAAGGCTCCCTGGAGAAAAAATAAGAATAAATTTGTTGATTCCATTCTTGATCCGAAGCGATTTCTCACCGCGTTGTTGACCGATACAACAGGAATCAGCCCACAGCAAGGGCGACAGACAATGCAGCTTCTCCACGACATTGCTATCGCCATACAAGATGTTGATGGGTTGGACAACATTCAGCTTTGGGACGTTTTCACCGACGAGGAAATCTACAGTCTGTGGCAGATACTCAACTATGAGATGTATTTCCGCCACGGGTCGGCAGCCGGAAACGGCAGTCATGGAAAGCAAAGCGCCGCATCGCTGCTCAACCATTTGATTGCCACTGCCGACAGCGCTATATCAGGTTCGACTACGGCTATAAACCTTCATTTCGGCCACGACACAAATCTGATTCGGCTCCTTGCACTGATGGGAGTTGACGGGTGCGATAACATCGAAACTGATTCTAAAAAATATGCAGATGTGTGGCAAGGTTTCCGCGTTTCTCCAATGGCTGCCAATCTTCAATTAGTGTTTTACCGCACTGCCGACCGACGAATTCTTACATTGATACGCCACAACGAACAAACTGCAACCGTACCAATTCCGCAAGCAGAGCCCGGACTTTATGACTGGGAGAAACTTAAAACATACTGGCAACATCGAATCGAAACAATAAACCACGCATAGATTACCCCCGCTTCCGCGCAATTGATCATTGGTACGGCTGCGACGACATTTCGAATTCAAGCAATCCTCCTGAAGTGAGCTGGTTGTGTGTAATGACGCCTCCGGTGATTCTTTCTCCATTCAGTTTAACTGATTTTACGTAGATATTCTCAGGGGTGAGATTGTGAGCAACCACAACCAGCGGCTTGCCACCCTCCGGGCGAAGCACAACTCGGTCAAACATTGGTGTTCCTAAAACATACTCGTCTTTTGAAGGGCAGACCGGATAGAAACCAAGTGCAGAGAAGACATACCAGGCCGACATCTGCCCGGCATCATCATTACCTGATAAACCTCCTGGCTCATCAAGATATTCTGTTGCCGCGATATGGTGAACCCACTTCTGAGTCAAGTCCGGACGTCCGGCATAAATGAACATGTAAGCCACCTGATGACAAGGTTCGTTACCGTGCCAGTAGCGACCACAGGTAAACATAGAATCAAGCTTTTCGACAAATGCTTCTCTTCCTCCCATGGCAGCAATAAGTCCATGAGGATTGTGGGGCACATACCATGTGTAATGGCACGGAGCACCTTCGGTTATAGCCTTATTGAAGTCGAACGGATCTGTACCGGAAGCAAAACTGCCGTTGGCATAACGCCCGTTCACGTAACCCAAAGCAGGATCGTAAACATTTCGCCAGTTCTCTGAACGTAGCATCAGCGAATCTGCGTCCGCATTCCGGCCAAGAATTTTTGCGAACTGCGCCAAAGCAAAATCATCGAATGCATATTCGAGTGTACGCGACGTCTGTTCCCGCTTGTGAAACGCTTCTGTAACCGAATCTTCAAGCGGTATGTAGCCGTTGGCAAGATAGGACTTAAGGGCACGGCGTCCCATTCCGTCAACGTATTCGCTGTAACTCGCCGGCGAACAGAACGCATTCTGCCGTAGATAGACGTAAGCAGAATCCAAGTCAAAATTGCGCACTCCTTTAACAGCCGCATCTGCTATTGCAGCCGCACAGTGATCGCCTATCATAGCCGCAGTGTAACTGTTCCAACAGGGGAAAATTGGCATCCACCCTCCTTGACGTGCTTTTAGCACAAGCGATTGCATCATCTGACCACTTCGTTCGGGAGTGAGAAGGGTCAGCAGAGGATGTAATGCACGATAGGTATCCCACATGCTGAAATCATCGTAATACACTTGTCCTTCCGGCATTTTCTTTACCGCTCCTCCGGCGAAAGACGGATATGAACCGTCGCAATCGCTCATTGTGCGCGGTAAAAGTGACGACCTGTAAAACGAGCCATAAAATTTTGCCAAATCCGCTTTATTGTTTCCGTCGACCTGTGCCAAAGCGAAACGTGAGTTCCACTGCGAAGCATTGCGCTTCCTTACAGCATCGAAATTCCACCCCGGAATCTCATGGTGTAAATTAGCTATGGCGGCGTCTATTGAAGTGAACGACGATGCTGCTTTCACAAGCAGAGGAGAGAAAGACGACGTTCGGAAACCGACATACAAACCGATTCCTGATGTTCCGCAAACTTCAGTCTGATCGGGCAACAATGAATCGCCACAGAAAGAACCAACTGTTTCTATCTTCAAATCATCTGGCAGTTGCACGACAAAATATCCGCTGAATCCGGCTGGTTCCCCCCACCCCTGATAAATACGATGTACGGGATTAAAGCCGCGAATCTGTCTTGTTTCCGCATCAAACATTACACTACCCTGGCCTTCATCGGAATTGGGGTTAACGACTATATAGCCTGTGCCACCGGCATCATAGCTTACCCGGAAGATTGCCGCTCGCGAAGTTCCCGTCATTTCCACTGTTTCTTTTTCTTCCGGAAGAACAACCGAATAATAATCCGGACGGGCTGTTTCCGCTATGTGGCTGAACGCAGTTGCCCGCGACTGAGGCGATGTGCGCAACTGACCGGTTAGGAAAGCTATTGTCATTGAGCCATAGTCCTGAGTGCATCCACCAGTAATCCAATGACTGTTTCGGAAACCTTGCAAAAGAGAATCGGCGTAATAATACGGTGCGACACACTTCTGCTCTGTGTCGCGTGTCTGTGGTGTCCAGAAATTCATTCCATTCGGCTCGCAAACTGCCGGTATTGTCTGTCCGTGTTCCTCCGATCCCTTACCGAACATCCCTGCGGTACGGGTAGTTGCAAATGCTGTTCCTACGCGGGTATCTACCAATTCAATTGGTTTAATTGAGTGTGCCGATAACGAAGCAGTAATCAGCAGTGCTGCGGCCAGATATTTCATAGCTTAATATAGATATGTTTTTTAAACAATGGATAGCCTGCAACACCGGCCAATAAAGCAAAAGCGATTGCATATATTGCAGAAGCCAGATATGTGTCCGGAACGACGTCGGTCAGGGCAGCGTAGACTGCTTGCTTCGCTCCCGTTGCGGATGCAACAACAGCGACTACTTCGCTAAACACATACAAGAACAGCGGATTCACTCCGAAGACTTCGAAAAATGTTATCCATGCTCGCCTGTGGTGATGCATATCGATTATATATATTAGAACACCTAAAAGCGACGCAGCCAATCCACATGTGACGAGCACGAAACTCGGCGACCAGACACGCTTGTTCAGCGGTAGCTCCCAACTGAGAAGAAATCCCACACACAAAGCGACAAATCCGGCCACAAACAACTGTATTACCCTGCTTTCAAGCGGTATACGCTTCTTTATCAGCATTCCACAGCAAAATCCGAATATTGTATGTGCCACAGCCGATATTGTTCCGGCGAGCCCTTCAGGGTCGACAGGCTTCTTAGTGTAAAGATGTTCGGCACCGAACAGCGTGCGGTCAATAATAGCATTCACGTTTGTCAGGTCATAAGCATACCCGTTAAACATGCACAGCAACACACCATACAATGTTAGCAGCACAGCGCCTGTCAAAGCCACTGCGCGCCACGACATAAACAATGCCATCACCGACACGACGCAATAGCACAACGCAATTCGAGTCAGGACGCCTGTCAGTCGCAGATGCGAAAAATCAAGCCAACCTTTTCCGGCGCAACCATTTTCAAACCAATGGAGCAACCAGCCCACAAGCAATATCAGCAATGTACGCTTTAAAATCTTCTGCAGGCATCCGGCAGTTGGTTTAAACCCGTTTTTTGCCAGCGACAGATATGTAGTGACCCCCATTATGAACAGAAAAAACGGGAAAACGAGATCGCAGGGAGTCAAGCCATTCCATTCGCTGTGACGCAACATAGCGTAACTGTCACGACCGCCGGAGTTGTTCACAATTATCATTCCAACAATCGTGATGCCGCGTAGCACATCAAGCGACAACAATCGTTTTCCGCCCACTGCTTGCATTATTCTCAGTATAAACCACGGTTCTTATGCTTGTTTATCCACTCGACACGTTTTTCGAGCCATGCGCGCAACGTATCATACTTTTGGCGGAATTCAAACGTCGACTCATTCTTAACCTTTCCGTCGCGAGGCCAGATCATACCGTTGGTTTTTGCCGACGGTTCTATCATTGCCGCGTACTCTTCCATATATTGTTTCAAATCGGGCCATAGCTCGGTATAGAACAGCACCCACTTCTTTTCAATCTCAGCGCGCAACTCATTGTTGTTCAACAGCGATCTGAAGAAAGAACAGCCGCCGGCATTCCCATCTGTCTGAAACACAGTCTGGTTGTACACCCCCTGTCCCTCACTGCCATGATAGGTGAAAGCCCAGTCGAAGTCCCAGACGGGTCCGAAGTGATAAACGCTCCCCTCGCCAAGCGCTTCTTTGTACATGTAGCAGCTCTTCGGATGAGTCAGTTCAAGATTTCGGGCAAGTAAGTTCACTATAATAAAGTTAGCCGCCGAATTTATGTCAAGAACATCCGATAGAGATTCCGATGGTGCACGTTTTGTGACAGCATCGAGCATTTTTGTTGCGTCGGCCTGCCATTGCTGAAAATAACTATTAGCGTTGAACTCCCCGGTTTCGTCATCAGCCTCAAGCTCTGCCAAATCCGGATCCTTGACCATTACAGGCAATTTCTTAACCGCGCCGTTGTACAGAAAACTGTACCTGAATTTGAAGTCTTCGTCGTAGTTCGTATCAAGCTCGAAGAGCATACCTTTGGTTTCGTCGATGTCGACACTGCCTCCGTTGATTCCGATTTTTTCAGTGAGCATATATGCACCCTTGTAGAATCCGTTCAAATAAACGTCGACCGGAACGCTATGGTTGGTGTATGGCATTTCAAGAAGTTGTGCCGTTTTGAGTGCAATTGCATTACGCATCATCGAACAATCGATATAGTTTGCAATCAGGGCGAAAGTCTTTGCTTTCTTCAAACCGCAGACACTCTGTTTCTTCGCAAATTTGAATCGATATGGCGTCTTGGCCATATTCCAGGTTGAGTTCCCTCGCCCGCGGAATTCCACCTCGGTCAATGGAATGTCGTCATACACGCCATTGCCGTCCATCGACAATGTAGCTTTATAAATTGTACTCTTCGTAAATCCGCCCGTCTTATACAAATCCTGTATGTCAGGATAGTCTGTCAGATTAACTCGGATCACTGGCACATTTGTTCCGATAACAGTGCTGTCGATCGCATCGACAGGAATCTTTTCCGACTTTCCGGCGGTTGTCGTTATAGTCATTGCATCGCTGCCGTCGCCCCATGCGGTCGATTGGAAGCTTGCATTCTGAATCTCAGTAACCTTATGTGTTGTGAATTTGCCGTCGTTACGATAAACATGCAAATGTTTGTGCTGCGCCAATGCGCTCATGCTTAAGGCTACAGCTACTGATGTGATGAACAGCTTCTTCATTTTCCAACTGCAATTTTCAGTGTTGTGTCATTATATGTCAGCAAATACAATCCCGCAGGCAGACCCGACAAGTCTACCGTCAGCTCTGCAGAGGCTTCGGCTCGATAAAGCAGAACTCCATTCAATGCGTTCAAAGCAACGATGCTTCCTGCTGGCAATCCACTCAGAACAATCGAATTTGAACTGTAATCAACTTTCACTGAACTGTCAGATTCCGCATCATCTATGCCAGACCATTGTGTGTCACCCTTCTGGGCAGAGAATCGCCAGCCTTTAACGTCCGACAGCGCAAATGCCATATACTGGCTTGTCGGTGTTGTAAAACGCATTTCATCATCGGTAAAGACCAGTGTAAGCCCTTTTTCCCCATTAACGGTAACTTCCGTTCCGTCGACACGCTGTACAACTATAGAGCGGTAGGCCGCTGCACGGCCGACAGCCGGTAGAAATACCGCTGCCGCTGCTACAAAACATTTCATCAAATTTTTCATGGCTACAATTCCAGTTAGTTTCATCTATCTGCAAAGATAGACATTTTCCTTGTTTACTCAAAACCATAAAAAAAGCCGGAGCAAAATGCACCGGCTTTTTACTATTTTCAAGGTCTGATTACCAGCCTTCGTTCTGGAAATTCTTTCCAGTAGCTGATTTCAAGTTGGTTGCTTCACCAATAGGAACGGGCAAACGGAGATATTTATTTGCCACTGATTTCGAAACTGAAACCGGGAATCGTTCGTAACCTGTCCATGTATACGATTTAACCATAACCGGATCGCCGAATTCGTCGAATTTAGGTTCACCTTTTTCATCAACATCCTGTTCTTCAACAGGCTGAACACCTACCGGTTTCATACCGGTAACGACTGCAGTCTGGTCGAGGATCTTCCAGCGACGGATGTCGTAGTAACGGTGATTTTCGAAAGCGAACTCGATGCGGCGTTCGTTGCGGATGCGGGCACGCATTTCGTCGTCGGTCAGTGTTGTGGGCAGAGCCGGCATGTTAACACGTTTACGAACATCGTTGATTGCTGTGCGTGCGTCTGCTGCCATTCCATTTGCACCGTTAGCTTCAAAAGAAGCTTCAGCATAGTTCAGCATCAGTTCAGCCAGACGGAATTCACGTAGCCAACCGTCCATATTAGCTGTACGGTTCGAAGTGATGTTGAAGTATTTGTGCAGATAGTAGCCTGTACGTGTATTCTTCAACGAGCTGTTATTCTGTTCGTGAGTAGCACCCTTGCATGTGTAGATTGTAGGCTTGGGTGTGTCGTCGCGGAGGTGTGCGTGAGCTCCATTGTAGTAAATGGTAGCTTTCAAACGCGGGTCACGGTTTGCGTAGGGGTTCTTTTCATCGTAAAGCGTGTTGGCGGCATTGAAGTTAGGATCAAGATGCTGATCATCTTTGTACGGTTTAAGAAGATCCAGAACGGGCTGGCCATCGGTTGTTTCGTAGCAGTCAACAAGTTCCTGCGAGGGGCAGGCACCGGCGCTGGTGTGACCTTGCAGGATAGGAGCTGTGTTGTAGTCCCAGACGCGAACGCGGGTTGTACCAAGAATACATTCTTTGTCGTTTGCGCTGTTATAGGTTGGCTCTTTCATGAACATGTTGTCGTAGGCTGTACATGTAATCATGTTAGCGTTGTCTGTCGAGCCGGCAACGGTTGTGAACAGCGAGTAACCGTTCGACTTGCAATCGTTCAAAGCTTTCTTACAAATCTGTTCGGCTTCAGCCCAAGTCATTGCGTTCGGCTCGTCAGCGTAGAGAGGCGATGCAGCATAGAGGGCGGCTTCCGACATGATTGCAGATGCGATAGCCTTTGTCATACGGGGCATGTCCTTCGCCGAGTTACCGAAGTTCCAACCGATTTCTGAGTTGTCGAGCACTTTCTGGCAGTCATCCAGAATCAGACGTACAACATCGTTGAATGTAGCGGGTTCTACTTTCGAATAATCGTAGTCGGAATAATCTTTCTGGTCGAGAATGATAGGCACACCGCCATAGTTCTTTGCCAGACGGAAGTAGAAGTAAGCACGCAGTCCGTGTGCTTCACCACGCCAACGGGTGCGATCCGATTCAAGGAGGACAACCGCATCGTCGAGGTTGTTCAGGAAGATATTCAGTCGGCTGATGGCATTGTAGTAAAGACCCCAGCGATCCATACCCTTAATAGGATTATTGAAAGCTGTCAAAGCACCGTTTTTCCAGCTTGAATACTGACCACCGTTAAGGTCGTCAACATCCTGTGCGTTGTCAGTGGTTGCATCAAGAAAAGAGTATGTTACAGCCGCAGTTGCAGGATCTGTATAGTACACATCCTGATTTAGTACTGTAATAAACGTGTTGTAGCAACCGTTAAGATAGCCCGCTGTAAGCTTGTTGGTGGAGAATATTTCTTCAAACTCGACACGTCCGTCGGGATATGTTTCAATATCCGTACATGCCGACAGTGAAGCCACTGCAAATGCAGTCAGGGCAAGGTTCCTTATATTGATTTTCATGTTAAGCTAAGTTAGAAGTTAATGTTAAGACCTAAGTTAACAGTACGGTTCACGAAAGTTCCAAGTCCGTTGGCCTCGGGGTCGAAACCTTTAAACTTAAGATCGTCCCAGGTGAGAAGGTTTGTACCGCTTACATAGAAACGAACCTTGCTCATACCCCAGTTCTTGGTGATGTTATAGGGCAGTGTGTAACCGATTGTTGCATTACGCAGACGAAGGAAATCAAGCTTGGTCACGAAGTAGTCGTTTGCCTGAAGGCTTGACGACTGGCGTGTCGACAGTGCCGGATAAGCGATTTCATCGCCGTTGGCGTAGCGTTCAGGTGTCCATGCTTTTTTGTGGATAGGCATGTAAACGCCGTCACCGATGTTTTCGGCAACACCGAGCCACTCGTTTGTGAGCGCGCTGCGGCCGCCTTCGCCGTAAGCTTCGAGATAGAGGTCAAAACCTTTCCATGCCAATGTGACGGATGCGCCATAGTTTATTGCCGGCATCGAACGTGTTCCCTTCAGAGGAGCCTGGTCGCCTTCGTCGATAACTCCGTCGTTGTTGAGATCCTTATAGCGGAAGTCACCGGGACGGGGCTGAACACCTGCGAAAATCAGACCTGAATTGTCGATTTCAGCCTGCGAGTTGAAGTAGCCGTTGCTGCCGTTTGTACGGTCGACAATATAACCGAACTTCTTGCCGAGGGAGTAACCTGTTGCACGATAGGGATAAGCGAAACCGTCGTAGTAAACATCGGCACCGTCAAGAACCTTATTTTGGTTCCAGCCAAATGTACCGCGTGCTGTGATTTCGAGGCCACAGGGCAGGATTGTCGAATAATCAGCAGTAATGTCAAGGCCCTGGTTTCTCATCTTACCAACGTTTTCGTACGGGCGGTAACCACTCTGAATACCGCCAACCATAGGCAGGCGGTTGTTGCGAAGCACGATACCCGACTGGTCTTCACGCCAGTAGTCAACACTTACATGGAACTTATCCCAGAAGCCGAAGTCGATACCGTAGTTCTGCTGTTTCGAGTCTTCCCAGTTGATTCCGGCATAGCCGCGCTGATAGTCGAGAATTGTGAAGCCTTCGAAGATCGAACCTACACCGGCACCCATTTCGCGGATTGTTGTCGAGTAGAGGTAGCGCGAAATCTGATCCTTAAGAGAGTCATATTTCAGGAGGCCATAGCTTGCGCGCAATTTGAGGTAGGTCATTACGTCGTTCTTGAACCAGCTTTCGTTCGATGCAACCCAAGATGCACCAAATGAGGGAGAGAAGTGGAAACGGTGACCTTCGCGCATCATTTCAGATCCGGCTTGTGTGAAATCGAACTGAACGAAATAGCGGTTTTTGAATCCATATTTAACTTCACCACCGAGCTGGATACGGCTGGTAGGAAGAATCCATTCGGGTGTTGTCCATTCGCCACGGTAGTCTTCAGCCTGATAGTTAACGAAAGCTTGAACAAAGTGATCGCCGAATGTGCGTTTGTAGTCGAACATTGCCTGATAGTTCAGGTAATAGGTTGCAAACGCGCTCTTCGAGAATGCAAGTGCAGAAACGATGTTTGTTCCGTAGCGTTCATACTCGCCGGTCTGTTCGTTGAGAACGGCACGTTCGTAGTCGGCTGTACCGGCCTTTACACCGTTGAATGCAGCGCTGTAACCGAAGATTGTCTTGAACGACAAACCCTTTGTAAGGAAGCTCATGTCAAGGTCAAGACCGATGTTGGTGTTCAGTGTGGTCTGAGTTGAAGTGTTATGGCCGCGATAGTTGATTTCGCCGAGCAGCGGACGGTTGTAACCTTCGTAAGTAATCACCTGACCGGTTTCTGTCAGACCATTGGGAACGTAAGCCGGAGTCTGATACATCTGTTTGAACAGTTCGGCCGTACTTCCATTACCGTCCGAACCTGTACGGGGAACATTAACACGGTTCACAATAACGTTTGTTGTCGAGAACACGCGCAAGAACTTGAAAACGTCAACGTCGATGTTCGAGTTGATTGTGAAACGGTTGTTGTAGAACGACGGGTCGTACTTCTTGTCGTATGCAGTGTTCACATCACCGTCTTCGCGCATAAAACCGGCGTTCATGTAGAAACGGGCACGGTCGCTACCACCACGCACCTGTACATTGTACTTCTGTGCGAAGCGATCTTTCTTGAACAAGTCAACCCAGTCGTTGTTGGCTCCGGTTCCGTCGAGGAACGACTCAAGCTGCGATTGGCTGAACTTGGGCGAAAGTCCGTCGTTAACGAGCGCCTGGTTGCGCAGAGAAGCCTGATCGTAGGAGCTGAACATGTGATGAAGCTCTGTAGGATGCGAGAAACCGAAGTTTGCGTCAACATTCACTTTCATTTTGTCGTTCATGCCCTGCTTGGTAGTAATTACCAGCACGCCTGCTGTCGCCATAGGTCCGTAGAGGGCCTTGGCAGAGGCGTCTTTGAGCAGAACTACTTCTTCGATAGATGCCGGGTCGATGATATTCATTACGCCGAACAGAGGCATTGGTATACCATCGAGCACAATCAAAGGTGCTCCGGTTGTATAGGAGCTGAGACCGCGTATAACTCCGGCATTATAGCCGGCGAGTTTGCCTGTGATTGCTTCCTGGAGCGACGAACCTTTCCATTTCTCGATCTGTGTTGCATCGACCGACGACTGTGCGCCTACGTAAGCATCACGTGTGGAGTTGTAGCCGAACGCTGTTTCGAGCTGCTGTTCGCCATACGAAACTGTGTCGTTCAGAATAGCCTGAGCTTCTGTCGGAACAGGCTCTACGGCATAACCCCTGAATGGCATGGCCAGAACGGCCGACGCCATAAGTATAGGATATATTATTTTCTTGTCAATCATGATTTCTGAAGTTTAAATTACCAGCCCCAGTTCTGCCAGTTTGAGCTACCTGACGTCAAGGACTCCATATTCTGCTGTTCCTTCAAAGGTATGGGAACAAGACGATATTTTGCCTCATAGCAAGCTTGCGAAGCTCCACCTTCCAGGTTATACGTATTGATTACGAAACGATGGAATTCAGATTTAGCAGAAGATGCTGTCTTGCTGTCGGTAGAGATAATCCACATACCGCCTTTGTATTTCTCTGGCATGATGTTTTCACCGGGTTTGCCCCAACGACGAACATCATAATAACGATGCTCTTCGAAACAAAGCTCAACCTGACGCTCGTGGCGGACAAGCAGACGGGCATAGTCTTTTGTATCTGCTTTTACGTCGACTGTAGATGAAAAACCTGCACGATGACGGATATCGTTGATCAGGTCAAGACCTGTTTTTATATCTCCTGATTCAATTGCAGCTTCGGCATAGTTCAGGTAAACTTCGCCAAGACGATAGAATTTCCAGTTACCACCGGTATATTTGGTGTTCTTGTTCTCCTTGTACTGGTGATACTTTCGGTTGTAGTAACCTGTACGGGTCTGCAGACGGCTACCCGGGTCGATAGCATCTACACCTTTTTTACCACCTTTGGTGCCCCAATAGTTTTCGTTTGAGTTGTTCCAGGTTGCAACAATCTTGGACAAGGACACGGGAGTGAACTTACAGCCATTATAGAAAGTATTAGCATAGAAACGATCGTCACGACCTGTATAAGGATCACTCTCTTTGTAACCCGATGTAGGATCAAGGTTAGGCTTGGTGATATCCCAATCGTTTGGATCACCGTCAGCGTCTTTCGGCATGTAAGGCTGCTCAAGGTGATAGATCGGTTTACCGGTCGCTTTCATGTCGTAAGCATCGATAAGGTTCTGTGTCGGGCAGATACCAACTTTGAACAGACCTTCGTTAACCGGAATACCATTGACAATATAAAGACCTTCGGCACGATATTTGTTGTTTGCACCCCAGATTGTCTCCTTGTCTGTTTCGATATTGCCGGCGTATGAATCGAGTGCAAAATACTCCTGATAAGCGCTCAGGTAGGCTTTGCTGTCCTGAAGCTGGGTGTACAGTTCAAAGCCACCTTCGCCTGTAAGCAGCTCGAAAGCACGCTCATTAACCTTAGCTGCATACGACCACAGATCCTCATCGTGGCAATACAAGGGGCTCGCTGCAAAAAGCGATGCCTGCGACATGATTGCGCACGCAATACCTTTGGTCATGCGGTTGGCATTACTCTTATCTGTAATGCGCCAGGGTAGCTCTTCGCAATCAATAGCGAGCTCACACTCGTCCACTACAAACTGGAACACTTCCCACGCCGGTGCGCGAACAACGTCATTGTATGAGGTATTAACATCGGTCGGCAACTTAATGATAGGCACATCGCCGTACAGTCTTGCCAGATGATTGTAGTAGTAGGCACGGAGCACGTGGGCTTCTGCTGTCAGCAGTCTGCGTTCTGCCTCGCTCTCACAGGTGGCTGTTCCGATGCGCGAAAGGAACATGTTCAGCACGCGGATCGATTCCCAGTCACGTTTCCAGTAATTACCGTCCCAACGACCCTGACCACGGGCGTCCCATTCGAAACAGTGTTTTTCGGGAGTTACGTTGCCTTTGTAAAGGTCGTTGATAAGAATGGCCTGTCCGTCGTCGGTCGACCAGCCCTCATCGGCCATGTCGATGAAGAAGTTTTCGAAGAAGTAGTTTGCCCAGTCGTGGTGATAGATGTACATCCATGCCTGCGCAAAATAGTATTTCACATTGTCGGGGTCGCTGAACACCTGATCCATGTCCATACGTCCGTCGGGCGTCATATCCAGATCGTCGGCGCACGAACTCAAACCAAGGCCGGAGAAAGCTGTTGCGGCAATGAGTATGTTGGCAAATAATTTTTTCATAACTGATTGGTGTTGTATTAGAGGTCAACAGAAATACCGGCAGTGTAGGTCTTCATCATCGGGTAAGAGAAGAAGTTGCTCTGCTCGGGGTCGATAATTTTGGTCTTCATGTTTGTCCAGGTGTGGAGGTTGTCGGCCGACACGAAGATACGCACATTGTTCATACCGATTTTCTTGGTAATCTTGGCGGGGATTGTGTAACCGATCTGCACGTTTTTCAGACGAACGTAAGAAGCGTCCATTGTGTAGTAGCTGTTTGATTCGTGAGAAGAACCACCGTTGGCCGAGATGGCCGGGTGAGTGATCTTCTGACCGCTTTCATATTTTTCCTGTGTCCAGCGGTTGTCGCAGAAGTCGGCATAGTAGTGGTTGTTGCCATACCATTCATACATCACGTGCGCACCGAAGTTACGTGTGTACTGGCCAACACCCTGAATCATTACAGAGAAGTCGAAGCCATAAACCTGGCCTGAAAGGGTTGCACCGTAAGTGATGCGGGGAAGCATCGAAGAATATCCGATAGGAGCAAGATCCTTGGTGTCGATCACACCGTCGCCTTTTTTACCATCTTCACCTTTGTTGATGTCTTTGTAGATAAAGTCACCCACGCGAGGCTGGTATGAGGTGTTATACTTAGTATTGGCGAGGAACAAATCGAGCTGCTCCTGTGTGTTGAAGAAGCCTGAGCCGTCACGACCGGTCGAGGGATCGACAGTGTGGTCGATGAGATATCCCCAGCACTGACCGAGCGAGAAGCCGGTTGTACGCAGCGGGTAAGCGTAGTCAGCGCCAAGTGTAACTTCGTCGGCATCGATAACTTTGTTCTTGGCATACGAGAAGTTACCAGTCAGCGACAGGCGAACGTCTTTGTTGATAGAATAGTGGTAAGCAGCCGAAATTTCGAAACCGCGGTTGTCAACCTTACCGAAGTTAGAACGGGGCAGCTGCGAAGAACCAAGACCGCTGAGCTGAGGAATTGTGTTACGACGCATCAGGATGTCTGAACGATGTTCGATGAAGTAGTCGAACGAAAGGTCGAGGTTGCGGAACGCTGTGATGTCGACACCATAGTTCTGCTTCCATGCAGTTTCCCACTGGAGTTTGTCGTTACCGAGAAGGATTTCGCGGATAACCTTACCGTCGGTAGCAATTGTGGGCGGAATGAAATGAAGGCCGAACGAACTGAGATAGTCCGCACCATCAAGACCAGGAACGAATTTAAACTGTGAAATATTGTTCAGGTAAAGGAAACGGTCGCTACCAAGAACGTCGTTACCAACCTTACCCAAAGATGCACGGAATTTGAGTTTTGTCAGAGCACCGCTTTCATAAAGAGGAGCCATGAATTTTTCGCTCGAAGCAACCCAACCTAACGAGAATGCAGGGAAGAAACCGAAACGGTTTTTAGGAGCGAACTGTTCTGAACCGTTGTAACCGAAGTTGAACTCGGCCAGGTAGCGAGAGTCGAAGTTATAGGTGAAACGTCCCGAAAGACCGATCATCTTGAAGGGGATAGATCCGGCTACGTCTTCTTTTTCGTCGCGCTGAGCGAGAAGCATACCTGTAACGTTGTGGATACGATTAAATGTGCGGTTATAGTTGATCTGAGCCTGGAGGTTGACAAACCAGTTGCTCTGGTCGGCACGGCTCATAACGATTTTACCGTCGTTCTGGTCGCCATACATAAGAGCCATTACGGGGTGATCCCATTCAGCGGGTTCGAGTTCGTAGGTGTAGGCTGCCCATGTTTTACGAGAAAGTGTGTAAGAGTGAGCGAATGTTTCGAACGCTACTACACCACGCATTGAAAGGCCGGGGGTGAGTTTGCCGAGGTCGATGTTAAGTGTACCGACACCGTTGACAGCCGAGTTGACCGACATCTTAGAACCCGAACGGTTCATCAGACCGTAACCTGACTGGAGGTTGGTAAGGTGAGGAGCGTGAACAACTATACCTTCTTCGAGTTCGAAGAGTTCGCTTGTGTTAAGGGGGTTCTTAGCCATAAGGCCTTTGATAGAAACAGGACCCGCATCGGTCGGACGGCCAAGGATTGTGTTGGCACGCATGGTAACGTCGTCGGTCGAACCTGAGTCGAACGAGTCGTTAGTGTCCGAAGAGGGAGCATCATATTTCTTAATGTAGCTCGACAGGTCGAGTGAAGCAGAAATCCAGTCGTTGAACTTGTAGTCGAGGTTCACACGGATGTTGTAACGGTTCATGCGAGCGCTCGGGTCGTAGCCAAGTTTCTGAGCAGATTCTGTTTTGTACATACCGCCCTGATAAACATAACCGGCGCTGACGAAGTATTTCAGCTTCTTAGAACCACCGGACACGTTCACGTTAGCCTGAACCATGTCAGAGTGGTCTTTCATATAGAAATCAGACCAGTTGTTGTCGGGGAAGAAGAACTGGAGATGTTCGTCAGACATGTCGCGGTAGCGGCCGTCGGGGAACATTTCGCGATAACGGGCCTGGGTGGGTTTTCCGTTGCGCCACATGTCGTAGATAGCAACATGTTCAGCTGAGTAAGGACCTTCCTGACCGTCGTTTGCGTAGGCTTCGTTAACGAGGTTCACATACTCATATGAGTGACGTGATTTTGGCCATGCACCGTATTTCTGCATTGAGTACTGTACCTGGCCGTGTACGTTAACCTTACCTTCTTCACCACGTTTTGTTGTGATAAGGATTACACCGTTGGCACCGCGCACACCGAATACGGCTGTTGAAGATGCATCTTTCAGAACTGAAATTGTTGCAACTTCATTGGGGTCGATATCGGACATTGATGTACGTGGGATACCATCGACGAGGATAAGGGGCGATGTACCGTTGGTTGTAGCAGCACCGCGGAGGAACATTGTAGCATCGTCTTCACCGGGAGCGGCACTCTTCTGAATTGTTGTCAGACCGGGGAGTTTACCGGCGAGTGCGGCTGTAAGGTTAGGTTCGGACGACTTCTTCAGTTCGGCACCGCCTACTGAAGCCACAGAACCGGTCACGGTTACTTTTTTCTGCTGTCCGTAAGCCACAACCACAACTTCTTCGAGGTCGTTGGCCTGGGGCATCATCTTAATTTCAAGTTTGGCTTTGTCAACCGGCATCTTCACAGTTGTGTAGCCGAGATAGGTCACCTCGATTACCGGTTTTTTAGACTGCAGCTTCAGGCTGAAGTTACCGTCTATGTCAGTGATAGTAGTGTTTGTGGTGTTCAACTCCTTGATGACGGCACCAATAATGGGGTCGCCCAATTCGTCAGTCACCGTACCGCTAACGCTCGTAATGTCGGCCGCGTTGATTGCAGGAGCCGACATCAGCCATAGCAAAACTGAGAGGCATAGCGGAAGTAAGCGTTTTAGATGGTTAGTAAACATTAGTAATACATGTTGGTTAATCAATAAAGTAATGCAATCACAAATTTAGCAGACAATTCCTGCCGAAACATGTTCGGTTTGTTCAAAATTGACTGCATTTGTTTCGTTGGTTTTGGAATAAATGTTAGAAAAATTAGTTAGATTTAGTTTATTAATGTAGTTAATTATATAATTTGCAGATTGGTAAATCAAAGCCCTGCTGTCGGAACAAACGTGCAAATGCGATTTTTTTAACACATGAGCCTGTATATTCTTTATATGAACGCGAGGGTTTACAGATTATTTTGTTTTATCTATAACTTTTACTTCGGCGGGAGCGTCGACTTTGCAAATGATCTTACCGTCGGCACCTTTTTTCCAATCAACTTTCACCGGACCGTAAGGTGTCGGATAGGCTCCGCGTGCCCAAGTGAGGTTGCCGGGTTTAGGATCGACAATAACGGTTTTCGATCCGGCTTCGGCGGGATACACTCCAAGAGCATATTTCGTAAGCCATGGTGTCGGACCCGAAGCCCAACCGTGGCAGAGGCTCAGACGAAGACCGACATAGCAGTAAGCACCACCGTCGGCGTGAATATCGCGTTTGCCTGCGGGAACGAATTCGTCGATACGGCCGGCATCGGCTGCCTGCGAGTAGGTCAAGTCTTCCCAGAATGAGGTAGCGCCCAAATCGAGCATCGCACCCCAGTATTTGCTCATCAGATCCTGTGCTTCCTTGTAGTAGCCTGCTTTTGCAAGGGCTTCGAGCATGTAGTAGCCATAGAAAGTAGAGAATCCGTCAGGACCGTTTTCGAGGATCACTTTGGCTACTTCACCGTCTTTCTTGTCCTGGCCGGCGAGAACCATAAGAGCAGCAGCCTGTGAATTGCCGCAATCCTGCGCTTTAACTTTCTTAAGGCGTTTCAGACAGTCGGTGGCAACTTTCTGCAGTTCCTTGTCGTCTGTCATTTTACCAAGGTTGTCCATGGCGTTCATTGTCATTACAATAAGAGAGTGCAGACCTGAGTTGATCACTTCCGGATTTTCCGAGGTAGGCCAGTCGAGAAAACGAACACCGTCGAGATGTTCCTTGCCGTCTTTGTCGACAAGCGCGTCAACCTGCTTTGTCAGGCCGAGAATGTAATCGCGGTTCTTGTCGTAGTATGCCTTGTTGCCGTGGTGAAGCATCAGGTCGTGCTGCGAGATGAGCCACCAGAGCGAATAAGCGCTATAGCCGTTCATCCAGCGGGGAAGCGGAGCATCCTGCACACCGAAGTCGAGCGAGCGGTTGACAACATCGTTTTCGCCGAAAACTACGTTTGTAGCCATCACTTCGGGGTGTGTGTCGCCGAGCCAGACAAGACGGTCGCGCTTGATACCGTCCCAGAGATAATCCTGCAGACAAAGCTGAACAGTGCGTGCGCCGGTGTTCCAGATGTCGGTCAGACGAGGATCGGAACATTCAAACGAACCAACCATTGGAGCGTCGTCCTGCACCTGAACGCCTTCAACGTAGCGTAGCAGATAGTCGACATCCTTGTCGAGGAGGTCGATGCGAGCAAAACGGAAACCGGAATCGCCGCAACGGATGCTTCCGAGCCATGGAGAGTGTGTGACGAAATCGCGGAGCGAATGTTCGTTCTTCGCATTCTGCGGATTGCCGGGAGTGTTGGGATCGGACATAGCCTCAGTCACCGATTCGCCAAGACGGACACGCAAAGCGATAGGCTTATTGGTTTTGCCCATTCCCGAATAGATTTTCAGTCCGCCATTAATTTCTTTTCCGAAGTCAAGCAGAATAGAAGCCTGTTTATCGTCGGTTGTGCGCATAACCACAATCTTAGGGTCGGCAGTCGACACCTGTCCGATAAACTCTTCGAGAAGGATTTCGGGATGCTTGATTTGCTCACCGGTCGAGTCCGACATCCAGATGATACGGGTCGGCGCGAGCTTGGTTTCAGTCAGAGCAGCACTGGCATCGACAGAGCAGCAAGCCAACATAGCAAGCGACATCCATGTACAACTTTTCTTAAGCTTTTCCATGTAGTGTTTTTTAGAGTGATATTGATTAGTGTTAGTTGTTGTCATACTATTTAACGCATGGCAAATTTATGCAAATATAGATAGCCTCGCTATTTCGCGCGTCCGAATTATATCAGCCGCGTGCTAACCGGCGGTGATATTGTTTCTTTTTTTTGCACATTTGTTTCATAGCGGATTTTAACACCAGAAAAACAACATCACCAATTTTTAATTAAAAAAAATACACTACCTTTGTATCTACCTCGTACGTCTACACGAGGCTTTAACCTGCATGAATACCATAAACAAAACAATCGCGGCAACACTCGCCGCCACATTTTTTGCCACATATTCTCCGGTAGAGCTGAACGCCGCACAACAGCCCTTCCAGCGCCAGACGTTGTCAAACCTGCACGTAAACGATTTCACTCAGGATGAACTCGGATTCGTCTGGATTGCTACAGCCAACGGTCTTTCGCGTTGCAACGGCCTTGAAGGATACGACGTTTATTTCAACACATCGGAGAGCCAGACTTCGCTGCCGAACAACCATATCACAGCCCTAGAAATGGCCGACGGCAAACTATGGATCGCTACCTATGGAGGCGTAGCTTCAAAACCTACCGGAAAGAACAACTTCACTTTCTATTCAGCAGCCGACACCAATTCGAGCAGCCAGATTTACATAGGCGGCTTCATCAAACACAATCAACACATGCTTTGCTATGGAAGCAAAGGTGTGTATGAGATCGACACACTCGAACACAAGCTATACAAACGGGTTTCAAGCCCCAAAACAGTTCATGCAGCTCTGGAAGATCAGAACGGGATGCTATGGGTAGCCGACGAGGACAACATCATGTGCTGCAACAACCGGCTCAAACCGATAATATCGGTGAAAATTCCCGAATCGGTCACAGTCAATCACCTTATTAAATATAATAATATTGTATTAGCAGCAACAGACAAGGGTCTGCTACGACTAAACCCAGCGACGAAGGCGTTGGAATACAATCAGAACGACGCCTTCCTAAAGGGTAACAAAATATACAACATCACCCAACTTGGCAACGGTTTACTGCTGGTCAGTTCTTCGTCGAAGGGTCTGTTGGTTTACAACCCTCTGACAGGGCACACCGAAAACCAGCTTTACGGTGCCAACCTCTCCGACCTGTCGTCTATCGACATAACCACCACTTTCATCGACCGCGACAAGAACATCTGGGTAGGAACATTTGACAATGGTTATTATATCCTCCCCAACCGTCAGCCAACTTTCAACGCCGATCGCAACCTTTGCAACACTTTCAAAGGAGAGTTCGTGACGCGTATCACAAACGACAGCGAAAACCGATTCTGGATCGGAACACGTTATAACGGACTCGTTTCATTTAACCCCGTTAACGAACAAACACGGCGCTACACACGGCAAAACACACCCTGGCTCGCCAAATACCCCACAGACTTTGCCCAGGAAGTTTTTTGCGACTCACACAACAGACTCTGGATTGGGTACAATAACGACTTGATCGTGTGCCAAATAAATCCTGACGGTTCACTTACACATCTACGTACATTTCCTTCTGTAACCGATGTTGTTTGCGCAACAGAAGACGCATCAGGCCGTATATGGATAGGCCTTGCCCAAAAGGGAATAAACGTGTATTCGCCTGATGTCGAATTTATTGACAATCTTTGGCCTCCGAAAGCCGACAATGTCACCTGCATACGGCGACTCGACAACGACCACCTGCTTTTCTCTGCTTATGGATCAGGCCTTTACACTGTTGACACCAACACTTTAGCTATAACGCCGTTCGATCCCGTACACACATCGCCATGCGCTTCGGCGATCGACCTTCTGATAGCCTCCGACGGGAAACTTTGGATTGGCACATATGGCCGTGGACTCTTCAGCTACGACACCAACACCCGCAAACTCACTCATCATAGCGGCTTTGAATCAAACGATATCGTAGGCATCCTTGAAGGCCCCGATAACGACCTGTTTCTGAGTTCTTCCTACGGATTGTATCGCTACAATCCACAGTCAGGCAAAATGAACACTTATCTGGAAGCTAACGGAACGATCGGAAATCAATATCACGAAAAAAGCTGCTACGCGGACAACTACGGAAACTTATATTTTGGCGGCAACTCCGGATTGCAGCAGATTGTGCCGGCCAATATGACCCATAACAACCCGACGGCACCGCTTTATCTCACCAACTTAACGCTCCTCAACCACCACGAAATTGACAACAACGAAGAATATCATCCCGACTATTCGGCGATGAAACATGTTTCGCTTGGCCACAAAGACAATAGCGTTCGTCTTGAATTTGCCGGATTGTCGTACGATACGCCGCTCGAATACGCCTACAAACTCGACGGCTTCGACAAAGACTGGATAATTTCAGGCAATCACAACCAGGCTCTGTACTCTAACCTGCCGGCCGGAGAATACACTTTGAAAGTGAAAAGCCGCACCGACGATGTATGGAGCGAGCCAACCGATCTGATTCAACTCAAAGTCACACCATCACCGTGGCTTCACCCAATGGCAAAATTCGCCTATGCGTTGATGTTCATACTGCTTATCGTTCTTTTCAACCACCTCTACCTGCGCATTCGCCTTGAACGACGACGCTACATGATGGCTGAAGAACAGGTGCTGAAAGAACGCGACAACACTCAACGAAAAATTAACTTCTTCAACAACCTGTCACACGAGATACGAACACCCGTGTCGCTCATATACGCGCCCGTGAAATACCTTCGCAACAACATAAAGTCAATGGCGCCCGAAAAGATCGAATCGACTCTCGACTACATCGACCGAAACGTAGACCGTTTGCTTAGCCTGACTAATCAGTTGCTTAAATTCCACGAAGTGCAGCAAGACACACTGCCTCTGAAAGTAGGCACATACGATTGCGTAGCCCAACTCGAATCCATAGTGCGCATCTACAATATTTATGCGGCCGAAAAGGGACAGTCGGTTGAATTTGTATCACCCTACAAATCATATGTCTGCACATATGACTATGATAAAATTGAAAAGATTGTAAATAATCTTCTATTCAATGCCACCAAGTACACGCCGGAAAATGGACACATCATTATAAAACTCGAAATCACCAAGCTACCGGAAGGATTCAACAAGGCAACCGACCACAACTACATGGAGATTCAGGTGATCGACGACGGCATCGGAATGTCTGATTCTGAAGTTCCACGACTGTTCCAGCGTTTCCGTCGCCTGCTCAATCGCACGGCCAAAGAAAGCATCAATGGATATGGAGTCGGTCTGAGCTACGTCAAAGAGCTTGTAGCTTGCCATAAAGGCACAATCACTCCTCGAAAGAATCCGGACAAAGGCATGACGTTCATAGTGGCCATTCCTGTCGATGACGCAGCCTTTAATGATGACGAATACAAATCAGCCAATGATGTTAAGGATTACGACGTTACATCACAAAACATCGACGAGCCAGCCGGAGAAAGCACTTCCGACGATTCAACAGAAGAAATAGACACCGAAAAACCACGGATACTGTTGGTTGAAGACAACGAAGAATTGCTTGAATTCGAAGCCAACATGTTCCGCGACAAATATGAGGTATTCACCGCTACAAATGGCGCGGAAGGCCTTGAAATCGCACGACGTGAAATGCCTAACGTGATCATTTCCGACATCTTGATGCCTCAGATGAACGGTTACGAACTGTGCAAGAGCATAAAAACAGACATGGACACATGTTCAATCTCCGTTATTCTTCTCACAGCCAAGACTCTCGACGAAGATCGCATCCATGGCTTCAAAGTAGGTGCCGACATGTACATCGACAAGCCATTTAACCCTGAAGTGATCCAGTCGATGGTGGAAAATATAATTGCTCGCCAGGAACGCAACAAGATCCACACCCTTGAATCGGCCGGCGACTCCTCAGACCGACTCGAACAAGAAGAAGAACTGAACCCGCTCGACAGAAAATTCCTTTCGAAACTGTACGCGTACATCAACGAAAATATGTCCAACTCAGAACTGAATGTAAACATTCTGGGCAAAGATCTTGGTTTCTCGCGCACAAATTTTTACCGGAAAATAAAAATGCTCACCGGCGTCACACCCAACGACCTGCTGCGAATGTGCCGACTGAACAGAGCTGCAGAATTGCTGCTGACAAAACAACACACCATTGGTGAAATCAGCGACATCTGTGGTTTCGGAACCCAGTCACACTTCTCAAGCCTGTTCAAAAAACACTTTGGAGTGTCGCCACGCGACTATGTCGGCGGAGGTCCAAAAGAAGATGCCAAATAATGGCTGCGGGTTAGGATTTTTTTGACTGCAAATCTCCGTCTGAAACACATTTAACATAAAAAACCGAAATAAACACGTTCTGGAGCCGTATTTCGAATTTGTGCTATTACGGCACATGGAACAAATGACATAAGATTTAGTTCACCCTAAACATTCCATTTCACCTTGTGTGATTAAATTTGCGACATCAATTCATCGCTGTTTCTAACAGCACCCTGAAATACAAACCATGTTAAGACCTGACACACTACTTTTCTGACTTGCGACAACGGCGCTTCAGCGCTCGTTGCCGTTTGTCGCACTTTTAGCAGGTCGACAATAGGCTTAGGCCAAAACAAAATTGCTAATCAACTTAACTATTCCAATCAAATAGCATGACAACAACAAGACATTATCTGGCCGTTGACCTCGGCGCAACAAGCGGACGAGTTATTCTCGGCACCCTTGAGGGCGACAAACTTGAGCTCGAAGAACTTGCACGTTTCCCGAATAAAATCATCCGCACCGGAGGACACTACTACTGGGATCTGTACGCACTGTACGATGAAATTCTGGGTGGCCTTCGCGAAGCAGCACGCCGTGGTATCGACGTTCGTTCAATCGGTATTGACACATGGGGTGTCGATTTCGTGTTTGTTGACAAAAACGGTCAACTTCTCGGCAACCCTGTAAGCTATCGCGACCCCCACACAATGGGCGAGCCCGAAAGATTCTTCAAACAAATTCCTGCTGAAGAAGTCTACAAAATAACCGGTATCCAGGTAATGAACTTCAACTCGCTGTTCCAGTTCTCGGCTCTGCGCCGTCAGAATTGGGTAGCAATGGATGCTGCCGACAAAATTCTGTTCATCCCCGATGCACTGGGCTACATGATGACAGGCAACGCTGTGACAGAATACACAATCGCATCCACATCCGAAATGCTCAACCCTGTGACAAAGAAGCTCGATGCCAAACTGCTAGAAGCTCTCAGCCTCACTGAAGACAAATTCGGAAAAATCGTTTACCCCGGCGATAAACTCGGCACACTGACTCAGGAAATGCAGGATCTGACAGGCCTTGGCGCTGTACCTGTTGTTTCCGTTGCCGGCCACGATACAGCATCGGCTGTTGCGGCAGTTCCGGCTATGGGCAAAGACTTCGCTTACCTCAGTTCTGGCACATGGAGCCTGATGGGTATCGAAAGTGAAGACCCCATTATCACCGAACGTTCTCAACAAGAAAACTTCACAAACGAAGGTGGTATTCAGGGAACAACTCGATTCCTTAAAAACATATGCGGAATGTGGCTTCTCGAACGCTGTCGCGCCGAATGGAAACAGAACGGAATCGAAACCGACTACGGCCAGCTCATCGCTGAAACCACAAAGATCGAACCCTTCCGCTCATTCATCTATCCGGATGCAGCTTGTTTTGCAATGCCCGACTCGATGCTTAAAGCTATCGCAGACTATTGCCGCGAAACCGGTCAACCTGTTCCGGAAACTCCGGCTGAATATGCCCGTTGCATCTTTGACTCACTTGCAATGCGCTACCGCGAAGTGTTCCTGCTGCTCAAAGAACTCAGCGGCATGAACCTCGACATTCTCCACGTAATTGGAGGCGGATGCCGCAACAAACTCCTCAACCAGCTGACAGCTAACGCAGTTGGCGTACCTGTCGTAGCCGGTCCGGTTGAAGGAACAGCACTTGGCAACATCATGATTCAGGCACAAGCCGACGGCGCTGTAAAAGATCTCGCCGAAATTCGTGCAACTATTGCCAAAGCAATCGAAACCGAACGTTTCGAACCCAAAGATGCAGAAGTTTGGGCTGCCGCTTACGAAAAATACCTCAAAAACAAAAAACAATAATCACAAACCAATAATTATCAAACCCAATTCTCATGAAACAATCAGTTGAACAGGCTTATGAATTAGCCAAACAGCGCTATGCCGCAATTGGTGTCGACACAGACAAAGTTCTCGACCAGATGCAAAACTTCCACATCAGCATGCACTGCTGGCAGGCTGACGATGTAGCCGGTTTCGAAAACCAGGGCGGACAGCTCACCGGTGGTATCCAGGTTAACGGTAACTATCCCGGTAAAGCTCGCAATATCGACGAACTCCGCGCCGACATCCTCTACGCTAAATCGCTCATCCCCGGTACACACCGCCTCAACCTCCACGAAATCTACGGTGATTTTCAGGGCAAAGTAGTTGACCGCGACAAAGTTGACGCTTCTTATTTCCAGAGCTGGATCCAGTGGGGTAAAGAAAACAACACAAAACTCGACTTCAACTCAACTTCATTCTCTCACCCCCTCAGCGGCGACCTCTCGCTGTCGAATCCCGACAAAGCTATCCGCGACTTCTGGATCGAACACTCAAAACGCTGCCGCGCTATCTCTGAAGAAATCGGTAAAGCTCAGGGCGATCCCTGTATCATGAACACATGGGTACACGACGGTTCTAAAGACCTCACAGTTAACCGCATGCTCTACCGCGAACTTCTCAAAGACTCTCTCGATCAGATTTTCGCTCAGAAATACGACAACATGAAAGACTGCGTTGAGTCGAAAGTGTTCGGTATCGGTCTTGAAAGCTACACTGTAGGTTCTAACGACTTCTACACAGCCTACGCTACCGAAAACGACATGATGATCACCCTCGACACAGGCCACTTCCACCCGACCGAAAGCGTTGCCGACAAAGTATCTTCAATGCTGTTGTTCGTTCCCGAACTGATGCTTCACGTTTCTCGCCCCGTTCGTTGGGACTCTGACCACGTTACCATCATGGACGACCCCACAATGGATCTCTTCAGCGAAATCGTTCGTTGCGACGCTCTCGACCGCGTTCACTGTGGTCTTGACTACTTCGACGGCACACTCAACCGCATCGGTGCTTATGTTATCGGTACACGTGCAGCTCAGAAATGCATGCTCCGCGCAATGCTCGAACCCCTCGCACTTCTCCGCAAATACGAAGCTGAAGACAAGAAGTTCGAACGCCTCGGCCTGCTCGAAGAATGCAAGGCTCTCCCCTGGAACGCCGTTTACGACATGTTCTGCCTCAAGAACAACGTTCCCGTTGGCGAAACATACATTCCCGAAGTTCAGAAATACGAACGCGAAGTTACTTCAAAACGTAACTAATCAATAATGCATAATCAGCTGTGTGGAATACTGTGTAGTTTCCATACAGCTGATTATCAACTTTTATAAGCTATGAGCATCATTATTGGACTTCTGATTATAGCCATCGGCGCATTCTGTCAGTCGAGTTGCTACGTTCCCATCAACAAAATCAAACAATGGAGTTGGGAAAGCTACTGGATCGTGCAGGGTGTCTTCGCATGGCTTATACTCCCCTTCCTCGGTGCACTTCTTGCTGTGCCCGAAGGTCACACATTCAGTGAGCTCTTCACCACCACTCCCTCTTTCAACATCTGGATGACAATCCTGTTCGGTGTTCTTTGGGGTGTGGGAGGTCTGACATTCGGTCTTTCGATGCGCTACCTCGGTGTGGCACTCGGACAATCAATCGCCCTTGGAACATGCGCCGGCCTCGGCACAATCATGGGTCCGGTTCTTCTTAACATTTTCTTCCCCGAAAACGATCCGCTCAGTCAGCTGACTTTTGCTGTTATACTCGGCGTTGTCGTAACACTCATCGGTATCGCAATCATCGGTGTTGCCGGTTCAATGAAAGCCGCATCGCTGAGCGAGGAGGAAAAGAAAGCTGCAGTCAAAGACTTCAATTTCCCCAAAGGAATTGTTATCGCCCTGCTTGCCGGCTTCATGAGCGGCTGCTTCAACGTCGGCCTGGAATTCGGTAGCGGAATCAACTTCGGCGAACTGACAGATCCGATGTTCAGCACTCTGCCCGCCACATTCCTGGTAACATTAGGAGGATTTGTCACCAACGCTGTCTACTGCTTCTATCAGAACAGCAAAAACAACACCTGGGGCGACTACAGGAAAGGCGCCGTAATGGGCAACAACATCATATTCTGTCTGCTTGCCGGTGCACTGTGGTACAGTCAGTTCTTCGGACTTGCTCTCGGTAAAGGATTCCTCACCGATTCACCCACACTGATGACACTCTCATTCTGCATCCTGATGGCGCTCAATGTCGTGTTCTCAAACGTCTGGGGAATCATCCTTAATGAATGGAAAGGCTGCTCGAAAAAAACAATCACCGTGCTCGTTATTGGCATCGTGGTCCTGATTATTTCCTGCTTCCTGCCGCAGTTAATCTGATAAAAAACGACTCCGGTTTTAGCCGGATTTCAAATCACATTTAATCAATTATGTCACAATCAATTCTCGACAATCGTCCTGCTCTCGCTAAAGAAGTAAACGATGTAGCAGAAGTTGCTGGCTACCTCTGGCAAAAAGGCTGGGCTGAACGCAACGGCGGTAATATCACTGTAAACATAACCGATCAGGTTGACGACGCTATCCGCGCTATGCCCGCTCTCACCGAACCGGTGGCTATCGGCATGACTCTTCCCAACCTGAAGGGTTGCTACTTCTATTGCAAAGGCACAAACCGCCGTATGCGCGACCTCGCCCGCTGGCCCATGGACAACGGTTCTATCATCCGCATACTCGACGACTGCGCCCACTATGTAATAATCGCCGACAAAAACGTTAAACCCACTTCAGAGCTTCCCTCTCACCTGGCAGTTCACAACTATCTCATCGGCAAAGGTTCTACCTACAAAGCATCGGTTCACACCCACCCCATCGAACTGGTTGCTATGAGCCACAATCCAAAATTCCTTGAGAAAGATGTACTGACAAACATCCTGTGGAGCATGATTCCCGAAACAAAGGCGTTCTGCCCCCGCGGCCTCGGTATCGTTCCCTACATGATGCCTTCGACCAACGAACTCGCTGAAGCTACTATCAAGACTATCGACGACAACTATGACGTCGTAATGTGGGAAAAACATGGTGTTTTCGCTGTCGGCGAAAACGTTATGGAAGCTTTCGACATGATTGACACTCTCGTTAAGAGCGCTATAATCTACATGGACGCCAAATGCATGGGCTTCGAACCCGAAGGAATGTCCGACGAACAGATGAAAGCTATTTCCAAGACTTTCAACCTTCCCAAATAAGACTTCTATTGAAGCTTAATTAAACACTACTACGGGGACGCACGCTATGTGCGCTGTATAGACGAACAATCGTGCGTCCCCTTTCTTTTTCCAACCAATCTCTGCCAAATAGTGCCTCCCGGAACATGACAAACAATGTAATATACAGGATTTTAGTGATTATACTGCTTTTCGGCAACGTCCGGATGGCTAATGCCTTAACATCTGATAAACAGCCCGTCGACACAATTGTCGACATATATGCAGACACCTGGGTTGCGACTGATGACCTCGGCCGCGTCATGCCGACTGCTGCGCAAACACCCTTACGCAACGACAAAGACCGCACTGCGGGCATTTTCTATATAACCTGGCATACTCAGGGTCACCACAAAAAAGACGCCACTACCTACGGGGGCGACGTAACTAAAACTCTGCAAGAAGACCCCAACGCTCGTTTCGAAACTTACAATCCTGCATGGAAAGCCTGGTCGCTCCATTGGGGCGAGCCTGAAGACGGCTACTTCCTCAGTCAGGACGAATATATCATCCGTAAAGACATGTCGATGCTCTCCGATGCCGGAATCGACCTCCTTTTCCTCGACGTCACAAACGGAGTATTGTACTGGAAAGAATGGGAAGTTCTTTTCAATACAATGGAAAAAATGATTGCCGAAGGCAACAAAGTTCCTAAGATGTGTTTCTGGTCGTTCAACGGCGACCCTGTTAAAGTTGTAAACTCTCTTTACGAAAAAATATACAAACCGCGTCGCTACGAAAACCTGTGGTTCATGTGGGACGGCAAACCTCTGCTCTGCTACAATGCCGACCCATCGTTCGACGCCAACGGCACATATGACAACCCCGGCGAATACAACCCTGAAATTTTCGATTTCTTCACTCTTCGCAACCTGTGGTGGGGCTACTACATGTGGAACGGAAAACGCTATGCGGGCGCCGACGATTCATGGTGCTTCGGCTATGAGATGAACGATCCGAATGTTGCCCGACTCACTCCTGAAGAACGTGCATCGCACCACAACGGCCGCATCGAACAGGTGGCTGTTACCCCGGCTCAGCACTCAATTTCGACAACCGGAAAGAGCTGGCGCGTTGCTACAGGCGAACCGAAATTGGATCAGTACGACATGCCCGACAGCGCTTATGTGCCTTGGCTCGGCAAAACTGTAAAAGATCCCACAGGCTACGGCATCTATTTCCAGGATCGCTGGGATGAAGCTCTCTCGATCGACCCGGATTTGATTTATCTAAACGACTGGAACGAATGGACCGCCGGAAAATTTAAAAATCCCCACGTTCAGCAAAACGGCGACTCAGTGATGATTGATTTTCTCGGACGTGTAAACGACTTCTATTTCGTTGACCAGTATAACGCTGAATTCAACCGAACAATCCAGCCAATGAAAGGTGGCTACACCGACAACTATTACATGCAGCTCATCCAGAACATGCGCCGCTACAAAGGTGTGCGCCCGATTCCCGTTGCCAATAAACGCATCGGCATGAAAATTGACGGTAAGTTCGACGAATGGGCAAAAGTCAAAAATGAATTCCGCGACACTCGCGGCGATGTCGCCCACCGCGACCACCCCGGCTACGGAGGCCTTCACTACACCAACACATCAGGCCGAAACGACATTGTCGCCTCTAAGGTGGCCTTCGACAAAAAAAACGCCTATTTTTATGTCCGCACCGACAGTGCCATGACTCCGTCGACCGATCCGAACTGGATGTTACTGTTCATAAATGTCGATTCCGACCAACAGACCGGCTGGTATGGCTACGATTATATGCTCACCACAGCCCAGGCATCTGCACCCGGACACACTGCCCTTCTGCAGTACAAGCCTACAGGCTGGGTTAAAATTGCAGAAGTTCCTTTCGCAGTAAAAGGCAATGAATTGGAGCTATCGGTTCCTATCGCTATTGTAAACGGCAAAACCAAAATGGGCCAGTTCGACTTTAAATGGGCCGATAATCCTCAATCGCTCGAAACAGTGATCGACCTCTGCACCGACGGCGACACAGCTCCCAACCGTCGTTTCAACTATCGTTATAAATGGACTTTCTGATCATACGACCAATCTATATCACATGCATTTACACAAAGTCATTCTCCCCATTCTCCTCTCTGTTTCTGCCCTGACAACGGCAGATGCAAAAGAGACAGTCGATCTTTATCCTGACACCTGGGTTGCTATCGACGATCTCGACCGCATCCTTCCAACCTCTGAAACCGATCCTCTGAAAACCGACAAAGAGCGCATTGTTTCTATCTTTTACGTCACTTGGCACTCCGACGGTTACTACAACACACAGTGTCCGAGCGACGTAACCAAAATACTTCAGCAAGATCCGACAGCTCGGTTCGACCCTTGGCATCCGCTGTGGATTGAACGAACCTGCCACTGGGGTGAACCGGAAAACGGTTACTTCCTCAGCCGCGACAAGTATGTGATCCGAAAAGATATTTCAATGCTCACCGATGCCGGGGTCGATCTTCTCGTTCTCGACGGCACCAACGGCGTTACCTATTTCGACGAGTGGGACACGCTGTTCGAAGTGATGCACGAAATGCAGGCCGAAGGCAATAAAGTTCCGAAAGTATGTTTCTGGGTCTACAATGGAAAACCGGCACGCATCGCCAACTGGATATTCGACCGTTACTACCGCCCGGGACGTCACTCCGAATTCTGGTTCTACTGGGACGGCAAGCCCCTGTTCCTCTACAACAGCAATCCACCGGAAAACGAAGATCCCGACCGCGACGACGCTATCTACGGCGACGACTTCCTGAACTTCTTCACCCTCCGCAACATGTGGTGGGGACGTGGCTACGATTTCGATCGTTCCGAACAGCCCCTTGGCAAAGACGGCTACTGGTTTTTCGGCTATGATATGCATGATAAGTCTGTTCAGAATCTAAACATCGATAAACGTATTGGCAAAAAGAACGGCCGTAAAGAAATGATGGCTGTAACTCCCGCGCAGCACTCAAGCACAATGGTGGGCAAAACATGGACTCTTCAGGGCGGCGAACCCTCACTGAACCAGTACGACATGCCCAACAAGAAGCTGATCAACCGTAAACTTCAGGCCAACCCTGAACGATTCGGACTCTATTTCCAGGAGCGTTGGGACGAAGCTCTGTCGATCGACCCCGACATGGTCTATCTCAACGACTGGAACGAATGGATTGCAGGCATGTTCTGCACCCACACCGACAACTTCATGGGTCGCCCTAACGATTTCTTCTTCGTTGACCAATATAACGCCGAATTCAACCGCACAATCTCGCCCATGAAAGGCGGCTACACCGATAACTATTATATGCAGATGATTAACAACATCCGCCGTTACAAAGGTGTGCGCCAGGCTCCCGAAGCTTTGTCGTCCTACAGCTTCAATTCAGCAGCCGACTGGGCTAAATGGGATCAGGTTTCTGAAATCTATTTCGATACATTCGGCGACGTTGCCCATCGCGACTATCACGGCTACGGCAAAACCCATTACACTAACACAACAGGCCGTAACGACATTGTTACGACAAAAGTTGCAATAGACGGCGAAAATATCCGTTTCTACGTTGAAACCGCTGATAACCTCACACCCAGCACCGACCCCAACTGGATGCTCCTGTTCATCAACGCCGACCGCGATTTCTCAACCGGCTGGCATGGTTTCGATTTCATTGTTAACCGTTCGGTTAAATCTACCGGCACAACAACTCTCGAAGCCTACGACGCTGATACCAAGACGTGGAAACCAGTTGCCGACCTGTCGTTCACAACCGACGCCAATCGTCTTGTCGTGACAATACCGGTTTCGAAACTCGGAATCGACACTTCGGCTGAAAACGGAATCTATTTCAAATGGGCAGACAACCCTCAGGCACTCGACAACATCCTTGACCTTTGCACCGACGGCGACACCGCTCCCAACCGCCGCTTCGCCTACAGCTACTCCTGGAACCTGTCGCAGTCGGCCATTTCCGACGCCACTGTGTCGGCCGAAATGAAAGTCACTCCTCTCAAGGGCGCTATCCACGTTGAATCTGCATCGCCATTCACTGTCTACAACCTATCCGGCGTTGCAGTTGCCGGTGCCGACTCTTCAGCCACTGTCGAGATTCCTTCTCCGGGACTTTACATCGTCACTTCTGCCTCAGGCTCATCTAAAGTAACCGTATATTAATACTTATTATGAAACTATATAAATTCATTCTTCCCTCAATACTTCTCTGCGCCTCTGCAACTCAGGCTCCGGCTCAGAAAACAACTGAAAGCGACAACTGGGCGCTTGCCGACAAACTCGGCCGCAAAGTGCGCGACCATTCGGAAACAGTTCAGAAACGCGACAAAATTGTAGCCATGTTCTATTGGACCTGGCATAATCTCCGTCACGATCCTAACGTGGATGTGAAGAACATTCCCCACGTTCTCGCTGAATTCCCCGATGCAATAAAGGACTACAATCACCCGGCATGGGGCGGCTCACGTAAACCCGGTGTATTTTTCTGGGGTGAATCGCTCTACGGCTACTACCAGACCACCGACACCTGGGTTCTGCGCAAACACGCCGAGATGCTGGCCGATGCCGGTGTCGACGTAGTGTTCTTCGACTGCACTAACGGCACATTCCTCTGGGGCGAGTCGTTCGAAGCTCTATGCCAGACCTGGCTGCAGGCAATGGCCGACGGTGTTAATGTGCCTAAAGTAGCCTTCATGCTTCCCTTTGGGGCCAACAACAACACAAACTCGTCGCTCCGCAACCTCTACAACCACATCTATAGCGCCGGCAAATACAAAGACCTCTGGTTCTACTTCGACGGCAAGCCAATGATCATGGCATGGCCCGACGCCCTCACTACTTCTGCAACCGACGAAGCAATAAAGAACTTCTTCACATTCCGCCGTAACATGCCCGACTATGTCAACGGTCAAGGCGCCACTCAACAGGCATGGGCGTGGCTCGAAGTTATGCCCACCCACGGTTTCACCTACAAAAAAAACAGTAGCGGCACCTACAAACCCGAGCAGTGCACAGTCGGCGTTGCACAAAACGCCCGCAAAGCAAGCGGCGGCCACTGCTGTGCATTCAACCTTGCCAACACCTTTGGGCGTAACTACACCTATGCCAACGGTTTCGACAAGCGCGAAGATGCCTATCTTTATGGCGCCAACTTCCAGGAACAATGGAATCGCGCTATCGATGTTCTCGACCCGCAGGTTGTGTTCGTAACCGGCTGGAACGAATTCCACTCCGGCATGTGGAACTCATCGCACGGCTGGAGCGATCCTCTTTCCTTCGTCGACCAATACGACTGGCTCCACTCGCGCGACATCGAACCCGTCAAGGAATGGGGAGAACACGGCGATGCCTACTATGTTCAGCTTGTCGACAACGTTCGCCGCTTCAAAGGCATGGATGCTCCACAGGAAGTGTCTGAACCCAAAACCATTAAAATCGGTCAGGCCGGACAGTGGAATGGCGTTCTTCCCCTCTACAAAGCCTACCGCGGCAACGTGTTCCACCGCGACCACGACGGCTACGGACCGCTCCATTACACCGACAACACCGGCCGCAACGACATTGTAGGCGCTCAGGTCACCCACGACAAAGACTATGTCTACTTCCGTGTCGAAACAGCCGAAAAGCTCACCCCGATTACCGACAATGCCTGGATGCAGCTCTTCATCGACACCGACCGCAGCAAAGAAACCGGCTGGCAGGGCTACGACTACGTAATCAACCGCGTTAGCCCGACAACCGCCGAAGTCATCATCGAAAAAGCCAACGGAACCGACTGGTCATGGACCGCTACGGCTCGCGCCGCCTACGTTGTCAACAACAATGTTCTCGAAATTGCAGTTCCCAAAACCGCACTCTCACTCTCCGACGATGTTGACTTCGAGTTCAAATGGAACGACAATATGCAGCAGCCCGGCAACATACTCGACTTCTATGTCAGTGGCGACACCGCCCCAGGCGGACGTTTCAACTATGTCTTCACCTCGGCACTGAACTCCACTTCAGCACTCGACGACATCGCCGACCGCCACCCCGGACTCAAAGTAACAGCTCATGCCGGAACAATAGATGTCGAATCCAACGAGCCGTTTGCCGTTTACACAACCTCCGGCCTGTTCATCACAGCACGCGAATCGTCAGCAAAAATCAACGTTGGTGCAGCCGGCCTGTACATTGTCAAATCAGGCAACCGCACTGCCAAAATCGCAGTAAAATAAGAAACTCAATTACACAATTTCTAACATCGATTCTATTCTTATAGCAGGAAAACCCGATAATAATTCCAATAGGCTTTATATATTTTCAATATTGTAGTTAAGTTAGAATAGAATCAGCCAGCACAGGCCGCCTGTCGATAGGTAGCCTGTGCTTTTCATTTAATTTCGAAATCGTCCGCAATGTAGGGATGCTCCATGGAGCATCCTCCTTATAGTCAAAGAATTAGCATTTAAAACCTTTGATTGGTAAATATTTGTGTCTAACTGTATATCAAGAGGATGCTCCATGGAGCATCCCTACATTTCGAGTAAATCTTCATTGGTACCTACACTCATTTCTAAACTGAATTATGAATATTAAAATCAATTTGCGTCCCTAAAACGAACATGACAGCCACTTGATATGTTTAGCAAATATCAATCACAAAATTTTGCGGCTGTGAAAAAAGTCGTAACTTTACAAAACTAAACAGCTAAATAGCATGAAAACGTCTAAGAACAAATCGGTATTTGTTGGCTCTGCATCGTCAAAGGTATGCAAGGGTGTTCACAAAGTGTCCGATGCAATTAAGCTCAAAGCCGTTACGATAGAAGATCGGCAACGTTTAAGAATTCCCTCGTATCAGTATCTACTTCCGTGAGTATGACAAACGGATTTTATACCCCATCATTTATAATGCGAAGTAAGGACAACTCACTTCGCATTATTGATTTATGGACTTTCAGATCAACCAAAAGCAACAAACGATATATAGTGGAAGTAGAGGGTTTCGAAAATGAATTTTTGGAATAAAATTTTATTGGAAAGGTGTTGAAAAAAGCAAAGATCGCTACTCCTTGCTAACAAACGACTATGAGCCTCGTATCATCATACGCTCCTGCATCGAAGTAATGTTGGAGTACTATCGTAAAAATCCTTTAGTTTCCTTCGGGTTTATCGCAGCCCGAGATTTAGAAAAGGATTTGAAGGGAAAGAATATTGATGTTGCATCCGGAAGTAGGAGATTCAAGTTTTACCAACGCATGATGGTCAATTTGTTCGGTCCTGAAACTTTTTTACAAGCTTAGGATACCACTAATATCATATATTTAATGATCAACATGAGGCAGCTCTCATCCGGGGCTATTACAATAAGAAATATAGAAGCAAAGTTAAATCAAACATATAATGGCGAATATGTCGTAAGCATCCAACTTTAGAAAATTTTTCTTACCTTTGCGCCACAGACAGAGGGGCGGTCAGTCGCTTGCCGACAACCGGGCGGCAAGAGGAAAGTCCGGGCAGCACAGAGCGCCATGGTTCCTAACGGAAACCTGTTGGCAACAGCAGAGCAGTGTGACAGAAAACAACCGCCCGCAAGGGTAAGGGTGAAAAGGCGAGGTAAAAGCTCACCGGGTCGGACAGCGATGTCCGTCGCCGCACACCTCATGGGCTGCAAGGTCAAGTATACCGGCATTCAAGGGTTGCTCGCCCATTGCCGGGGGGTAGACTGCTTCAGCCGCGCGGCAACGCACGGCGTAGATAAATGACTGACAACCGGCTCCCGCGGCCGGCTACATAACCCGGCTTACAGCCCCTCTGTTTTTTCTAAAAAGCAACATCCTGTCCACCACGTTGTGGTTCCACATTGTCATCCATATTCCCATATTTAGTTTTGTCCTTTTGTTCTTCTGTCGTTATCCACACACATCATGGATCGTGAAATAGACATAAGGACATAAATACATAAGAGAAAATGTTCTGTTGGCGTTACCGAACAGCACCTACAAAAATCCCTTGCTCCCTCACGCCTGCACGCACCCCTGGTGGCGTCCGACCAGGACGCCGGTTAACCAGTAACCCCGTACGTGGAGCGAAGCGATACGTGCGGGGTACGCAGAAAACATCCTGATGGTGTCCGTCAAGGACGCCGATTTACGTGCCTGTTTAGCCTCCCTGCGTTCGCGCAAAAAAACATGCTATAAAACATATTTAAACGGCAGAAAAACCATTTTACAAAGCCGTTACACTTAAAAAAGTCCTTAATTTTTCAAATTTGCGCACAAAAAAAGAACAAATCACGCCAATCATAGTCAACTTTTCGAGCCATATTTGCATCGTGATTTGTTACCTACCAATCTCAAACATTTTTTCTAAAACCTAAAAAACATCATTATGTTAAAAAAAGTACTCACCATTGCTATGATAGGCACATCACTCGTGTCTTTCGCTAAGGTTAATATGTTCTTCCGCGACGGTGTTCTGGCTATGCCCGATGCTGGTGGTCACTTCATGTCTTGGCACATCGAAGGCTCTGACGAAACACTCTACAAATCGCTTCACGCCGGTACAACCTCGGAAGAAATGGTTAAATACATGCACGAAGAAGCAGAAAAAGTTGACGAACAGCTTGGTCTTGCTAACGGTGCTTTCGCCGGCCAGTGCACAGAAAACGGCTGGTGGCCCGCTACCGAACAGGACTGGACTTCAGGTCCCCGCTATTTCCGTACTTGCAAACCCAACGTAACCGGCTTCGCTGCTAAAGAAGACCGTCCCGGTGTTCCCGTTCCCGTTTCTGGCGGCGCTGCAAGCTGGGCTGCTGCTGGTGTAACCAAAGCAGAATATAAAATTCTCGCTTGGGACTACATCACCGACACTCCCCACTCTGGTCCTTCTACTATCTACTATCAGGAATTCACCGGCCTGTTCACCCAGCCGTCTGTTGATTACACTGTTGCTGACGATTGGAAAACAGTTTACTGTGTAGTAGACCTTCCTCAGGAATGGATCGATGCAAGCTCTTACCTTTGGATTGTTCACAACTCTTGGCAGAATGCTCAGGATCAGATCACAATCCGCGTTAAAGGTCTTCGTCTTCTCACACTCGCTGAAGCTGAAGCTGAAGCATCTGGTGCTAAAGGCGATGTAGGTATGACACTTACACCCGGTAATGCATGCTTCTTGACAGAAAAAGATGATGAAGGTGAAGACATTTACATCACTAACGACGGTGACCCCAACGGTTACAACCCCGTACTCTTCGGTTCAAGCATGGTAGCCAACGTTCCCGTTGAAAACACAATCCTTGCTTTCGACTACAAAGCTTCTGTTGACGTACGTTCTATCACATATTACATCGACAAAGGTTCTAAGGGTGCTCCCGCTGTTGCAGGTGTTGATGAAAATGGCCTGAAAGGTTGTGGCGAAGAAGAAGTATTCGATCCCGAAACTCCTTACACCGCTTACCAGTTCGACCTCGCTGAAGCATTCGCTACTCACGAATTCGCTCGCACATTTGGTTCTAACGACCGCATCTGGGTTGGCATGAAAGATTCAGATCCCGAAACATACATCTACTTCAAGAACATACGTCTGACCGACGGTAAGGGTGGCAACACAAGCGCAATCGACGAAGTTGCAGCAGACAACGCTGTTAAAGCTACAGGTCTTGTAGGTGCTATCGCAGTTGAAGCTAACGGTGCATTCACAGTTTACAACCTCGCTGGTGTAGCTGTTGCTGCAGGCGAAGGCAATGCAACTGTTGCTGTTGAAGCTGGCCTCTACGTTGTAGTTGCTGACAAAGCTGCTCAGAAAGTTGTTGTAAAGTAATCTGACTTAACCTTAACGACAAATCATACTTTAGTGGCGGAACCAACCCGGTTCCGCCACTTCTGTATTTTATCCCCACCTCTGCACGCCCCACCGGCGTCCGCCCAGGACGACGATCAACGCAGCTACCAACCCACATCTACTTATATTACAAGCGTTGACTTTAACTATCAGGTAAATCGGCGTCCTTCAGACGCCATCCCCCCACTCCTACCCGGCACGTTTTGCTCCGCTCCACGTACCGGGTTACGAATAATAACGTCCTCCGGACGTCAATGTCGCTACTCCGGACTACGTGCCACCCTCACCACATCGACACAGATGGCGTCCGACCAGGACGCCAATTAAACAGTAACCTCGTACGTGGAGCAAAGCGACACGTGCGGGGACACAGGATCACTCTCTATGGCGTCCGGCAGGACGCCGATTTACGTAACTACCATTATATTTATAGATTCAGAACCGAAGTGCAAAAAAATACCGTTCTGAATAGCATCAATATT